>RFQY01000111.1 GCA_009924775.1 Paracoccaceae bacterium | reverse complement strand
TTGAGTATTTTGGGCAAGATGAAGGGCGCGGTTTGCAGGGGCAGTTGCGGTGTCAGGGGTCGGGCGGGCGCGGTGAGATGGTTCTTGACTTCGCGGGCGCGATGAGAGAAAAGCGCGCATCCGGGCAGGGGCAACCTTGCCCGGGTGCATTTTTGTTTACGCCCTTGCGGGCGCGCTGTTCGAGGTGGCTGTGCCATAACGCCTGACCCATAGCGGGGCAGGGACCACAGGACGCGGAGAAAAAGGAAAAGCACTATGTTCGCGGTTCTGAAAACCGGCGGCAAGCAGTACAAAGTTCAGGCGGGCGATATGCTGCGCGTGGAAAAGCTGGCCGCAAATGCTGGGGAAACAATCCAGTTTAACGATGTTTTGATGCTGGGTGGCGAGGCTGTCGTCGTTGGCGCGCCGTTTGTGGCGGGCGCGGCTGTGCAGGCCGAGGTTGTTGACCAGATCAAGGGTGACAAGGTTATCCATTTCGTAAAGCGTCGTCGTAAGCATTCGTCGAAGCGCACGAAAGGCCACCGTCAGCAGCTGACCTTGGTGAAAATCACCGAAGTGTTGGCCTCGGGTGGTGAGAAATCGGGCGTGAAGGCGGCTGTTGGTGCGAGCACCGATGCCCCTGTGGCCGAGGCGCCGAAAGCGGCTGCCGCAAAGAAACCCGCTGCCAAAAAAGCAGCGGCAGACAAGGAGTAACCCCCCATGGCACACAAGAAAGCAGGCGGTTCATCCCGTAACGGTCGCGATTCTGACGGCCGCCGTCTTGGCGTGAAATTGTTTGGTGGCCAGGCGGCCATTCCGGGCAATATCATCGTGCGCCAGCGTGGCACCAAGTGGTGGCCGGGTGAGGGCGTTGGCATGGGCCGCGACCACACCATTTTCGCCACATCCGAAGGCAAGGTAACCTTTCACAAGGGCCTGAAAGGGCGCACCTTTATTTCGGTTCTGCCAGTCGCAGAAGCCGCAGAGTAAGCCGAGCTTCACGGGTAAGAACATGGGGATCGGCGTGCTTAGCCGGTCCCTTTTTTCGTGTTTACGGGGGCCTTTATGGGCGTGTCTGTGATCAGCTTTTTGGTTTTTGGTGCCTCGCAAGTGGGCACGCCGGGGCCTGCGAATATGGCGCTGATGGCCACCGGTGCGCGCTTTGGCTTTCGGGCGGCGCTGCCGTTTGTGGCGGGGGTGGCGCTGGGGAAGCAGTTGATCATCTGGCCCATTGGGTTTGGCCTGATGGAGGTGGCGGCCAAGGTGCCGGGGCTGTTTGAGGCGCTGAAATGGGCCAGTATTGCCTATATCTGCTGGCTTGCCTGGAAGGTGGCAAATTTGCGGTTGGGGCAGCCGGTTGCCGGGGGGCAGGCGCCGGGCTTTTGGGCGGGGTTGGTGGTGCATCCGCTGAACCCCAAGGCCTGGGCGATGATCGTGGCGGGCTTTACCAATTTCGTGGCGCCGGGCACGCCAGCGTTGCAGGCAACGGCTGCTATAGCGGCCTGTCTTTTTGCTTTGCAGCTGGTGTTGCACCCGATGTGGACATTGGCGGGCGATCGTTTGGCCCGTAGCGTGGCGGGGCGCCCTGCCGAGCGGTATTTGATGCGCGGCTTGGCGTTTTTGACCGTGGCCTCGGTGGTGTTGGTTTTGTTGGGAGGAGATTTCAAATGAGCGTGGATCGTTGCGCCCAACAGCCTGTGATTGCTGCCGATGGGTTCGTTTTGCGCCCCTTGCGGCAGGCTGACACCGGGTTGATCTCGTTTTACGCGGGCGACCAGCGCGTGGCGGCGATGACCCGCTCTATCCCCCATCCTTTGCCGCCGGGGGCAAGCGATGCCTTGGTTGCGCGCGCCAATGCGCCAGATCGCAGCGAAGATATTTGGGCGCTTGATGGGCTGGGGGCTGGCGGGGCCGAAGTGATGGGGCTGATTTCGCTGGACCGGGTTGACCGGGGGCGTTCGGAAATTGGCTATTGGGTGGCGCCTGCGTTTTGGAACACGGGCGTGGCCCGGCGCGCGGTGCAGGCGCTGATCGGGGCCAATCCGCATGGATGCGAGGCGCTGTTTGCGCAGGTTTTTCAAGACAATCCCGCCTCGGCGCGGGTGTTGACGAATTGCGGGTTCCAATATTTGGGCGATGCGGAAACATTTTCGGTTGCACGCGGGGCAAATGTGCCCACGTGGACCTATAGCAGAAAGCTGGCTTGAGCAGGGCAGGGCCTTTGCGATAGAGCCGTCGGCAAAGGAGCCGGATATGAAATTTCTCGATCTTGCAAAGGTCTATATTCGTTCGGGCGCCGGGGGTAATGGCTGTGTCAGCTTTCGGCGCGAGAAGTTTATCGAATTCGGCGGCCCCGATGGCGGCGATGGTGGCAATGGCGGCTCGGTCTGGATTGAGGCGGTGGATGGGCTGAACACGCTGATCGATTTCCGCTATCAGCAACATTTTTTTGCCGATAATGGCCGCCCCGGCATGGGGCGCCAGCGCACGGGCGCCACGGGCGATGATATCGTATTGCGCGTGCCCGTTGGCACCGAGGTGCTGGATGAAGACGAAGAAACCCTGATTGCGGATATGACCGAGGTGGGCCAGCGGGTGTTGTTGGCAAAGGGCGGCAATGGCGGTTGGGGGAATTTGCAGTTCAAATCCGCCATAAACCAAGGGCCCCGCCGCGCAAACCCCGGTCAAGACGGGGTCGAGCGCACGCTGTGGCTGCGTTTGAAGCTTATTGCCGATGTGGGGCTATTGGGCCTGCCCAACGCGGGTAAATCCACGTTTTTGGCGGCCACCTCGAATGCGCGCCCCAAGATTGCCGATTACCCCTTTACCACGTTGCACCCCAATTTGGGTGTTGTGGGTGTGGATGGGGTGGAATTTGTGGTGGCCGACATTCCCGGCCTGATCGAAGGCGCCAGCGAGGGGCGCGGCTTGGGGGATTTGTTCTTGGGCCATGTCGAGCGCTGCGCGGTGCTGTTGCATTTGGTCGATGGCAGTTCGGGCAGTTTGATCGAGGATTACCACACCATCATTGGCGAGTTGAACGCCTATGGCGGGGGCTTGGCTGAAAAACCGCGGGTGACGGTTTTAAACAAGGTCGACACCATGGATGCAGAGGAACGCGCCTTTCTGAAAGACGAGCTGGAAGACGCCGTGGGCGCGCCTGTGATGCTGATGTCGGGCGTGTCGGGCGAGGGCACAGAAGCGGTGTTGCGCGCGCTGCGCCGCCAGATCGATGACGACCGTTTGCGCCACAAGATCGTGCGCAAAGAGGAAGAGGACCAGCCGCAGCAGGAGGCGCCGTGGCAACCCTAAGAGATGCAAAACGCGTTGTGGTAAAAATTGGCTCGGCGCTGTTGGTCGACCGGGCCAGCGGCAGCTTGCGGGCCGATTGGTTGCGCAGTTTGGCCCAAGATGTGGCATGGCTAAAGGCAGGGGGCGCCGATGTTGTGCTGGTATCGTCGGGCTCTATCGCGCTGGGGCGTGGGGTCCTGGGCCTGCCTGCCGGGCCTTTGGCCTTAGAGCAAAGCCAAGCCGCGGCTGCGGTGGGCCAAATTCGCCTGGCCCGCGCCTATGAAGAGGGGTTGGCGCCCCATGGCATTACAACGGGCCAAGTGCTGGTTACGCTGGAAGACAGCGCCGATCGGCGGCGGTATTTGAACAGCCGCGCCACGATGGAAACCTTGTTGGGCTTGGGCGTGGTGCCGATTGTGAATGAAAACGACACGGTTGCCACGGATGAAATACGCTATGGCGACAACGACAGGCTGGCGGCCCAAGTTGCTGTAACTGTGGGCGCTGACCAATTGATTTTGTTGTCAGATGTTGATGGGTTTTATTCGGCAAACCCACAGCTGGACGCCAGCGCCAAACGCTATGACGTGATCGAGACAATCACCCCCGAGATCGAGGCGCAGGCCGGTGATGGCACCTCGGGCCTGTCAAAGGGGGGGATGATTACGAAATTGCTGGCGGCCAAGATGGCCACTGCGGGGGGCTGTGCCATGGCCATCACCGAAGGTAGCGCCCTGTCGCCCTTGCAGGCCTTGGCCAATGGCGCCAATGCCACGTGGTTTCGCCCCGCGCTAGACCCGCGCTTGGCCCGCAAACGCTGGATCGCGGCGATGAAACCGCGCGGCCAAGTCTGTGTCGATGCGGGTGCGGCGCGCGCATTGGGGCAGGGCAAAAGCCTGTTGCCCGCCGGGGTGCGCCAGATCGAGGGCGATTTTGGCCGCGGCGATCCAGTGCAGATTATCGCACCCGATGGGCATGTGGTGGGGCTGGGGCTGTGCCGCTATACTGCCGCCGAGGCGCGCCAGATCATGGGCCGGCGCAGCGACGAGATCGAGGGGCTGCTGGGCTATCAACCGCGCGCAGCCTTGGTTCATCGCGACGACATGGCCACATAGGCGACATAAGCGAGATAAGCCAAAACTGGCGCATCATAGGGGGCATAGATGAGTGACATGCAAACAATTCCCGCAATCATGGCAGGCTTGGGCCAAGCGGCGCGCGCGGCTGCTGCGGAATTGGCCTATGCGCCATCGCAGGCAAAAGAGCGGGCGCTGCGGGTGGCGGCTGACACGCTATGCGCCAACACCGATCAGATAATCGCCGCCAATGCCAAAGATTTAGACTATGGCCGCGCCAAGGGCCTATCGGCGGCCATGATGGACCGTTTGATGCTGGACGCGGGGCGCATTGCGGCCATGGCCGATGGCCTGCGCGCGGTGGCGGCGCAATCAGACCCGGTGGGCGAGGTGCTGGCAGACTGGGATATGCCCTCGGGGTTAAACATTCGCCGGGTGCGCACGCCTTTGGGCGTGGTGGGCGTTATTTATGAATCGCGCCCCAACGTGACCGCCGATGCCGGGGCTTTGTGCCTTAAGGCGGGCAATGCGGTTATCTTGCGCGGTGGATCGGAAAGCTTTCATTCCTCTGTGGCCATTCATGCCTGTTTGGTGGCCGGATTACAGGCCGCCGGCCTGCCCGAGGCGGCCCTTCAGCTTGTGCCCACGCGCGACCGGGCGGCGGTGCAGGAAATGCTGACCATGACGGAAACGATCGATGTGATCGTGCCGCGCGGTGGCAAAGGGCTGGTGGGGCTGGTGCAACGCGAGGCGCGGGTGCCGGTTTTTGCCCATCTCGAAGGTATCGTGCATATCTACCTTGATAAATCAGCCGATGCCGAAAAAGCCCTGCGCGTTGTTCTTAACGCCAAAACCCGTCGCACTGGCATATGCGGGGCGGCAGAATGCCTGTTGATCCACAAAGATATCGCCACGGGTTTGGGCGCGGATGTGCTGGGCATGTTGATGCAGGCGGGCGTGCGGGTGCATGCTGGGCCGGGGCTGGTGGGCACCGATTTGGCCACAGATGCCGATTGGGGGCGCGAATATCTGGATATGGATATCGCCGCGCGCGTGGTAGAGGATGTGGATGAGGCGATTGCGCATATCCGCCAATATGGCTCAAATCACACCGAATGCATTCTGGCCGAAGACCCGGCAGCCGTTGCGCGGTTTTTTGAACGCCTAGATAGCGCGATCTTGATGCATAACGCCTCGACCCAGTTTGCCGATGGCGGCGAATTTGGAATGGGGGCGGAAATTGGCATTGCCACAGGCAAAATGCACGCGCGCGGCCCGGTGGGGGCGGCGCAGCTGACCAGTTTCAAATATTTGGTGCGCGGCCAAGGCACCACCCGCAGCTAAGTAGGCGCAATTGGCAAAAGGCCAGCGCGAAACCGCGCTGGCCTTTTTCGTGTATTTGCCAGCTTATCAGCTGGCGTTTTCTGTCTTTTTCTCTGCCTGTCAGGCGCTTATCCGTCGAAGTCGATGCTTTCGATCAGTTTCAGCGCATCGGGGCGCAATTTGGCCAGATCCATCAGGTTCACATCATCTGCGGTAAAGCTGCCCCAACCAGCCACCAGCGGATCGGGCTGAATGCCGGGGGCGATGGGGTATTCAAAATTGGCCTCGGCATAGATGGCCTGCGCCTTGGGCGAGGTCAAAAACTCCATCATCTTCAAGGCATTTTCGCGGTTTGGCGCGGCCTTGGTCATGGCAACGCCCGAGATGTTGACATGCGCCCCACCGTTTTCAAACACCGGGAACACGATTTTCACGCTATTGGCCCATTCGGTTTGTTCTGCATCGCTCAGCATGGCGCCCATGTAATAGGTGTTGCCCAAACTGATGTCGCATTCGCCAGCCCAAATGGCCTTTACTTGGCCGCGGTCATTGCCTTGGGGTTTGCGGGCCAAATTGGCCTTCACACCCTTTAGCCATGCCTCGGTGGCCTGTGCGCCGTGGTGGTGCAAATAGGCCGCCACCAGCGCCACGTTATAGGCATGCGTGCCCGAGCGGGTGCAAATGCGGTTGGCCCATTTCGGATCGGCCAGATCTTCGTAGGTTGTCACCTCGCCATCAGCGACGCGGTCTTTCGAGGCATAAACCACCCGCGCCCGCGTGGTCAGGCCCCACCAATGCCCATCCGGGTCATGGTAAATATCGGGCACATTCGCGCGCAAGGTTTCGCTATCGACAGGCTGGGTCAGGCCCGCATCTACAATGGCCGCAAGGCGCGCAATATCCACCGTCAGCACCAAATCGGCGGGGCTGCGATCACCCTCGGCGCTTAGCCGTTCCACCATGCCCTTTTCCAGATGTGCAACATTCACCTTGATCCCGGTTTCTGCGGTAAAGGCATCTGTCAGTGGGCGCAGCAGATCGGGTTGGCGATAGGAATAAAGGTTCACCTCGTCTGCCATGGCGGGCAGGGCCCCCAGCGCAACGGCGCCGGCCACTAGCGCGTATGTAAGAGTTTTCGACATGTCTTGATCCTTGGCGACAGTGTTTCACTGGGCCCCTTGTTACCTGAGTCTTTTAGTCAGAACAATAGTTGATTTTTTTAATCAGGTTTTTGCGCCGGTTCCAAACTGGCCGCCTTGTTTGCCTTATCCACCGCCTTGGCACTGTTCCAAAGCGCGTCCATTTCCGCCAAATTCGATTGCTGCGGGGTTTTGCCCTGCTGGGCCAGCGCCGCCTCGATATGGGCAAAGCGGCGGGTGAATTTGGCATTGGCACGGCGCAGGGCGGCTTCGGGTTCTACCCCCAAATGCCGCGCCAAATTGGCCATGATAAACAGCAAATCGCCCATTTCCTCTTCTATTTCATCGGCGCCAAGCTGGGCCTTTGCCTCGGCCAGTTCGGCGGCCTCTTCCACCAGCTTATCCAACACCTGTGTGATATCGGGCCAGTCAAACCCCACCCGCGCGGCGCGTTTTTGCAGCTTGTGGGCACGCAAAAGCGCGGGCAGGCCGATGGCCACCCCCTCTAGCACACCGCTTTGGGCGCGCGCTGCGCGTTCGGCGGCCTTGATCTGTTCCCAATCTTGGGTTTGCTGTTGGGCGGTTTTGTCGCGGCTTTCATCGCCAAAAACATGGGGATGGCGGGCCACCATTTTATCGCTCATGGTGTTGGCCACGTCATCGAAATTGAACAAACCCGCCTCGGCGGCCATTTGTGCATGAAACACCGATTGAAACAGCAAATCCCCCAGCTCGCCCTTTAGCTCGTCCCAAGCTTTGCGCTCGATCGCGTCGGCCACCTCGTAGGCCTCTTCAATCGTGTAGGGGGCGATGGTGGCGAAATTTTGCTCGATATCCCATGGGCAGCCGCTGTTTGGGTCGCGCAAGCGACGCATTATTTCCAGTAACCGTGGCATTCCACCATTGGGATCGTGTATCAAGCTGTCGTCAGGCATTGCGATGGCTCCGCTCTTGGGGTCAAGTGCAACCTTGAGCATTCGCCACCGAGGAGTCCACCCATGCCCGTGATCAACCGCATTGCCAGCTATGCCCCAGACATGGCCGCATGGCGCCAACATCTGCATCAAAACCCCGAACTGGGTTTTGAATGCCACGAAACCGCGGCCTTTGTCGAACAACAGCTGCGCAGCTTTGGCATCACCGAGATACACACAGGCATTGCGAAAACCGGCATCGTTGCCCTGATCGAGGGGCAGGGCGCGGGCCCCACGATTGGCCTGCGCGCCGATATGGATGCGCTGCCAATTCTCGAGGAAACCAACGCACCCTATGCCAGCAAGATCGCGGGAAAAATGCATGCCTGCGGCCATGATGGCCACACCACCATGCTGCTGGGGGCTGCGCGCTATTTGGCGGAAACGCGCAATTTTTCGGGCCGGGTGGCGCTGATCTTTCAACCGGCCGAAGAAGATGGCGGCGGCGGTGGCGTGATGGTGGAAGAAGGCATCATGGAGCGGTTCGATATCGCCCAAGTCTATGCGCTGCATAACGCCCCCGGCGTGGCCTTGGGGCAATTTATCACCTGCCCCGGGCCAATCATGGCGGCGGTTGATAGTTTCCATATCGATATCCGCGGCTTGGGCGGCCATGGCGCCATGCCCCACGAAACCCGCGATCCGGTGGTGGCGGCCTTGGCCATTGGGCAGGCCATTCAAACCATCAGCAGCCGCAACCATTATGCGCTGGACGATCTGGTGATTTCCATCACCCAAATTCACACGGGATCTGCCGAAAATATCGTGCCGGAAACGGCCTATCTGGGGGGCACCGTGCGCACATTCGATAAGGAGGTGCAGGCGATGGTGCGCCGGCGCATGGAGGCGATCGTGCAGGGCACGGCAGCGGCCTTTGATGTCGAGGCGGCGCTGCGGTATCACGTCTATTACCCCTCAACGGTGAACCACGCGGCGCAAACCGAATTTGCCGTCGAGGTGGCCGCCGAGGTGGTGGGCCCCGATCTGGTGGATGGTGCGGCCAGCCGTGAAATGGGGGCCGAGGATTTTTCCTATATGCTAGAGGCACGCCCCGGCGCCTATTTGTTCTTGGGTCAAGGCGAGGGCGCAGGCCTGCATCAAGCGGGCTATGATTTCAACGACGAAGTGGCGCCCATCGGCGCCTCGTTCTTTGCGCGTCTGGTGGAACGCGCGCAGCCAGTAGCGGGTTAAATCATGAGCTTGGAAGACGCAAAAAACCAAATAGATCATGCCTTTACGCGGCAAGATTTACGTGGCCCAAGTTTCGAGAACACGTTTGGCGGGGCAACCTCATTTCTGCGCCGCCGCTACAGCAAAGATCTGGCCGGGGTCGATCTGGCGGTGACGGGCGTGCCCTTTGACCAAGCCGTGACCAACCGCAGCGGCACGCGTTTGGGCCCGCGCGCCATCCGCGAGGCCAGCGCGCTGCAAAGCCCCGATGCCCCCTTTGGCTGGGGCTATGACCCGCTCAGCGAATTTGCCATCGTCGATTACGGCGATTTGGCCTTTGATTATGCCATGCCCGCCGAATTCCCCGCGCGGCTGCACAGCCATATCAGCACCATTCTGGCGGCCGGGGCCGGGTCTGTTGTGTTGGGGGGCGATCATTCCATTACCCTGCCCATCCTGCAGGCCTATGCCGAAAAATATGGGTCCCTGTCGGTGTTGCAATTTGATGCCCATTCCGACACATGGGCCGACGACAATTTCCAGCGCATCGATCACGGCACCTTTATGTATAAGGCGGTAAAGCTGGGCTATGTGGACCCTGCGCGCTCGGTTCAGGTGGGAATTCGAACCGATAACCCCGATACGCTGGGCTTTCACATCATCGACGCGCCGCGCGTCCATGCCTTGGGGCCTGCGGGCACCGTGGCCGAAATCAGGCAGGTCTTGGGCGCGCAGCCCACTTATCTGACCTTTGATATCGATTGCCTTGATCCTGCCTTTGCGCCGGGCACCGGCACCCCGGTTTGGGGCGGCTTGGCCAGTTGGCAGGCTGCGGCCATTTTGCGTGGCTTGGCGGGCATAAACCTGTTGGGCGGCGATGTGGTCGAGGTATCGCCACCCTTTGATACCATGGGCGCCACTGCCATTGCCGCGGCGCAT
>RFQY01000012.1 GCA_009924775.1 Paracoccaceae bacterium | reverse complement strand
AAAAAGGCGGGGTATGCGCCTTTGTGGATGCGGAACACGCGTTCGATCCGGGCTATGCCAAGAAATTGGGCGTCAACTTGGATGAATTGTTGATCAGCCAGCCCGACACGGGCGAGCAAGCGTTGGAAATCGTCGATACGCTGGTGCGCTCGGGCGCGGTGAGCATGGTTGTGGTTGATTCTGTGGCCGCGCTGACCCCCAAAAGCGAACTTGAAGGCGACATGGGCGATAGCAATGTTGGCGTTCAGGCCCGCTTGATGAGCCAAGCCATGCGTAAATTGACCGGCTCTATCAGCCGTTCGAATTGCATGGTGATTTTCATCAACCAGATCCGGATGAAAATTGGGGTGATGTTTGGCAGCCCTGAAACCACAACAGGTGGCAACGCGCTGAAGTTTTACAGCTCGGTTCGTTTGGACATCCGCCGCATCGGCGCGATCAAAGACCGCGACGAGGTGGTGGGCAACGCCACCCGCGTTAAAGTGGTTAAAAACAAGGTCGCCCCGCCCTTCAAACAGGTCGAATTCGACATCATGTATGGCGAAGGCATCTCGAAAATGGGCGAGCTGCTGGATCTTGGCGTGAAAGCGGGGGTTGTTGATAAATCTGGTGCGTGGTTCTCGTATGGCGACGAACGTATCGGGCAAGGGCGTGAAAACGCCAAACAATTCCTGCGCGACAACCCCGCCATGGCCATCAGTATCGAAGATAAAATCCGCGCAGCCCATGGGCTGGAATTTGGGATGAAGGATGGCGACAGCACCGACGACGTTTTCGAGGGGTAAGTGCTGTACTATTTCTAGCAAAAAGGCGCCTTTGGGCGCCTTTTTGCTGCGGGATGGGGTGATTTATCGGTAAAGGATGATGGACAGTTGCGGGGTGTGCAGATACATCTGCCCAAACTCCACACCCTTGAAGGCCAGAGACCGCACATGCCGACGCTGAACGATATCCGCTCGACTTTCTTGTCCTATTTCGACGCGCAAGGGCACCAGATTGTGCAATCCAGCCCATTGGTGCCGCGCAATGACCCGACGTTGATGTTTACCAATTCGGGCATGGTGCAGTTCAAGAACTGTTTCACCGGCGTTGAAAAGCGCGATTATGTGCGCGCCACTACGGCCCAAAAATGCGTGCGCGCAGGGGGCAAGCACAACGACCTGGACAATGTGGGCTACACCGCCCGCCATCACACATTTTTCGAAATGCTGGGCAATTTCTCGTTTGGGGATTATTTCAAAACCGAGGCCATTCCATTCGCCTGGGAATTGATCACAAAAGAATTTGGCATCGACCCCAAACGCCTGCTGACCACGGTGTATCACACCGATGATGAAGCCTTTGAAATTTGGAAAAAAGTTGGCGTTCCCGAAGACCGGATCATTCGTATCGCCACCAGCGACAATTTCTGGCAGATGGGACCCACCGGCCCCTGTGGCCCCTGCACCGAGATCTTTTATGATCACGGCGATCACATTTGGGGCGGCCCTCCGGGCTCGGCCGAGGAAGATGGCGACCGGTTCATCGAAATCTGGAACGTTGTTTTCATGCAAAACGAGCAATTCGAAGATGGCTCGATGCGCGCACTGGATATGCAATCGATCGATACGGGCATGGGGCTGGAACGGATTGGCGCCTTGCTGCAGGGCAAGCACGACAATTACGACACCGATTTGATGCGCGCCCTGATCGAAGCCAGCGCGAACCTGACCGATGGCGCGCCAGATGGCCCCGGGAAAACCCACCACCGGGTGATCGCCGACCATTTGCGCTCGACCTCGTTCTTGATTGCGGATGGGGTGATGCCCTCGAACGATGGGCGTGGCTATGTTTTGCGCCGCATCATGCGCCGGGCCATGCGCCACGCGCATTTGCTGGGTGCCAAAGACCCGGTGATGCACCGCTTGGTTGGGGCGCTGAGCGCACAAATGGGCGATGCCTATCCCGAATTGCGCCAAGCCCAAGCGCTGATCGAAGAAACGCTGAAGCTGGAAGAAACCCGCTTCAAGCAAACCTTGGATCGTGGCCTAAAGCTGCTGGACGACGAATTGGCAAACCTGCCAGACGAAGCCCCGCTGCCTGGGGCCGCGGCCTTTAAGCTATATGATACATTCGGTTTTCCGCTGGATCTTACGCAAGATGCGCTGCGCGAAAAGGGCCGTGCCGTCGATACCGATGGCTTTGATGCCGCCATGGCCGAACAAAAGGCCAAGGCGCGCGCGGCATGGGCAGGCTCGGGCGAGGCGGCGGATGCCGCGATTTGGTTCGACATTGTTGAACAGCACGGCACGACCGAATTTTTGGGCTACGACACCGAAACCGCCGAGGGCCAAGTTTTGGCACTGGTGCAAGATGGGGCCAGCGTAACGGCTGCCGCGGCTGGGCAGTCTGTGCAGGTTGTGTTGAACCAAACGCCTTTTTACGCCGAATCTGGTGGCCAAGTGGGCGATAGCGGCGTGATCAAATTCGAGGGCGGTCAGGCCCGCGTGCATGACACCAAGAAAGTGAACGGCATCTTCGTGCACATGGCGCATGTGGAAACTGGCCAGCTAACCCCGGGTATGGGCGTGGCCTTGGCGGTGGATCATGCCCGCCGCGGGGCCATTCGCGCCAACCATTCGGCCACCCACCTTCTGCACGAGGCATTGCGCCGCGCGCTTGGCGCCCATGTGGCGCAGCGCGGGTCGTTGAATGCCGATGACCGGCTGCGTTTTGATTTCAGCCATTCCAAGGCACTCAGCGCCGAAGAACTGTCGCAGGTGGAAGACGAGGTGAATGCCTTTATCCGCCAAAACACCGCCGTTAGCACCCGCATTATGACGCCAGATGATGCCCGCGCGCTTGGCGCACAGGCGCTGTTTGGCGAAAAATATGGCGACGAGGTGCGCGTTGTTTCGATGGGTGTCGAGGCGGGGTCTGGCAAAGGGGCCGATGGCCAAACCTATTCGATCGAACTGTGTGGCGGCACCCATGTGGCGCGCACCGGCGATATTGGGGCCTTTGCCCTGTTGGGCGATAGCGCCTCTAGCGCGGGCGTGCGCCGGATCGAGGCGCTGACGGGCGCCGATGCCATGCGCCATCTGGCGCAGCAAGCGCAGACTTTGGCCGCGGTGGCGGGCGAATTGAAAACGCAGGCGGCCGAAGTGCCGGCCCGCGTGCGCATGCTGCTGGACGAGCGGCGCAAGCTGGAAAACGAAGTGGCACAGCTGCGCCGCGAACTGGCCATGGCCGGTGGGGCGGGCCAAGGCGGTGCAGCGGCTGTGCAAGACGTGGCTGGCCTGTCCTTTGTGGGGCAGGTGTTAAGCGGCGTGTCGGGCAAAGACCTGCCCGCCCTGATCGACGAGCATAAGGCCCGCATTGGCAGTGGGGCGGTGGTGCTGATCGCCGATACCGGCGGCAAGGCGGCTGTGGCGGCGGGTGTGACCGAAGATTTAACCGCGCGCGTCTCGGCGGTGGATCTGGTCAAGGCGGCTGTGGCGGAACTGGGCGGCAAGGGCGGCGGTGGGCGCCCTGACATGGCCCAAGGCGGCGGGGCCTCGGTTGAAAATGCACAAAATGCGCTGGCCGCGGCCCGCGCTGTGATCGAAGGATAGGCCCATGCCCGCATTATGGATCGCCCATGTGACCGTGACCGATGAAGAGGCCTATGGCAAATATGCGGCCCTTGCTGGGCCTGCCATTGCCAAACACGGGGGGCATTTCATTGCCCGTGCCGCGCGTTTTGTGCAGCTTGAGGGCAAAGAGCGCCCGCGCAACGTGGTTGCGCGCTTTGACAGTGTCGAGGCGGCGGTGGCCTGCTATCACAGCCCCGAATACCAAGAGGCGCTAAGCCACGCGCGCGGCGCATCCGAGCGCGAACTTTTGGTGGTTGAAACCACCGAATAGCGCCATGCCCATGGCTGGACACCCCGCATAGCCGCCCTAAGTGGCGCCCTATGCGGGGGTGGCAGCATGGCACGATTTTTCATTGCATTATTTCTATTGGTCGTGGCGCAGCCGGTCTTGGCCAACGATTGGCAGGCGCTGCGTGCGCCGGGTGCTGTGGTGCTGATGCGCCATGCTTTGGCGCCTGGCACGGGCGATCCGGGCCATTTTGATCTGGCGCGCTGTGAAACCCAGCGCAACCTTGATGCGCGGGGCAGGGCGCAGGCGCAGGCGATTGGCCAGATGCTGGCCGCCCAAGGTATTGGGTTTGACCACGTGTTTTCCAGCCAGTGGTGCCGCTGCCGCGATACGGCACAGTTATTGGAACTGGGCCTGGTTGACGACCAACCGGCGCTGAATTCGTTTTTCCAAAACTATGGGGCAGAAGCCGCGCAAACGCAGGCGGCCATGCGGTTGATACAAGAAAACGCCGGGCAAAGGCTGTTTCTTGTGACGCATCAGGTGAATATCCGTGCGTTAACGGGTGTTGGCGCGCGATCGGGCGAGATGATTGTGGCCCAGCTGCGCGAAGGCCGGTTGCAGGTTACAGGGCGTGTGATGATTGCCCCGTAACCTGCTGTATTATCAGGCTTGCTTTGACATCCGCTTGCGCTCGTGCGGGTCGAGATAGCGCTTGCGCAGGCGGATCGATTGCGGCGTGACCTCGACCAATTCATCGTCGTTGATATAGGCAATCGCCTCTTCCAAAGTGAAGTTGATATGCGGGGTCAGGCGCACGGCATCGTCGGTGCCGCTGGCGCGCACGTTGGTCAGCTTTTTGCCCTTAAGCGGGTTCACCTCTAGGTCATTATCGCGGCTGTGCTCGCCGATGATCATGCCTTGATACACTTTTGCCTGCGGCCCAAGGAACATGCGGCCCCGCTCTTCGAGGTTCCACAGCGCATAGGCCACGGCCTCGCCATCTTCCATCGAAATAAGCACACCCGCACGGCGCCCGGGAATCGGGCCGCGGTGGGCTGTCCAGCCATGAAACACGCGGTTCAACACGCCGGTGCCGCGGGTATCGGTCAGGAATTCGCCATGATAGCCAATCAGCCCGCGCGAGGGCACATGCGCGATGATGCGGGTTTTGCCCACACCGGCGGGGCGCATTTCCACCAAGTCGCCTTTGCGCACGCCGGTGATTTTTTCGATAACAGCGCCGGTATATTCGTCATCCACATCGATGGTGACCTCTTCCACCGGCTCCATCCGCTGGCCATCATTAGAACGCATAATCACCTGCGGGCGCGAGATCGACAGTTCGAACCCCTCGCGGCGCATGTTTTCGATCAGCACGCCCATTTGCAATTCGCCGCGCCCCGATACTTCGAACGCTTCACCGCCGGGCGTATCAGCCACGCGGATGGCCACGTTCGATTCGGCCTCTTTTAACAGGCGCTCGCGGATCACACGGCTTTGCACCTTTTTGCCTTCGCGCCCAGCCAGCGGGCTGTCGTTGATGCCAAAGGTCACGGTAATGGTGGGCGGGTCGATGGGCTGTGCTTCTAGCGGGTCGTCCACGGCCAATGCGCAGATAGTATCGGCCACGGTCGCCTTGGACATACCCGCGATGCTGACAATATCGCCGGCCTCGGCGGTTTCGATGTCTTGCATTTGCAGGCCGCGGAAGGCCTGAATTTTTGTCACGCGGAACTGTTCGATCTTTTGGCCATGGCGGGTAAGCGCCTGCACGGTTTGGCCCACTTTGGCCTGCCCCGATTCCACGCGGCCAGTCAAAATGCGGCCAACGAAGGGGTCGCTGCCAAGGGTGGTGGCCAGCATGCGGAAATCATCGTTGCGATGCTTCATTTGGCGCGGCGCGGGCACGTGATTGACCACAAGATTGAACAGCGCGTCTAGGTTCTTGCGCGGCCCATCCATTTCGGCATCGGCCCAGCCTGACCGCCCCGAGGCGTATAGATGTGGGAAATCTAGCTGGTCTTCATCGGCGTCGAGATTGGCGAAAAGGTCAAACACCTCGTCCAATGCGCGGTCAGGTTCGGCATCGGGTTTGTCGACCTTGTTCAACACCACGATCGGGCGCAACCCCAAGGCCAGCGCCTTGGATGTCACGAATTTTGTCTGCGGCATCGGGCCTTCGGCGGCGTCAACCAGCAACACCACGCCATCGACCATCGACAAAATACGCTCGACCTCGCCGCCGAAATCGGCGTGGCCGGGGGTGTCGACGATATTGATCCGCGTGCCTTTCCATTCCACCGATGTGGCCTTGGCCAAAATGGTGATGCCCCGTTCGCGTTCCAGATCGTTGCTGTCCATCGCCCGTTCGGCCACGGCTTGGTTTTCGCGGAAAGCCCCCGACTGTTTCAGCAATTCGTCCACAAGGGTGGTTTTCCCGTGGTCAACGTGGGCGATAATAGCGATATTGCGCAGATCCATGTATCCGTCCTTAAGCGTGTTCGCCGTTCGCCTAACCGGAGTTTCATGAAAAGGCCAGCGTAAACGCCGCGCTGCGGCACTTACGCCACATGAAAACGGCCCCAACCGGGGCCGCAGTGTTATATTTCGTGGTTTTGGGCGCCTTAGAACGGGATTTCGTCATCCAGATCGCGCGATGGGGCCGGGCCACCCGATGCTGCGGGCCCGTTGTCGTAGCCGCCATCATAGCCCCCGTCGTAGCCGCCGCCTTGGCCGCCGCCGTAATTGCCGCCGCCGCCACCTTGGCCGCCGCCCTCGCGGCCATCCAGCATGGTAAGCACGCCGTCATAGCCTTGCAGTACAACTTCGGTTGTATAGCGGTCTTGGCCAGACTGGTCTTGCCACTTGCGGGTTTGCAATTTGCCTTCCAGATACACTTTCGAGCCTTTGCGCAAATATTGCTCGGCGATGCGCACCAGCCCCTCTTGGAAAATCGCAACCGAATGCCATTCGGTGCGTTCGCGCCGCTCGCCCGAGGTGCGATCTTTCCATGTTTCAGAGGTGGCTATGCGCAGATTGCACACTTTGCCGCCGTTCTGGAAGGTGCGCACCTCGGGGTCGCGCCCCAGATTGCCCACCAAAATTACCTTGTTTACCGAACCGGCCATGCCATTCCTCCTGTCGAGTCGTGTTTCGCGCAGGTTACACCACTCTGACAGTATGAAGGAAAGGTTAAACTTCGCCCCAATCGCCCGCCATTGGCCTATAACCGCGGGTATACGGGCGCCGAATTCGCCCGAATATACCTGTGGGCCAATTCAGGCGCCACGCATTCGCCCCTAGATTGATTGCCAGATACACCAAGGCATCGCATTTTTTGAAAGGACGAACCATGAAACTTGTCAAAGCTCTTCCGCTGATCCTGGCTTGCGCAGTTGCAGGCAATGCCGCACTGGCCTCGTCGCGTGTCAACGAGACCACCTATAACGAAATCGCCACCAAGATGGCCGCCGAAGGTTATGACGTGCGCAAGATTGAAATCGAAGATGGCGAGATCGAGGTCTATGCCCTGAAAGATGGCAAGCGGCTGGAAATTTACCTCAACGCTGATCTCAGCGTGAACCGCATCAAAACCAACGATTGATCGCATGCCACCCTTTGGCCCGGCCCGCATAGGGCCGGTGCCAATGCAGCAAAAAAAGCGGCAGAAGAAAGGACACAACATGCGCAAAGTCAAAGTGTGGGACCCGATCATACGGCTGTTTCATTGGTCGGTGGTATTAACCTTTGTGGCCAATGCCTGGGCGATTGATGATGAAAGCAAATTGCACCAGCAGGTTGGCTGGCTGATTGTTGCGCTTTTGGGGCTGCGTGTGCTGTGGGGGCTTGTGGGCACCCAACACGCCCGGTTCAGCGATTTTCCGCCCAGCATTCCGGCGGCCATGCGTCAGGTGCAAGATATCGCCACAGGCCGCCTGCATCACCATATCGGCCATTCCCCGCTGGGGGCGTGGATGATTTATGCGCTTTTATTGGGGCTGGCGGGGCTGTGCGCCACGGGCGTGATGATGACGACCGACAGGTTTTGGGGTATCGGTTGGGTTGAAGAGATTCACGAAGCATTGATGGTGGTGACGGCTGTTGCGGCCTGTGTTCATGTGGCCGCTGTTGTTATAGAAAGCCGGCGGACGGGCGTGAACCTACCCCGCGCAATGATAACTGGAACCAAGGTGATGCCGCATGACGATGCGCGATGATGTCGAAAACCGCTTTCCTGGTGGGGCCGAGGGGCTGGGCCTTGCCGGGCTGATGGTTTTGCAAGGCGGATGTGCGGCGTTTTTTCTGGGCGATGTTGTGACCGACTTTTCAGATATCGGTCATCAGGTTTTGTTTGAATGGCATCTGGTTTTGGAACTATTGGCCAGCATCACCTTGGTGCTGGCCATCGCGCTAGAGGGGCGCATGTTGATGCGCCTCATTCGGCGTCAGGCGCATTTTCGGCGCGGCCTGTCGGTGGCCTCGGGCGCGCTGCATGATCTGATCGAGGCCTATTTCGATTCATGGGCCCTAACCGCCGCCGAGCGCGACGTGGCCACTTTTGCCATCAAGGGGCTGTCGAATGCCGAAATCGCGCAGATGCGCGGCTCGGCCGAGGGGACCGTTAAGGCGCATTTGAACGCGATTTACCGCAAGGCCGGGGTGCAGGGGCGCGGCGCGCTGCTGTCGATGCTGGTCGAAGATTTGATGCAAGAGCCATTGATCGCCCCCCAAACCTGACTGGCCGCGGTGGTGGGGGGGGGTGTTTTTCGGCGCCAAACCCCCTATATTGGGCCTGCATCAATGGGCTATTTTGGCCCAACACTGGGCATCTGGGGGTGAAATGCTGCGCGTAATGGCGATTTGTGGCGCGGTTGTGCTGGTGCTTTCGGGCGCGGCCACGGCTGATATCTTGCCATCCAAGCAGCGCAAATCTGTGTTCAACTCCCAATCCAAAGTGCTGGATCGGCGCGCGGCCGGCGAAAACAAAGCCAGCCTTTTGGGCACAGGCCCCCGCGTTGCAGCGCCGACAAAATGGGATGATTTGGTGATGCTGCCAAGGGGCAGTTTCAACAGCCCCTATGTGGGTTTGGCGCGGGCGGCTGCGCGCCGGCATAACGTGCCAGAAGAGCTGTTTTTGCGCCTTGTTCACCAAGAAAGCCGGTTCAATCCCAAAGCTGTGTCGCACAAAGGCGCCATTGGCTTGGCCCAATTGATGCCCGACACCGCGCGGCTTCTGGGGGTAGACCCGCATGACCCGTTCGACAACCTCGAAGGTGGTGCGCGCTATCTGGCGATGCAATATCGCCAGTTCAAAAGCTGGCGTCTGGCGCTGGCGGCCTATAATGCCGGGCCAGAGGCTGTGCGCAAATACGGCGGCGTGCCCCCCTTTGACGAAACCCGCACCTATATCAAGCGCATCTTAGGCTCTTAACGGGCGTTGGCCCGCCCTATTTGGGCAGCGCTTGCGGGGTGAAATCGCAGCGGTTTGGCTTGATATCCAGCAGGGGCGTGCCGTTCAGGCAATCCAAGCTGCGCACCCGCACGATATGGCCATTGATGCCGATCAAGCGCACCAGTGATGTGCCAATGGGGTTTGGCCGCACGGGCGAGCGCAGGGCAAATGTGCCCACCGTTTCGCCATTATGTTTCGGGCTTTGGGTCAGCAGATCGCGGCGGCTGCGATCCAGCCAATACAGCACCTCTATCACCGGGTAGTCCGCCAGCCCGTTCAGCGCAGCGGCCCAAACCGGGTGCAGCACAAGGCGGCATTCTGGCCCGTCGCGATGCCCTTGGCGGGGGCAATCGGCGCGGTTGTTCCACGGGGTTTCGATATGCCCAATAAAGCGCAGGCTGGCGTCATTTGGCGCCGCAAGCGCCACTGTCTCTTCGTTGGGGCGCAGATCTGTGCTGGGGCTCATGTGCGGGGCCTTCGTTTGGTTGCCGGGCCAGCCTATCGTGCCCCGAGGCAAAGAAAAAGGGGGCGCATTGCCCCCTTTTCCCCGGTTTCGTCGCAGCGCCGGCCCATTGGCCCGCTGGTGTTATTCGGCGGCAAGTTTGATTACCGGCTCCATGCCGCTCAGCACCTCGTCTGCGAGGTGGCATTTGATCTGATGGCCATTGGCCAATGTGCGAATGGGCGGCACGTCGCGTTCGCACAAGCCACCCGGCACCTGCGATTTCCAGCGGCAGCGGGTTTGAAAGGGGCAGCCCGGGGGCGGGTTCATCGCCGAGGGAATATCGCCTTCCAAAACGATATGTTGTTTTTGCACCTTGGTGTCGGCAATCGGAACCGCCGACAAAAGCGCCTCGGTATAGGGGTGATAGGGCGGGGCAAAGACCTGATCTGTGGTGCCCAGTTCCACCACATGGCCCAGATACATCACCATCACCCGGTCAGACAGGTAGCGCACGATGCTTAGGTCGTGGCTGATAAAGAGCAGCGTTGTTTTGTTCTTGCGCTGAATATCCATGAGCAGATCGGTCACGGCCGCCTGCACCGATACATCCAGCGCCGAAACCGGCTCGTCTGCCACAACGATGCGCGCGCCCCCGGCAAAGGCACGGGCAATGCCCACGCGCTGTTTTTGCCCACCCGACAATTGCCGCGGCATGCGATCGGCAAAGGCGCGGGGCAGTTTGACCAGATCTAGCAATTCCAGCATACGTTCGCGGCGTTCGGCGTCAGAGGTGCCGATATTGAACACCTCTAGCGCGCGCATGATCTGGCGCCCCACCGTCATGCTGGGGTTCAGCGTGTCGAATGGGTTTTGAAAGACCATCTGCACATCGGCAATGGTTTGCGTGTCGCGGTTTTCGATGGCGGTGGACTGGATCTCGTGGTTGTCCAGCACAATCGTGCCTGCGGTGGCGGTTTCCAGCCCCATCAGCACCTTGGCGAAGGTGGATTTGCCACAGCCAGATTCGCCCACAATGGCCAGTGTTTCGCTTTCATGCGCCTCGAATGTCAGCTCTTCGTTGGCTTTCACAACCTTACGATTGCCACCGCCAAACAGCGCATTTGCGGCCACTTCATAGTATTTTTTCAGCTTGTCCATTCTCAGAACCACCCGGCCTGGGGGTGTTTTCTGGGTGCTTTGGGTGGCCAGCAAGGGCGCGTTCCAGTCGATGTCATCGATGCGCAAACAGCGCGATCTGTGGCGGTCGTCGCCCGCAATATCCACCATCGCGATGCGCTCTTGCGCGTCGCACATCCCTTTGAGGAAATAGTCGCAGCGCGGGCCAAAATTGCAGCCCGGTGGGCGCTCGTGCGGCAGGGGGAAATTGCCGGGAATGGCCTTTAGCGGGCGGGCGTTTTTATCGGCACCGGGCAGCGGGATCGAGCGAAACAGCGCCTGCGTATAGGGGTGCTGCATCTTGTCGAACACATCTTTGATCGATCCGGTTTCCACCGCCTCGCCGGAATACATCACGCAGATCCGGTCGCAGGTTTCCAGCACCAGCCCCAGATTGTGGCTGATAAACAGCATAGAGGTGCCGTATTTCTTGCCCAGATCTTTCACCAATTCCACAACGGCTGCCTCGACCGTGACATCCAATGCGGTGGTGGGTTCGTCCAAGATCAGCAGCGCGGGTTTTGACATCAACGCCATGGCGATCACGATGCGCTGTTGTTGGCCGCCCGATAACTGGTGCGGGTACGAGCGCAAAATGCGCTCTGGGTCGGGCAGTTTCACATCTGTCACAACCTCTAGCGCGCGGCTATAGGCCTGCTCTTCGGAAATGCCCTCGTGGATCATTGGCACCTCCATCAGCTGGCGGCCAATGCGCATGGCGGGGTTTAGGCTGGCCATGGGTTCTTGGTAGATCATGGCGATTTCATTGCCGCGGATGTCGCGCAATTCCTCGGCGCTCATCTCGCCCAGATCGCGGCCCTTGAACTTGATCGAGCCCCCCACAATGCGCCCGTTTACCCCCAAATCCTGCATAACCCCCAGCGCCACAGTGGATTTGCCGCAGCCAGATTCCCCCACCAGCCCCATGGCTTCGCCGGGTTGCACGGTGCAGGAAAAATCCATCACCGCCGGAATTTCGCGCAGACGGGTGAAAAACGAGATGCTGAGCTTGTCGATCTCTAGGATCGGGCCGTCGTAATCTGCCATTTTGCTCATTTTTGTCTCCCTGTCGGAATGCGGCTTGGCCTTTGGCCTTGGGGCCGCTCCGGAAAATAACTGGCGGTGCGGGGGCCGCACCGCCCGGTGGATCAATCGCGCAGGCTTTCTTCGCGCAAACCATCTGCCAGCAGGTTCAACCCCAGCACCAGCGTCAGCAGCGCAAAGGCAGGCGGCAGGGCAGGGTGCAGGTAAATCGACAACAGCTTGCGCCCGTCATTGATGGTCGAGCCCCAATCGGGGCTTTCAGGCGGCAGGCCCAGCCCGAAAAAGCCCAGCGTGCCCAAAAGGATGGTGGTATAGCCAATGCGCAGGCAGAAATCCACGATCAGCGGGCCACGGGCGTTGGGCAGAATTTCCCACAACATGATATACCATGGGCGTTCGCCCCGGGTTTGGGCTGCGGCCACGTAATCGCGGGTTTTGATATCCATCGCCAAGCCGCGCACGATACGAAACACGGTGGGCGAATTTACAAACACCACAGACACAAACACCACCAAAATGCCCGGCGGGATATCAAAGAAATCCAGCGGCCAGATATTTACCTTGGTGCCTTCACCGTTGATCGCCGACATATAGAGCAAGAAAAGCGGTGTCAGCACCAGCGCCAGCCAAAGCGCGTTTTTGCGCGGCTGGGTGCGATAGCGCGAGTGGATCAAGACCGCAAAAAAGATGAGCGGGAAGAAAAACAGCACCACCGCCATGAATTGTGGCAACCCGGTTTGCACGATCTCGGGCGTGACCAGCAGGTAAAACAGCAAGATCACCGGGAAAGCCAAGATCAAGTTGGCAAGGAACGACAAAAACGTATCCAGCTTGCCCCCGTAATAGCCCGCAGGCAGGCCCAGCGTGATGCCCACCATAAAGGCAAAAAGTGTGGCCAAGGGGGCGATGGCAATCACGATGGTTGAACCGGAAAGAACCCGGCTGAACACATCGCGGGCCAGGTTATCGCCGCCCAAGAGATACCATTGAAAATCTTCCGGTGCCGCGCCGCGCAGCGGAGTGCCGGGCCCTTTGTTTTTCATGCCCGACACTTGGCTTAGCGGGTCGTGGGTGATCAGCATGTCAAGGCCCGCGTAGATGCCGGTAAAGACCCAAAACATGACCAAGGCAAAGCCGACCATCCCGATGGTGCTGTCAAACAATTTGCCATAAAGACCCAAGCGGCGCTTAAAGGTGAATGACGCGATGAACAGCGCAATCAACGACAGCCACACCGGCACCAATTGCTGGCTTATGCCGCCAATGATGCCCGCGCCATAGGCACCCATAATGGCGCCAGCCAGCAGATAGGCCACCACCAGCAGGCCCAAGGCCAAGCTGACCCAATTCGACAGGCGCGGTATCAGCACAGGCAAACCACCGCTGACCGCGCTGAGCGTGCCATCGGGGTTGGTGCGCATGGTGGGGGCGGCCATCACCCCTGCCACCAGCGCACGCAGCACCAACAGCGCCAAGAAGGCTGGGCCAACAATGTAAAGGATCGGGTCCAAAATGGTGCCCAAGGCACCTGTCCAGCTAAGTGGTTCCATGGGTTTTCTCCTTAGCTGACTTTGATACGCGGGTTCAGGTAGACATAGCCGATGTCGGAAATCAGCTGCGTCACCAGCACCACAACAACCGAGACAACAGACACACCCAGCAGCAATTCGATGTCGTTATTGCCCGCCGCCTGCACCAATACCCAGCCGAAGCCTTTGTAATTAAACAGCGTCTCTACGATCACAACGCCGTTCAGCAGCCACGGAAATTGCAGCATGATCACCGTAAAAGGCGCGATCAGCGCGTTGCGCAGGGCGTGTTTGACCACGATATTTTTGAACGATACCCCCTTTAGCCGGGCGGTGCGGATATATTGCGCGGTCATGACCTCGGCCATCGAGGCGCGCGTCATCCGAGCGATATAGCCCATGCCATAAAGCGCAATGGTCAGCACCGGCAGAAAGAAGTTTTCGAAATTGGCCCCCTCCATCGCACTGGTGGCTGTGCCCTTGAACCATTTCAGCCCCACAGCAGACGAGCTGAACACCGCAATCAAGATCACGCCAGACACATATTCAGGGGTGGCGGTGGTGGTGATCGAAAAGGTGGAAAGCGAACGGTCCAGCCCGCTGCCTTCGCGCATGCCCGCCAAGATGCCCACCAGCAGCGCCGAGGGCACCATCAGCAAAAACACCCATAACATCAGGTTGCCCGTCAGCCCAAGACGCGTGGCAATGATGCTAGAGACCGTATCCTTAAACACCGTCGACTGCCCCCAGTCGCCCTGCAACACCCCGCAAAAAGCGGTTTGTGGTTCGGTGATATCTTCGCCCGCACGGCATTTTTCGCGCAGTTTGCCATCGGTGCCCACAATGCTGTACCCGGGCAAAACCCCCAGCCATTGGCCATATTTGATGGGAAGCGGTTGCAAATAGCCGCGGTTTTCCAAAAACGTGGCAACTTCTTCGTCGCTCATGCGGAAGTTGCCCTGATTTTTGGCCAGTTTTTCCAAGTTGGGGTACAGATTTGTCAGGAAAAATACGATGAATGTCAGACATAAAGCTGTCATCAACATCACACCAACACGTCTAAGGATGAATAGTCCCATAATTTTTGCCCATTACCCCAGTTCGGTTCGATCTACAAAATGAGCCGCGCAATTGCTTGCGCGGCTCGGTTCATTTCCCGCTAAGGTTAGGCTTTGAAGCCCCACTTATAGATCTGGGGTAGGTAGGCGATGTGCATATCGCAGCCCGCCACGTTTTCCTTGTGGTGGCGATACAGCGAGCGCCAGTAGGGCTGAATGGTTACGCCCTCGTCTGCGATGATGGCTTGGCACTTGGCTGCCACTTCGCGGCGCTTGTCGGCATCGGCGATCGAATTTGCTTCGGCCAGCAGCGCATCGAATTCAGGGTTCGACCAGCCAAATTCGTTCCACGCCTCGCCCGAGCGATAGGCCAAGCCCCAGATTTGGGTGGCCAGCGGGCGGTGGTTCCAGTTGGTCGAGCTGAAGGCGTATTTTGTCCAGTCGTTCCAAAAGGTCGAACCGGGCAGAATGGTGCGCTTGATGTTAAAGCCCGCGTCGCGCAGCTGTGCTGCCACGGCATCGGTGGTGTTTTTGCGCCAGTCATCGTCGATCGAATGCAGCTCAAACTCGTAATCGGCCATGCCCGCCTCTTCCAGCAGCGCCTTGGCTTTTGCCGGGTCAAAGGGGGTGCGGCCAACGTTCGGGTCGGTTTCGGGGTGCATCGGGCCTGCGTGGTGGTTTTCTGCCGGAATGCCGCGGTTGGCATAGCCCAGTTCCAAACACACGGCGTTATCGACGGCCATGGTGATGGCTTGGCGCACGCGCTTATCCTCGAAGGGGCGCTTGCCGTTTGCGTCTACGGCCAGCTGGTTGGGGCGCACAACGATCGTGGCACCCGAGGCCACTTCCGAGCGGGTCCAGCCCAAACCGTCGAAGACATCGACGAAATCACCAACGGTTTCCCAGATGGCGTCGATTTCATCCGCTTCAGCCGCGGCCACAAATGCCGACGGGTCGGTGCCGTAATCGATGAATTCGATGCGGTCCAGATAGGCGCCTTTGCCCTCGGCATAGCCCCACCATTCGAAGCCTTCGTTGCGCACAACCACGCCTTTTACGCCCACTTCCAGCGATTCGGGCTTGTAGGGGCCGGTGCCCACTGCGGTGCCCAGCATATCGTCGGGGTTATGGCTGCTGTGGGTGATGGGGGCAGGGTAATCGGCCATGCCGGGGATAATGGTGATGTCGCTGGTTTTGCAGGTCAGGCGCACGGTGTGGCTGTCCACCACCTCTACCGCACCTGCGGCGGCCTTGCCGGTGGCATCGTCGATCAGCGCCGCCATACGCCCCGCCATCGAGTTGCCCTCGACGCTTTTGTCGCACCAGCCAATGATGTTGCGCGCCACGTCTTCGGCGGTGAAATCATCGCCATTGTTCCATTTCACGCCCTTGCGAACGTTCAGCGTGTACACTGTGGCATCGTCATTCACGCTCCAGCTTTCCAGCAGCATGGGCTTGAACGAGCCGTCGTTGTTATATTCCACCAGATATTCCAGCCAGCCAGCGGTGTAGGCGGCGATCTGGGTCCAGTCATAGGTGCGCGGGTCTTTGAGGGCGCGCACTTCCATCAAAAAGCGCAAGGTGCCGCCTTTTTTCATATGTGCGGCTGCTTCGACAGGCGCATTCAGGCCGATCAGCCCGTAGGCTGCTGCCGCCGACACGCCCAGTGCGGTGCTGCGCGCAAGAAATTCGCGCCGGTCCATCAGCCCTTGCTTGAATTCCGTTGCATACATTTGCGCCGCCGGATGGGCCTGCGCGTGGATCGGTGTGTGATGCGTCATCGTGTTCTCCCTGTGACACTTCGGATGGTTGCTTGTTTTTATCGTTTTTATCATGGGGCTGCCCGTGGCATTCCCAAGTCCAGCCTGATGGCTGGGCGCTTGCGAGCATTCCTCCTACAAGGCGCATTCGGCACTAGAAACTGCTATGCGTCAACGTTCGCATCCGCCATTTCTTGAATAAAAAACGACATTTCGCCCTATCAAAAACGACACAACGTTGTTATGCAACCCGAAAAATTTGTTGAATTTTTCGTCAGGCGGCTTGCGCCGCGCGGTTTGGGGCATTCTTGCGCAACATGCTTGGGCTATGGCCCGTATGATTCTGTATGAAGCGCGAAAAATATGCCGCGCTGCTGAAACCCAGCTGCTGACCGATGGTTTGCAATGTGGTTTCGGTTGTTTCAATCATCTGGCGCGCCGCATAAAGCGCGGCTTGGGTTTGCATTTCTGCTGCGGTCATGCCCGCGATTTGTTTGCAGCAGCGGGTCAAATGCGTGGGTGTCACGCCCAGCTGCGCGGCAAAATCTGCCATCGATTGGCTGCCGTTGGTTTGCCGGGCCAAAAGGGCGCAAAATTCCTTGACCAGCCTTTGTGCTGCCGGTTGGCGCGGGCTGTCGGTGGGCTGGTGGCGGGCCAGCTACAGCGCGGCCAAAGTGGCCCATGCCTGCATGGCCGGGTCTTTCAGCGGGTTCGGGCTGGCCTGTTCGCGCGCCAGCGCATCCAGCAGCGCGGTTAATTCGCCCTGTTTGGCCCCGTCGTTGATGCGCAAGTGGCAGGGTGTTTTGGGCAGATGCTGGGCGCATTGGTCAAATCCCGCGCCATGCGCGGGAAAGCGCAAAACCAAACCGATGCTTTGTTTTGAAAGGTCTAGCGCGTGCAAGCAGCCTGCTGGCACAAAAATCGCGTTGTGCGCGCCCACGCCCGTGCGCACCCCTTGCACCAATGCCCGGCCTTGGCCGCGGGTGATCCAATACAGCAGCGGATGGTCGCTGCAATGCAGCCATTGCAAATGCCAATCGCCCGCACGTGTCGCCTGCGCCAAACTTTGCACTTTGGGCAGCAAAGGGCCCACGGGATTGGGGGGTTGGGGGGCTTTGGCGTGAGGTGACTTCAGGCTTTGCACGTGAACTTGTTACTGTAACCACTCGAAAAGGTATTGTTATTCCCTTATGGGTATCACGGCTTGAACACCATTTCAAACATCATCTGCGCCACCGCCTGCAGCAATGGGCACCCATGCCCCCATTCGGGCGCGAAACCACGTGCGCTGGCGTTTGGCATATTGGTGCGTGGCGATCGTGGCGGCCTGCGCTGCGGCCTCCAGCGTGCACAGGCCCTGCAAATGGGCCATCAGCTCGGGCGCGCCGATTGCCTTCATCGAGGGCAGGCTGGGCTGGTAGCGGGGCAGGTTGGCGCGCGCCTCGTCTAGGGCGCCTTGGGCCAACATCTGTTGAAACCGCCCCGCAATGCGCGCGTTCAGCCATGGCACGGGCGCCTGCACCACCAGCGCTGTGGCCTGCGCCAAGGGCAGCAGCGGCGGCGGGGTGTTGTCTTGCCATGCGGCCAGCCCCCGGCCCGTGGCCTGTAATACCTCCCATGCGCGCTGCACGCGCATCGGGTTTTGCCGGTCGATCCGGGCGGCGGTTGGCGGATCAATCTCGGCCAGCAGGGCGGCGATGCCTTCGGCCTGCAGGCGGGCATCGGCTGTGGCGCGCAGCTGGGGCGGGGTGGGGGGGATATCGGCCAGCCCCTCGGTCAGGGCGCGGAAATACAGCCCCGTCCCCCCAACGACGATCAGCCTGTCTGGCCCTTGCAACAATTGCCCCATCTCGCGCAGCCAGTGGCCCACCGAATAGGGCTGGTCCCACGCCACATGGCCATAAAGCGCGTGGCGCGCGCGGGCCAGATCTGCGGCAGGGGGGCGCGCGGTCAGCAGGTGCCAATTGGCATAGACCTGTATGGCATCGGCATTGACCACAACGCCGCCGCCGGTTTCGGCGATCTGCAGCGCCAGCGCAGATTTGCCGCTGGCTGTGGGGCCTGCGATCAATACATGCTGGGTGTTTGGTATGGCAAAAGGCAGCTGCATGCCCGCCCCTTAGCGCGAATTTTCCCCCAAGGCGAGGGGGCGGTCGCCCCGCGGGGGCACGGCGCGCTTGACGCGGCGGCAAGATCCATTGAACCCGGCCCCGTTTTCCCGCATTTTGGCGCAAACCCAAAGTTGAAGGAATCCCCCATGGCCGCCCCCGCTCATCCCCCGCAAACCACCTATAACCGTGTGATGCTAAAAATTTCGGGCGAAGCGCTGATGGGCGATCAGGGGTTTGGCCTGCATCCGCCCACCGTGCAACGAATCGCCGAAGAGGTGAAATCGGTGCACGACATGGGCGTCGAGATTTGCATGGTGATCGGTGGCGGCAATATTTTCCGCGGGCTGGCAGGCAGCGCACAGGGAATGGAGCGCACCACCGCCGATTACATGGGCATGTTGGCCACGGTGATGAACGCGCTGGCGATGCAGTCTTCGCTGGAACGCTTGGGGGTGTTCACCCGGGTGATCAGCGCCATCCGCATGGACGAGGTGGCCGAGCCATACATACGCCGCCGTGCAGTGCGACATCTTGAAAAAAAGCGCGTGTGCATTTTTGCCGCCGGAACCGGAAACCCCTATTTCACCACCGACACAGCCGCCACGCTGCGCGCCAATGAAATGGCGTGTGAGGCTATTTTCAAAGGCACCAAGGTGGATGGCGTTTACGACAAAGACCCGGTCAAACACGCCGACGCCAAGCGCTATGATACCGTGACATATGACGAGGTTTTGGCCCAGCATCTGAACGTGATGGATGCCTCGGCCATTGCCTTGGCGCGCGATAACAGCTTGCCGATCATCGTCTTTAGCTTGGATGAACCGGGCGGGTTCAAAGGCATCTTGGCCGGGCAGGGCACCTATACCCGCGTGCACGAATAAGCCATCAAAGCGTGGGCGATCTGGCGCTAAATGCACCCCGCCCTGCCTGTGGCGGCTATACAAGCGCTGCATCTGCCCTTAGAACCCACCCAAACCACACGACCAATTCTGACCGAGGACCGCATGTCTGACGATTTCGAAATTGATACCGACGATCTCGAACGCCGTATGGAAGGCGCCATGGCGAATTTGAAAACCGAATTCTCGTCGCTGCGCACTGGGCGGGCTTCGGCCTCGCTGCTGGAACCTGTTCAGGTCGAGGCCTATGGCCAAATGACCCCGATCAACCAGCTGGGCACGGTCAACGTGCCCGAGCCGCGCATGGTGACGATCAACATCTGGGATCGCTCGATGGTGGGACCGGTGGAAAAGGCCATCCGCAATTCTGGATTGGGCATCAACCCGCAGCTGAATGGCACGATCATCATGCTGCCAATCCCTGAGCTGAACGAAGAACGCCGCCGCGACCTGACGCGGGTGGCCGCCCAATATGCCGAAAGCGCGCGTGTCTCTATCCGTAACGTGCGCCGCGATGGCATGGACCAGATCAAAAAGGCCAAGGCGGCAGGCATGTCGGAAGACGACCAGAAATTCTGGGAAGGTGCCGTGCAAGAGCTGACCGATAAGTTCATCAAAAATGTCGATGCGGCGCTGGAAAACAAGCAAGCCGAAATCATGCAGGTATAACAGGTAGTGGTGGGCGCAAGGTGAGCGGCACGGCACAAAAACAGCACGGCCCGCGCCATGTGGCCATCATCATGGACGGCAATGGGCGCTGGGCCACACAACGTGGCCGCCCGCGGTTGTTTGGCCACCATGCTGGCGCGAAACGGGTGCGCGAAATCGTCGAGGCTTGCCCTGAATTTGGCGTGAAATACCTGACGATCTTCGCCTTTTCTACCGAGAATTGGAAACGCACTCAGGTCGAGGTGGCAGGGCTGATGAGCCTGTTTCGCCGCTACATCACCAAAGAGGCGCAAGCGCTGAACCTTGAAGGGGTGCGCGTGCGCTTTATCGGCGATCGGGTGCGGCTGGATCGCAAGTTAACCGCCCTGATGGACGAGTTAGAAGCCCTGACCATGGCCAATACCCGGGTGAACCTGACCATTGCCATCAATTATGGCGGCCGCGACGAGGTGGCCCGCGCCACCAAGCGGCTGGCCGAAGATGTGGCGCAGGGCCGGCTTAGCCCGTCTGATGTAGACGAAGAAACGCTGCCCAAATATCTAGACACCCATGTGCTGCCCGACCCCGATTTGGTGATCCGCACCAGCGGCGAGGCGCGCATCTCGAATTTCTTGCTGTGGCAATCGGCCTATGCCGAATATGAATTCATCGATACGCTTTGGCCCGATTTTTCGGCGGCCGAATTTGGCCGTCTTGTGGCGCGCTATGGCCAGCGCGAGCGCCGTTTCGGGGCCGTGCCCGGATGAGCGCGGGCGCCTCTAAATGGGACGATCTGCGCGTGCGGCTGCTGTCGGCCGTGGCGATGGTGCTTATCGGCGGGGTCGAGCTGTGGCTGGGCGGGCATTGGTTTCATTTCTTTGTCGCGCTGGTGATCGGCATCATGCTTTGGGAATTGGGGCGCATGCTGAGCCGCGCCAATACCGGCACGGCCTGGGGCTTGGGGCTGATGGGGGGCTTGGGCACCTTGGGCCTGTCTTATTTGCCAAGCGTGTTTTTGGTGCCTGTCATCGGGGCCATCGTGGGCGTGGGCTGGTTGGTGCTGGGGCGCGGAAACGGGCGCAAAACCTGGGTCACATATGCCAGCTTGGTGCTGCTCAGCGGATTTAGCCTGATTTGGATACGCGACAGTTTGGGCCTTTGGGTGCTGTTGTGGTTGGTCAGCGTTGTGATCGCCTCGGATGTGGCGGGGTATTTTGCTGGCCGCTTGATTGGTGGGCCAAAGTTTTGGCCGCGCTTTAGCCCAAAGAAAACATGGTCTGGCACCATTGCGGGCTGGCTGGGGGCTGCGCTGATGGGCTATGCCTATGCGCCGCTTTTCAAGGTTGAATTCGGCCCGGCCTTGGGCATGCCTGCGCTGGTTGCTTTGTCGGTTGTGGTGGCGGTGGCCGCGCAGCTGGGCGATATTGCGGAAAGCGCCATCAAACGCCGTGCGGGTGTCAAAGACAGCTCGTCGCTGATCCCGGGGCATGGCGGTTTTCTGGATCGCTTCGATGCGCTGATCAGTGCCTCGGTGGTGGTGTTGGTGCTGGGTTTGTGGCTATGACGCGGCGCGTGTCGATCTTTGGGGCCACAGGCTCGATCGGGCAAAACACCATAGATCTGATCGCCCGTGCGCCCGCCCAATATCAGGTGGTGGCGCTGACGGGCGGGCAAAACGTGGCGCAATTGGCGGCCGATGCCCGGCGGTTGGGGGCCCAAGTGGCCGTGACCGCCGACCCCGGCAAACTGGATTCATTGCGTGCGGCCTTGGCGGGCAGCCCAGTGCAGGCCATGGCCGGGCGCGCGGCGCTGCTAGAGGCGGCGGCCATGCCGGCCGATTGGGTGATGTCGGCCATTGTTGGGGCAGCGGGGCTGGCGCCGGGGTTGATCGCGCTGCAGCAGGGCGCCACTTTGGCCTTGGCCAACAAGGAATCCTTGGTCACGGCCGGGCCATTATTGATGGCAACGGCGCGTCAGCATAACGCCCGCGTTTTGCCTGTGGATAGCGAACATTCCGCCATTTTTCAGGCGCTGGTGGGCGAAGATATTGCGCAGGTTGAACGTATCATCATCACCGCATCTGGTGGCGCCTTTCGCGACACGCCGATGCAGGATCTGGCCCATGTCACGTTGGCGCAGGCCTCGTCTCACCCGAATTGGGCCATGGGCCAACGCATTACCATCGATAGCGCCTCGATGTTTAACAAGGCGCTTGAGGTAATTGAAACAAAAGAATTTTTCGGCGTTTCACCGCAGCAAATTGAGGTGCTGGTGCACCCGGAATCCATGGTGCATGCCTTGGTTGGGTTTTGCGATGGCGCGCTGATGGCCCATGTGGGCCCACCCGATATGCGCCATGCCATCGGCTATGCGCTGCACTGGCCCCAGCGCCAGCCCCTGCCGGTGGCGCGGCTTGATCTGGCGGCCATTGGCCAGCTCAGCTTTCGCGCGCCCGATTTGGCCCGCTACCCGGCCTTGCGGCTGGCGGGCGAGGTGATGCAGGCCGGTGGGCTGGCGGGCGCGGTGTTTAACGGCGCCAAAGAGCGCGCGCTGGATGGCTTTATCGCGGGCCACATCGGGTTTTTGGAAATGGCCGTGCTGGTTGAAAAGGTGCTAAGCCAGCTGGCGGGCCACCCCGAATTGGCCAATGCCACGCTAGACCTTGATAACGTGGCCCATGCTGACCATTTGGCCCGTAGGGCCGTGGATGCGCTGATTGCCCAGCGGGCCTGATCTTGGCCTGCATGTGAAAGGAAGACCCGTTGGATTTTGTGTCGCTGATCCCGCAGTTTGGTAATTTGATCTGGACTTTGGCCGCTTTCGTGCTGGCCTTGCTGGTGATCGTTGGGGTGCATGAATACGGGCATTACATCGTTGGCCGGTGGTCGGGCATTCATGCGGATGTGTTTAGCCTTGGGTTTGGGCCGGTGCTGTTTGCCCGCACCGACCGGCGGGGCACGGTGTGGCAAATCGCGGCTGTGCCCTTGGGGGGCTATGTGAAATTTTGCGGCGATGCCAATGCCGCCAGCGCCCCCGACGGCGATGCCATGGCCAACCTGCCCGAAGAACAGCGCCGCACCACCATGCCCGGCGCCCCGCTATGGGCGCGCGCGGCCACGGTTGCCGCGGGCCCGGCATTTAATTTCGTGTTTTCTATCGTTGTCTTGACCGGCTTGGCCTTGGCCACTGGCACGCCCAGCGACCCGCCGCGCATTGCCAAGATTTATGGCACCCCGATCCCCGGCATCACCTTGCAGCCGGGCGATACGCTGATCGAGGTGGATGGGGTGCCCTTTGAAAAAGCGCCCAGCTTGTTAGACGATGAGGTGCCGCAGCCGCTGATCCCCTATCTTGTTGAACGCGATGGGCGCATGACGCAGGTGCAAGGCCCCATGCTCAGCACCGCGCGCATTGGGTTTGTGCAGTTCAACTCGGCCGCCGAAGATGCCGGGCTGCGGGTGGGCGATGTGATTATGGCCGCCAATGGCCAGCCGATTTGGCGCTTTAACGAACTGATCCAGATCGTAGCGGCCAGCAATGGCCAGCCGGTAGATTTGCAGGTGTGGCGCGACGGGGCGGTGATGGAGATGGCGATCAGCCCGCGCCGGCAAGATATTTTGAAAGAAGACCGCAGTTTTGAAACCCGTTGGTTGCTGGGGGTGTCTTCGTCGTCGTTTTTCGAGCCGGCCACCGAAATGCCGGGGCTTTTCGCGGCCTTGGGCAGCGCGGTTGGGCGTACATGGGATGTGGCGGCCTCGTCTGTTTCGGGCCTGTATCACATCGCGGCGCAAAAAATTTCCAGCTGCAACATGTCGGGCGCTATCACCATTGCCAAGACATCTGGCAAAATGGCCTCGTCCGGGTTGGTGGATTTCATCGCCTTTTTGGCGTTCTTGTCCACCGCCATCGGGTTGGTCAACTTGTTTCCCATTCCGGTGTTGGATGGTGGGCATTTGATGTTTTACGCCTACGAGGCTGTCGTGGGGCGGGGGCCATCGGAAAAGGTGGTGCAGGTTTTGATGAGCGTGGGGCTGGTGATCGTTTTGTCGATCATGGTGTTTGCGCTGAGCAATGATTTATTCTGCTAATCCCTAAGTGCTGCCCAACTCTTGCCCCAATTTCCAGCCATCCTTGGTGGCGAGGATAGATTGAGGCAGGAGATCTCATGCAAGTGATACAACGTGGCAGCCGCGCCTTGGGGGTGCTCTTGCGGCTATATCAAGACCGGGTGCTGTTTTCGGGCCTGATCGTTGTTTTGCTGCTTTTGACCAGCCAAGCACAGCCTGTTTAACCGCCATTTACGGCCCCATTTGGCACGGCAGCGCGGGGTTTGGGGCGGTTGCGCTTTGGTCTTTTGACAAGCCAAGGCAATGCCGATACCTAGGTAATCAATTGGATTACTGAATGGTAAACGCATGCCCTATGCTCTCGACGCGCAGAAGACTGACGCTTTTGAACCAGCTAAAAATGCTCGCCGTTTGGTTCTGGCGTCTTTTCTAATGGTTTCAACCGCTTATGCGGTTTTCCCGGGGCCCGCTGGTGCGCAATCGTATCAGTTTGACAGCTTTGCGATCGAGGGAAACACCCGGATCGAGGACGCCACAGTGCTGAGCTACGCAGGAATCGCCCGTGGCCAGACCGTCAGCGCCGCCGAAGTGAACGAAGCTTATCAGCGTATTTTGGGCACCGGGCTTTTCGAAAGCGTCGAGATCGAGCCAAAGGGCAGCCGGCTGGTGATCAAGGTTGCGGAATTTCCCACCGTCAACCGCATCAGTTTTGAGGGCAACCGCCGCATCAACGACGAAATTTTGCAACAGATCGTGCAGTCAAAGCCGCGCCGGGTGTTTTCGGCCAATGTGACGGAAGACGACGCCGCCAAAATCGCCGAGGCCTATAACGAGGCCGGGCGCATTTCGGCCCGTGTCACGCCCCGCATTATCCGCCGCAGCGACAACCGCGTTGATCTGGTCTTTGAAATTTTCGAAGGCGCTTTGACCGAGGTCGAGCGCATTGGCTTTGTGGGCAACAAAGCCTATTCCGACCGCCGCTTGCGCGGGGTTTTGGCCACCAAACAGGCCGGTTTGCTGCGCACCTTGATCCAGCGCGATACGCTGGTCGAAGACCGGGTGGAATTTGACAAGCAGGTGCTAAGCGATTTCTACCAAAGCCGCGGCTATGTGGATTTCCGCGTGCTGGGGGTGAATGCCGAATTGGCGCGCGAGCGCGATGGCTATTTCATGAATTTCAATATTTATGAAGGCCAGCAATTCAGCTTTGGCAAGATTACCACCTCTAGCGAATTGAACACCGTGGATGCAGCCGAATTTCAGGCAGTGCTAAAGCTAAGCCCGGGCACGGTATATTCGCCTGCGCTGGTTGACAGTTCGATCGCCCGGTTAGAGCGGTTGGCGCTGCAAAAGGGGCTGAATTTTGTGCGGGTCGAGCCGCGCATCACCCGCAACGACCGCGATTTTACACTGGATATCGATTTTGCCTTGATCCGTGGCGAGCGTATTTTCGTCGAGCGCATCGATATCGAGGGCAACACAACGACCCAAGATCAGGTGATCCGCCGCCAGTTCCGTCTGGTCGAGGGCGACCCGTTCAACCCACGCGAAATTCGTGAAAGCGCCGAGCGTATTCGCGCGTTGAATTTCTTCGAGGATGTTTCGGTAGATGCCCGCGAAGGCGCACGCCCTGATTTGGTGGTGGTCGAGGTGGATGTGGAAGAAAAACCCACCGGCTCGCTGTCGCTGGGCGGTGCCTATGCCACCAGCGGGGGGTTCTCGCTGGTGACATCGTTCACTGAATCCAACTTTTTGGGCCGTGGGCAATCGCTGTCGCTGAATTTTTCGGGCGCCACCGCGTCGAAAGTGTATGCGATCAATTTCAAAGAACCGGCGTTTTTGGGCCGCGATTTGTCCTTTGGTTTGGATCTGGCCTATGACGAAACCGATAACAACTTTGCCAATTACGACAGCACGATCACCCGCATTCGCCCCTCGCTGGGCTTTCCCACCAGCGACCGTGGCCGCATAAACGTGTATTACGCCGCCCAGCGGCTGGAGATGACAGAAGATTACTCGCTGTTTTCAGAGCTGAATTCGCTGGTGCCAAACCGCATTGTGCGCGCGGAATCAAACCAGGGCGGGCTGTGGAGCAGCTTGGTTGGGTATAATTATAAATTCGATTCCAGCCTGCGCAGTTTGGACCCTAACACCAAGAATATGTTTGAATTCGGCCAAGAATTCTCGGGGCTAGGCGGGGATACAAAATATCTGCGCACAAAGGCCAAGGCGATGACCGAAACCAAGGTCTGGGGCGAAGAAGTAACGCTGAGCGCCAGTGTCGAAGGTGGCTTGTTGCAGTTTAAAAACCAAAACAGCCGCTCGATCGACCGCTTCCAGATTGGCACCAACATCATGCGCGGCTTTGCCCCCGATGGTATCGGCCCGCGTGAAAACAGCATTGGCCGCAACCCTGCGGGCACGATTGCTGCAAACGACTCGCTTGGCGGGAATATCTACGCCGTTGCCAAGCTAGAGGCGGAATTCCCGCTGGGCCTGCCCGAAGAATATGGCATGTCAGGCGGCGTATTCTACGATATCGGCTCGCTTTGGGGGATCGATTACGATTACGGCAGCACCTTCGTGGAATATTCGGGCCAGAACTGGCGCCAGGTTGTGGGCTTTTCGCTGTTTTGGGATACCGTGCTTGGGCCACTGCGCTTTAACTTTACCAAAGCCTTGCAAAAACAGGCGATGGACGAAGAGCAGACCTTTGAAATCACGGTTTCCACGAAATTCTGATGCGGCGCGCGGGCTTTCTTTGCCGCGCGGGCGCGTTTATTGGGGTCGCCTTTGGGGCGGCCCTTTGTTTGGCGGGGGGCACGCAGGCACAGGCACAGGCGCAAACCGCCCGGGCCGAGGTGCAGGCGGTTATTCGCAGCCCAGTGCTGACCCTGAATTACGAGCAACTTATCGCAGGCTCTCAGATGGGTCAGCAAATGTCGGCCAATTACGAAGCCGAACGCGCGCGGCTAGAGGCGGCCAATGCCGAAATTGCCAGCCAGCTTGAGGCAGAAGAGCTGGCGTTGACCAAGGCGCGCGACACGATGCAGCCCGATGCCTTTCGCAAGGCCGCCAGCGATTTTGACGAAAAAGTACAAAAAATCCGGCAAGAACGCCGCGACGCCGAAACCATTTTGGCGCGCAAACGCGATGATCTGCGCAGCCGCTTTGAACAGGCCGCGGTGCCCGTGCTTTCGGCCTTGATGCGCGAGGCGGGCGCGGCCGTGATCTTAGAGGTGCGCAGCACGGTTTTAAGCCTCGAGCAGGTGGATATCACCGATCTGGCCATTCAGCGGCTGGATGCCGCCTTTGCCGCCAGCGCCGATGCGCCCGCCGAGCAATAGTAGCGCGCTTGCCCAAGGGCTGCCAACTTGGTAGTGAAATCCAACGGCCACGGCTATCGTGGATAAAATCGAGGGGCCCTTCATGAGTGACACGCTTAAATCTGCAGATATCCAGCTGATCCAGCGCATTTTGCCGCATCGTTACCCCTTTTTGCTGGTGGATCGCGTGGTCGATATTGATGGCACCAGCACGGCGGTGGGGCTGAAAAATGTCACCATGAACGAGCCGCATTTTCAGGGCCATTTTCCCGGCACCCCCATTATGCCCGGTGTCACAATCGTCGAGGCCATGGCACAAACTGCGGCGGTCATGGTGGGTGTGGCCATGGATTTGGCCGATAAAGACCTGCTGATTTATTTTATGGGCATTGATGGCTGCAAATTCCGCCGCAAGGTGGTGCCGGGCGATCAGCTGCGCATGGAGCTGACCACGCTACGGGGCAAGCCGGGCGCGAAAGTGTGGAAATTCAAAGGTGTGGCGACGGTGGATGGTGAAATGGCGGCCGAGGCTGAATTTACCGCCATGATGGACCTTCCGCAGGAGTAGGGTTGAATGAATGCGCTTATTCACCCCTCGGCGATTATCGAAGAGGGCGCCGTTTTGGGGCGCGACGTTAAGATTGGCCCGTTTTGCCATGTGGGGCCGCATGTGCGGCTTGGCGACCGGGTCGAACTGAAATCGCATGTGGTGGTTGCCGGCCATACCGAGGTGGGCAGTGATACCACCATTTTCTCGTTCGCGGTGATTGGCGAAATCCCGCAGGATTTGAAATTCAAAGGCGAAGAAACCCGCCTTGTGATTGGCCAACGCAACCGCATCCGCGAACATGTGACGATGAACACAGGCACCGCCGGGGGCGGCGGCATCACGCGGATTGGCGATGATGGGTTGTTTATGGCAGGCTGCCACATTGCCCATGATGCCATTGTGGGTGACCGGGTGATTATTGTGAATAATTCAGCCATCGCCGGGCATTGCATCATCGAAGATGATGTTTTGGTGGGCGGCTTGTGTGGCGTGCACCAATTCGTGCGCATCGGGCGCGGCGCGATTATTGGCGCGCTGTCGATGGTGGCCAATGACGTTATTCCCCATGGGTTGGTGCAGGGCCCGCGCGGCGAATTGGACGGGCTGAACCTTGTGGGGTTGAAACGGCGCGGTGTGGCGCGTTCTGACATCACGGCCCTGCGCGCCGCCTTTCAGATGCTGGCGCAGGGCGAAGGCACGTTCCAAGACCGGGCGCGCCGCTTGGGCGAAGAGGCCGACAGCGCCTATGTGCGCCAGATTGTCGAGTTTGTCACAGGCGGGTCGGATCGCTCGTTCCTGACCCCGCGGTAGGGCGATGCGGCTGGCGCTGATCGCAGGGCAGGGGCAATTGCCCGCCGCGCTGGCCGCGCGGATAGCGCAGGCCCCTTTGGTCTGTGCCTTGCAGGGGTTCATGCCCGCAAAGCTGGCGGTGGATTTGGTGTTTCGGCTGGAAACCTTGGGCAGCTTTGTGCAACAGCTGCAGCAGCGTGGCATCACCCATCTGTGCATGTGCGGTGCCATTCGCCGCCCCGCCATTGACCCCGCCGCCATCGATGCCGCCACGCTTCCCTTGGTGCCGGTGCTGCAACAGGCCTTGGCCGCGGGTGATGATGGCGCCTTGCGCGCGGTGATTGGGCTGTTTCAAGACAGCGGTATCACGGTTTTGGGCGCGCATCAGTTGGCGCCT
>RFQY01000110.1 GCA_009924775.1 Paracoccaceae bacterium | reverse complement strand
CAGTTAAGCCCCGACACCACCCAACCGCCCCGCGCGGTGGGACAGGCCATGCTGAGCGTGAAGAAAACCGACGCCGGCAGCGGAATTGACCGGCTGCGCACCTCGGGCGCGCTAAAGCTGCTGTTTCCCCGCCGCCAAAACGCGCTTGAGGCGCTGTTGATCAACACGGCAGGTGGTGTCACCGGGGGCGACCAGCTGCATTTGCAGGCCGCCGTTGGGGCAGGCGCAAACCTGTGCCTCACCACCCAAGCCGCCGAGCGCGCCTATCGTGCCAAGGCCGATATTGGCCGCGTCAGCAGCCACCTGCAGGTGGGGCCGGGGGCCTGCCTGCATTGGCTACCGCAAGAGCTGATCATCTTCGAGGGCGCAGCCTTTCATCGCCAGTTGCACATCGACATGGCCGAAGATGCCCGGCTGCTGCTGGTCGAACCCGTCATTTTTGGCCGCGCGGCCATGGGGGAAACCCTGCAATCGGCGCAGTTTTTCGACCAGATCAGCATAAACCGCGCGGGCCGCCCCCTGTATCACGATGCGATCCGCCTATCGGGCGCCATTCAGCAGCAGTTAAACCAACCCGCCGTTGCCGCAGGTGGCACCGCCATTGCCTGCGTGGCTTACGTGGCCCCCGATGCCGCCGCGCTGGTGGCGCAGGTGCGCGCAGGCCTGCCCGCCACTGGGGGCGCCAGCCTGCTTGGCCCCGATATGCTGGTCATCCGCCTTGTGGCCGCCGATGGGTTTGGCCTGCGCCAGTTTTTATTGCCCCTGCTAGACCAGCTTAGCGGCAACACATTGCCCGTTTCCTGGAGATTGTAACCGATGAACCTGACACCCCGCGAAAAAGACAAGCTGTTGGTGGCCATGGCCGCCGAAGTGGCGCGCAAACGGCTGGCCCGTGGCGTCTTGCTGAACCATCCCGAGGCCGTGGCGCTGATTACCGATGCCGTGGTCGAAGGCGCGCGCGATGGGCGCAGCGTGGCCGATCTGATGGAGGCTGGCGCCCATGTGATCACCCGCGCGCAATGCATGCCCGGCATCGCCGAGATGATCCACGATGTGCAGGTCGAGGCCACATTTCCAGATGGCACCAAACTGGTGACCGTTCACAACCCCATTCGTTGACCCAAACACAGGATTGCCACCATGAAACACCGTCTTCACACTGCTTTTGGTGCCGCCTTTGCCACAGTTTCAATGGCCGCATTGGCCACACCCGCCATGGCCCATGGCGGGGCACATCTGCACCCCCATGGCATTGACCATCTGGGCCTGTCTTTAGGGCTGTTGGCAGTGGCAGTTGCCGCGGGCGTCGCCCTGTGGGGGCGCAAATGATCCCCGGGGAAATATTCCCGGCACCGGGCGAAATTGTGCTGAACGCCAATGCCCAGCCCATCACGCTGATGGTGGCCAATACCGGCGACCGCCCCATTCAGGTGGGCAGCCATTACCATTTCGCCGAGGCCAACCCCGCGCTGGATTTTGACCGCGCCGCGGCCCGCGGCCTGCGGCTGGATATTGCCGCAGGCACCGCCGTGCGGTTCGAACCGGGCCAGCGCCGCGAAGTCCACCTTATACCACTGTCTGGCGCGCGCCGCGTCTTCGGCTTTAACGCCAAGGTTATGGGAGATCTGTAAATGCCCGCCCGCATTCCACGCCATGATTACGCCGCCATGTTTGGCCCCACCACCGGCGACCGCCTGCGCCTTGCCGATACCGACCTGATTTTAGAGGTCGAGCGGGATATGACCATTTATGGCGAAGAGGTTAAATTTGGCGGGGGCAAAGTGATCCGCGATGGCATGGGCCAATCGCAGCTGACCCGCGCACAAGGCGCCATGGATACCGTGATTACCAACGCGCTGATCGTCGATTATACCGGCATCTACAAAGCCGATATCGGGCTTTTGGGTGGGGTGATTGCAGCCATCGGCAAGGCGGGCAACCCCGATACCCAGCCCGGCGTCACCATTCCCATTGGCCCGGGCACCGAAATCATTGCCGGTGAAGGGCGCATCTTAACCGCCGGGGGGTTTGACAGCCACATCCACTATATCTGCCCCCAGCAGATCGACGACGCCTTGCATTCAGGCCTGACCACCATGCTGGGCGGCGGCACCGGCCCCGCGCATGGCACATTGGCCACCACCTGCACCCCCGGCCCTTGGCATTTGGGGCGCATGATGCAGGCCGCCGACGGGTTTGCCATGAACCTTGCCTTCGCGGGCAAGGGCAACGCCAGCCTGCCTGCCGCGCTGGAAGAGCAGGTACAGGCCGGCGCCTGCGCGCTGAAACTACACGAAGATTGGGGCACCACCCCCGCCGCCATAGATTGCTGCCTATCGGTGGCCGATGCCATGGATGTGCAGGTGATGATCCACACCGACACGCTGAATGAATCGGGTTTTGTGGAACATACGGTCGCCGCCATGAAGGGGCGCACCATTCACGCCTTTCATACCGAAGGGGCGGGCGGCGGCCATGCGCCTGACATTATCAAAATTTGCGGCGAAAGCTTTGTTTTGCCCTCGTCCACCAACCCCACGCGCCCCTTTACCGTGAACACGGTAGAAGAGCATTTGGATATGCTGATGGTGTGCCACCATTTGGATAAATCCATCCCCGAGGATGTGGCCTTTGCCGAAAGCCGCATTCGCCGCGAAACCATTGCCGCCGAAGATATTTTGCACGATTTGGGCGCATTCTCGATCATCGCCTCGGACAGCCAAGCCATGGGCCGGGTGGGCGAGGTGATTATCCGCACATGGCAGACCGCCGATAAAATGCGCAAACAGCGCGGGCGCCTGCCCGAGGAAACCGGCGACAACGACAATTTCCGCATCCGCCGCTATATTGCAAAATACACCATCAACCCCGCCATCGCCCATGGCATTGGCCATCAAATCGGCTCGATCGAGGTGGGCAAACGCGCCGATCTGGTGCTGTGGAACCCGGCGTTTTTCGGGGTAAAACCGGAAATGGTGTTGATTGGCGGCAGCATTGCCATGGCGCAAATGGGCGATCCCAACGCCTCGATCCCCACGCCGCAGCCGGTGTATTCGCGGCCCATGTGGGGCGCCTATGGCCGCGCTGTGGAAAACGCGGCGGTGATTTTTGTCTCGCAGGCGGCGGCGGCAGGCGATTTGCGCCGCAATCTGGGGCTGGCCAAGCAAACCGTCGCGGTGCAAGGCACCCGCGGCATTGGCAAGGCCGATCTAAAGCTGAACTGCGCCTTGCCAAAGATAGAGGTGCACCCAGAAACCTACGAAGTGCGCGCAGATGGCGAATTGCTTACCTGCCAACCCGCCGAAGTGCTGCCCATGGCGCAGCGATATTTCCTGTTCTAAGGGGGCCAAAATGCACGATCTTCCCCACGACCTGCCCATTGCCCAGACGGTGCAAAAGGGCAGCACTGCGCCCGCAGATGCCCAGAGCGTGACACTGGATTACGACGCGCGGTTTTTGCGCCGCAAGCGGTTGGTCACCGATCAGGGTGGCGCGTTTTTGATAGATCTGGCGCAGACAACATCGCTGGATCAGGGCGATATCTTGCCCCTGTCCGATGGCACCCATGTGGTGGTGCGCGCCGCCGCACAAGAGGTGCTGCTGGTCACAGGCCCTGCCTTGGCGCGGCTGGCATGGCATATTGGCAACCGCCACACGCCCTGCCAGATCGAGGCCGACAGGCTGGTCATTCAACGCGATCCAGTGATTGCGCATATGCTGGCCCATCTGGGCGCCACAACCACCCCTGCCACCCTGCCATTTACCCCCGAAGGCGGCGCCTATGGCCATGGCCGCACCCACGCCCACGCCCATGGCCACAGCGCGCATGACCATAGCGCCCATGACCACAGCCACAGTCACAGTCACAGCCACGACCATACCCCAAGCCACACACATGACCACGAACATGCCCACGATCACACCCACTGACACCGGGCTGTTGACGCTGGCGCAATGGCTGGGGCAGGGGTTTCCGATTGGGGCTTTTGCCTTTTCGCATGGGCTGGAAACCGCCATCGCCTGCGGCTGGGTGCACGATGGCCCCAGCCTGCAGGCTTGGCTTGGGGATATCTTGCACCATGGCAGCGGGCGCGCTGATGCCATTTGGGTTTGGGCCGCGATCAGTGCCACTGACGACGCCGCTTTGGCGCAATTGCACGCGCAGGCACAGGCGCGCATGCCCGCCGCCGAACGCCTGCGCGAAGGCGAAATGCAAGGCGCGGCCTTTGCCCGGCTGGTGCGGCAGGTGTGGGGCCTGCCCCTGCCCGATATGCTGCTGCCCTTGGCAGTGGGGCGGGCGGTGGCGCTGGCCGGATTGGCGCAAGAGCACGCCGTGGCGCTTTACCTGCAGGGGTTTGCGGCCAATCTGGTGTCGGCGGCGGTGCGGCTGGTGCCGCTGGGGCAAACAACTGGCCAACAGGTGTTGGCAGGCCTAGCCCCCGCCTGCGCCCAGATTGCGGCCCAAACCCGTGGCTGCGCCGCAGACGAGATATATTCAAACAGCTTTCTCGCAGACGTGGCCGCCATGCGCCATGAAACCCAAGAACCGAGGTTATTTCAATCATGACACAGCTTAACGGCCCCTTGCGCATTGGTATTGGCGGCCCCGTTGGCGCGGGCAAAACCACGCTGACGGCGGCACTGGCGCAACAGCTAAAGGCCCAGCATTCGATTGGGGTGATCACCAACGATATTTACACCCAAGAAGACGCCGAAGCGCTGATGCGGCTGCAAATTCTGCCAGCCGATCGTATCATCGGGGTTGAAACCGGCGGCTGCCCCCATACGGCCATTCGCGAAGACGCCAGTATTAACCTTGCCGCCGTGGCCCAAATGCAGGCCCGCCACCCCGATTTGGAAATCGCCCTGATCGAAAGCGGCGGCGATAACCTGTCGGCCACGTTCAGCCCGGAATTGGCAGATTTAACCATTTACGTCATCGACGTAGCCGCAGGCGAGGAAATCCCCCGCAAGGGCGGCCCAGCCATCACCAAATCGGATCTTTTGGTCATCAACAAAACCGATCTGGCCCCGCATGTTGGGGCCTCGCTTGAGGTGATGCAGCGCGATGCCACCCGTATGCGCGCGGGCCGCCCCTTTGTATTCACCGCGCTGCGCCATGGCGAAGGGGTAGAGGCCGTGCTGGACCATATCCGCACCATGGGCGGGCTGTAGCCCCGCGCCACAGGACCGATCACGGGCTTGCCCCCCTGTCTTATTGCGGGCACTCTGGCCCTATTGGGCAGGGGGGCAACATGGCACAGAACCTGATTTCACCCGCAGAGGTGGCGCGCTTTGATCTTAAGGCGCCCCCCCCCGGTTTTGTGCAAAACCCACAGCCTTGGTACGATGCCTTCTTGGCCCATGCCCCGGTATTGCCGCAGCCAGATGGCTCGGTTTTGCTGTCAAGACACGCCGATCTAGAGCGGATTTATCGCGATACCAGCTTGTATTCCTCGGATAAAAAGGCAGCCTTTGGCCCAAAATTCGGGGTGGGCAGCCCGCTTTTTGAACATCACACCACCTCGCTGGTGTTTAACGACCCGCCGCTGCACACCCGCGTGCGCAAAATCATGACATCGGCGCTGACACCACGCGCAATCGCCCGAATGGAGCCGGGTTTGGTGGCCACGGTGGATCAACTGCTTGATCAGATGGCACAGGCCCCGACAGTGGATTTGATCGAGGATTTTGCCAGCGCTATTCCCATACAGATCATCGGCAACCTGCTGGATGTGCCCATGCAGGAACGCGCGCCGCTGCGCGACTGGTCGCTGGCCATTTTGGGCGCGCTAGAGCCCGCGCTTGACCCCCAGCAGCTGGCCCGGGGGCATCAGGCCGTGACCGCGTTCAAGGCCTATCTGGCCGATCTGGTGGCCCGCCGCCGCGCCCGACCGGGGGATATCGAGACAGATGTATTGACGCGGTTGATCATGGGCGAAGGGGCCGATGGGCAGCTATCGGAAACCGAATTGCTGCAAAATTGCATTTTTATTCTGAATGCCGGGCATGAAACCACCACCAACCTGATTGGCAATGGTCTGGCCTTGCTGCACGACCATCCCGACCAGCGCCAAAACCTGTGTGCCACGCCCGAACTGGCCACCCCCGCGATCGAAGAGATTTTGCGCTTTGCCGCCCCCAACCAGTTTGGCAACCGCGAAACCACGGCCGATATTTCCATCGATGGCGTGGCGATCCCCAAGGGCACAAACCTGCATCTGTGCATCGGCGCCGCCAATCGCGACCCTGCGGTTTTTGCCGCACCCGGCCAGTTTGACATTACCCGCCGCCCCAACCGCCACTTGGCCTTTGCCGGTGGGCCCCATGTCTGCGTGGGGCTTAGCTTGGCCCGGCTCGAGGGGCGGGTGGCCATCAGCCGCTTTTTGCAGCGCTTTGCGCAGTACCAACTGGGCGATGCGCGGCAATTGGGCGGGCGCATTCGGTTTCGCGGCTATGCCAAGCTGCCAGTCAATTTAAACCAAGGATGAACACCCTTGCTCCTTGGTCAGACAGGCCCCATTCTGCGCACCAAAAATGGGAGGTTTCATGACACGTACAACCGCAATCGTAACCGGCGCCGCGCGCGGCATTGGCTTGGCCACAACACAGCTGTTTCTGGCCGAAGGCCGCCGCGTGGTGATGATTGACCGCGACGCAGATGTGCTGGCGGAAGCCGCCGCTGCGCTGCCCGGCGCCACCCCCATCGTGTGCGATGTCTCTGACCCCAGCCAAGTGGCGCAGATGGTGCCGCAGGCGCTGGCGGCTTTGGGCCATGTCGATGCGCTGGTCAACAATGCCGGCGTGGCCGAATTTGGCCCCATCGAAGAAACCGATTTTGCCGCATGGCGGCGCGTGATGGCCACCAATTTGGATGGCGTTTTCTTGATGACCCAAGCCCTGACACCGGCCCTGAAAGAGGCACGCGGCGCGATTGTAAATATCGCCTCGATCAGCGGTTTGCGCGCCTCTACGCTGCGGGTGGCCTATGGCACATCGAAAGCGGGGGTTATCGCGCTGACCCAGCAACAAGCCGCCGAATTGGGCGAATATGGCATTCGCGCCAATACCGTGGCGCCGGGGCCGGTGCGCACCAAATTGGCGATGGCCGTGCATACCCAAGAAATCATCGACGCCTATCACGACGCCATCCCGCTAAACCGCTACGGATCAGAAACCGAAATCGCCGAGGCGATCGTGTTCTTATGCTCGGACAAAGCCAGCTACGTAACAGGCCAAACGCTGGCTGTGGATGGCGGATTTCAAAGCACGGGCGTGGGCCTGCCCGCGCTGCGCGGATAGGCCGGTTTTAGGCGAAATTCACACCCACAGTGCCAAAAGCGCCAAAATCGGCGTGAATGCGGCTGCCGCTGGGGCATTCCACCGGGCGGATGAACGAGCCCGACAAAATCACCTGCCCCGCCGCGATTGTTTGGCCATATTGGCCCATGCGGCGGGCCAGCCAGACAATGCCATTGACCGGGTCGTTCAGCACACCGGCGCCCAGCCCGGTTTCTTCCACCTCGTCGTTGCGGCTGACGATGGCGCCCACCCAGCGCAGGTCTACCCTGTGCAGCGAATGGCGCGCGGCCCCCAAAACGATGCCCGCATTGGCCGCGTTGTCGCTGATCGTGTCGGTAATCACCCGTGCCTTGCCCGTGGCCGGGTCGGCCCGCAGCACCCGTGTGTCTAAAATCTCGATGGCAGGGGCCACGTAATCGGTGGCGGCGATCACATCCTCGCGGGTGGTATCGGTGCCCGCCAATGGCGCCTTCATGACAAAGGCAATTTCCGCCTCGATCCGGGGCTGAATAAACCGGCCTGCGGGCACGGTGGCACCATCGGGAAAATGCATATCATCCATCAACATGCCGCTGTCGGGGATATCAATGCCCAGCGCAGATTGCATGGCCTTCGATGTTAGGCCAATTTTCCACCCCGTCACCCGGTGGCCCGCCTGCATGCGGCGCGCGATAAGCGCGGCCTGCACGGCATAGGCATCATCCATATCCATTCCCGGGAACTGCAACGACAACAAGCCGCATTGCTGGCCGGTTTGTTCGGCCTGCCACAGGGTTTGGGCGGCGCGCTGAATATCGCTTTGGCTTAGCATGTTTCATCCTTCACCGTGTTGCGCAAAATGCCGATGCCGGGCGCCTCTACCTCGACCACATCACCCGGCACCAGATAGCGCGGGGGATCAAACCGCGCCCCTGCGCCGGTGGGGGTGCCGGTGATGATGATGTCGCCCGGCACCAGCGTGGTAAAGGTGCTGATATAGGCAATCTGCTGGCGGATCGGGAACATCATGCGCGCCAAGTGATCGTGCTGGCGCAACGCGCCATTCACCCGCGTGCTGATGCTGGCCTGATCCAGCTGGGCGGCATCCACAAAGGGCACAATCCAAGGGCCAAGCGCGCCGGAGTTATCCCAGTTTTTACCTTGGGTTACGTTGAATTTGGCGTGGCGCACCCAATCGCGGATGGTGCCCTCGTTGGCCAAGGTCAGTGCCGCAATATGCTGGTAGGCGTCTTGGGCCGCAATCCGCCGCCCACCCTTGCCGATCACGATGGCCACCTCGCCCTCGTAGTCCAGCGTGTGGTTTTCTGGGGGGCGCATTAAGCTTTGGCCATGGCCTGTAAAACTGCGGGCAAAGCGCGGGAAAAGCGACATATATTTGGGCAGGTCGCTGCCATCTTTATATTCTGCGTTGCGATCGGGAAAATTCACACCAACGCAGATAATTTTCTCGGGCGCAGGAATGGGCGGCAGATAGGTAAAGCTGCCCGCCGCATGGCTTATCGGCGCAGTTTCCGCCGCGCCCTGCAGGCCGGGCAGCGCATCTGCAGCGATCACGTGGCGCAAGCTGGGCCATTGCGGAAAATCGGGCGAGAGGGCTGCGAAATCATCGCCCCGCATCGCCCCCCAAAATTGCTGGCCTTGGGCCATCACCGTGGCATAACGCATCTGTCCCTCGGGGTTTTGGATCTGGGTCATGTTCTGGCCTTAGGGCGCAATGATTGGCTGGGCTTGCAGCACGGCGGGCACGGGCGCCACCCCTTCAAAGGCCGAGCCCTCTTCGAACCACGAGCGCGGCGCGGCAGCCCCCCACAGGGTTTGGCGCTGCGGGTCGGTCAGGGACCAGCGGATCGGTTCCAGATCTGGGTCGACGGTCTGATAATCCGAACAATAAATCTCGATCCGGTGGCCATCGGGATCGCGGATATACAGGAAAAACGCGTTCGAAATGCCATGCCGGCCCGGCCCGCGTTCGATATTGGCCACCCAACCCGTGGTCGACATCAGATCAAGCAGATCAATAATATTCAGCGGCGTTGGCACCCAAAAGGCGGTGTGGTGCAGGCGCGGGCCAAGGCCATTGGTAAAGGCCACATCATGCACGCCCCCCTTGCGATGCATCCACGCAGCCCAGCAGCGCCCGCTTTCATCGTCTTCGGTGTATTCCGTCACCCGAAAGCCGATATCGTTGTAAAACGCAACCGAGGCATCGACATCGCTGGAGAACATATTGAAATGGTCAATCCGCAGGGGTTTGACGCCATTATAAAGGCGATATTGCTGGTGGATGGGCGCTAGCCGATCCATCTGCACATAAAATTCCAGCGGAATGCCAAACGGATCGCGGGTGCGCAGAACGCGCCCCATGAACGGGCGCTCGACCCATGCGGTGGGCAGGCCACGGGCGGCAAACCATGCCGCGGCGGCGTCCAGATCTGGGGTGTCATACAGTTTAAAACCCAACACGCCCACATCGGCGCTGTCGGCCCTTACCAGCACAATACAGTGATGGCCCCGTTCCTCCATGGCGCGCAGGTAAATGCGGCTGTCATCCTCGAAGCTGACCTGCAGGCCCAGCGTATCCACATAAAACGCCCGCGAACGAGCCAAATCGGTGACGCGGTATTCAACGTGGCTTAGGCGCACGATGTTGAAAGGCGGGTATAAATTGGGGGCTGGCACTGGCGTGTTTCGGTCTCCTCGGGGTG
>RFQY01000109.1 GCA_009924775.1 Paracoccaceae bacterium | reverse complement strand
TCGCCGGTGCGCGCCACATGGGTGCCACCGCAAGGCTGCAAATCCACCTGCTCTGCGCCCTGCCCAATGCGCACAAGGCGCACGCGCCCCTGCCCCATGGGCGGCATCACCGACATGGTTTTCACCAGCCCCGGATTGGCCTGCAATTCTGCATCGGTAATCCATTCTTCGGTGACGGGTAAATCACGATCCACCAGCGCATTCAGCGCCGCCTCTATCGCATCGCGGTCTTCGGGGGCCTCGGGCATATCGAAATCAAGCCGCCCCTTATCTGCGCCAATCGCCCCACCAGAAACCGGCAGCGGGATCACCACCGACAAAAGATGCAGCGCTGTGTGCACGCGCATATGGCGGTGGCGGCGTTCCCAATCCAGATCTTGGGTGACAAGGGTGCCCAAGGCGGGCAAGGGATCGGGCGCTGCGGGCACCAAGGCAACGCCGCCGCCCTCGGCCTTTAGGGTGGTGGCGATCTCGATACGCCCCCCCTGCCAAGACAGCTGGCCGCTATCGCCGGGCTGGCCGCCGCCTGTGGGGTAAAATATCGTGCGGTCCAGCACGATACCGCCCTCGGGTGTATGGCCCACAACGGTGGCGGTAAGGGTGCGCAAATAGGGGTCGGTTCGAAAGTGCAGCTCTGTCATATCTTAGTCTTTCGCTGGCTCTGGTGGCGCCTCGGTGGCATCGCTTTGGGCATCCTCGTCGGTGCCGCGCAGCAACTGTGGCTTGGCCAATGCTTCGGGGTTGCGGATCCAGATATCACGCTGGGCAAAGGGTATTTCAATTCCCGCATCCGCAAAGCGCTGCGCAATCTCGTGGTTCATATCCGAGCGCACCGATAGCGCACTGTTCACATCACGCAGGATGGCGCGAATTTCAAAATCCAACGAATCCGCCCCAAACCCCATGAACAAAATCGAAGGGGGTTGCTGCACCAGCGGGTGGGCCTCGGCCACGCTGCGCAAAATCTGCTCGACCTGCCGGGTGTCGCTGCCATAGCCCACGCCAACGGGCAAGATCAGCCGCCCAATGGTGTTGCCACGGGTATAGTTGGTCACCGCGCCGCTGACCAAATCTGCATTGGGCACAATCACATCCGAGCGGTCGAAAGTTTCGATACGCGTCGAGCGCACCGAAATATCGCGCACATAGCCCATCTGCCCGCCAACCTCGATCCAATCCCCCTCGGCGATGGGCCGCTCGATCAACAAGATGATGCCAGAGACGAAATTCGACACGATATTTTGCAGGCCAAAACCAATCCCAACCGACAAGGCCCCAGCCACAATCGCCAGCCCAGACAAATCGATGCCCGCGGTCGTGATGGCGACCAAAGCGGCCAAAAACACGCCCAAATACCCAACCCCCGCAACAATGGCGTTGCGCCCACCGGCATCTAACCGGGTTTTGGGCAAAACCGTGCTACGCAGCGCCCCCTGCACCAGCCGCGTGGCCATGTAACCCACGGTAAAAACCGCCACAAAGGTCAGGAAATTGGTGGGCGAGATCTGGGCATCGCCCAACCGAAACCCTTCGCGGAACGTGGCCCACAGCTCGGTCAGGTCGCTGGCGCGCGCGCCCCATATCATCGCCAAAAAGGGCAGCGCCGCAAAGCTTAGCAAAAAGCCCACCAACACCGGCACCAGCGCCTCGGAGGCGCTATCGCCATGGCGCGTAACGGCGGAATAAAGATCAAAAACAAAGCCCTGCACCAGCACCACGCCGCCCAGCAAGAACAGCGTGCCAGTGCCCGAATACAGCAGCAATTCAAACGCCTGCGTGTATCCAAAGGCGCCCAAAACCAGCGCCCCATAGCCCAGCAGCACCAGCCCCTGCCCCAAAAGGGCGGCCAACCCAAACCGGTAGGGGCGCGGGCGCTCGGGGGCGCTGGCCTCGGTGGTGGCATCATTGGCCACCCGCGCCAAAGCACGCCCCAATTGCACCATCACCCAAGCGCCAGCCGCCCATAGCGGAAACACGATGGCCGCGCGCCCAGCGTCTGAAATATCGACCGAGCCTGAAACAACCTCTACCAGCACCCCAAACGACAGCACCCAAGCCAAGCCCATCAGCCAGCGCCGCATACGCCGCAGCTGATCGGCGCCCATATCCAGCGGGTTGGTGCGCGCCTGCCCCGCCGACAGCAATTGCTGCGACAGCCAATAGGCCACGATCACATGAACCGCCATATCCGGCACGGCGGCCACAATCCGCGCCCCACGAAAGCCAAACATCCCCGACAGCTGCAGCCCCTGTGCCAGCAAAGTAACGCCGAAAAACGGCAGGGCCAAACCGCCAAGCGCGGCCAGAAACATCAACACGCCGCGCAGGCGCATCGATTGGCCAGACAGCTTTTGCACAGCCCATGCGCTGGCCTTATTGCCGCGCATGATCAACACCAGCCCCAACACCACCAAGGCCAAAACGCCGGGCAGGTTTTTTATAAAGGCTTCACTGCGGATAGGGTTTGCCCATTCGGCAGCGGTTTCGTTGGCCAAGGTGCGCAGGCCATCTTGCAAGCCCGCAACCGCCTCGCCCCATGCCGAGGGCAGCAAGGGCGAGGTGCCGCGCGTGGTCAGCCGATCTTGCCAGCGCTGGCGCAAGACACCATCCAGTTCGGCGATCAACCGGTCGGCATGGGCATGGGCCTGTGCGGCCAGCAATACCGGGGCACGCAGCTGCGCCAGTCTGGCCGCCAGATCGGCGCGGCTTTGGGCGATTTCGGGCAATTCTGCTGCGCCATCGGCGGGGGCGGCGCCAAGGGCTGCCAATTGCCGCTCTATCGTGATGATCCGCTCGCGGTTGGCCGATTGCAGCGCCAAGAAGGTGCTGCGCCATGTGACCAGATCGGCACGCAGCTGCGCCAAGGTCAAATCCGAGGCCCGCGCCGCCGAAATCGCCGCTTCGGCGCGTTGGGCCAAGGCCTGCCATGCGGCCACGTCGTAGCTGGCCACCACGCTGGGCGCGGGGGCCGCTGCGCTGGGTACCACAGTGCTGGGTGCCACAGCGCTGGGGGGCGCAATGGCGGTGGCGCTGGGCGCAGGCGTGCCAGCCTCTTGGGCATGGGCGATGGCGCCAAGCGCGCAAAGCCATAAAACCGCAAAGCGCCGCATCCATTGCTGCATTGGGTTAACCTTCTACAAATGCCGATGGCACCGCGCGGCCCGCGCCCATCAGCCATTGCGGCACCGGCAGGCCCTTTTCGGCCAAGAATTCCGGGTTAAACAGCTTCGATTGGTAGCGCGTGCCGTAATCGCACAGGATGGTGACAATGGTATGGCCCGGCCCCATCTCGCGGGCCATGCGCATGGCGCCCGCCACATTTACCCCCGACGAGCCGCCAAGGCACAGACCCTCTTCGGCCAGCAGATCAAACACCACCGGCAGCGCCTCGGCATCGGGGATGTTGTAGCTGAAATCGGGGGTGAACCCCTCGAGATTGGCGGTAATGCGCCCCTGCCCGATGCCTTCGGTGATCGAGCCGCCCTGCGCGGCCAGCGTGCCCGTGGTGTAAAAACTGTGCAGCGCGGCGCCGTCGGGATCGGCCAAGCCGATTTTCACACCCTTGGGCTGTAGCGCCATGCCCACACCCGCCATGGTGCCGCCCGAGCCCACCGCGCAAATGAACCCATCCACCTTGCCGCCGGTTTGTTGCCAAATCTCGGGGCCGGTGCCCACGATATGGGCCATGCGGTTGGCGACATTATCAAACTGGTTGGCCCAAATCGCGCCGTTTGGTTCGGTTTTGGCAAGTTGTTCGGCCAAGCGACCGGAATAGCGCACATAATTGTTGGGGTTTTTATAGGGCGCGGCGGGCACCTCGACCAATTCTGCCCCGGCAAGGCGCAGCATATCTTTCTTTTCTTGGCTTTGGGTTTCGGGGATTACGATCACCGTTTTAAACCCCATCGAGGCCCCCACCAGCGCCAAACCAATGCCAGTGTTGCCCGCGGTCCCCTCGACAATCGTGCCACCGGGCTGCAGCAGGCCCTTTTCCACCGCGTCTTGGATGATAAACAGCGCCGCGCGATCCTTGACCGATTGGCCGGGGTTCATGAATTCCGCCTTGCCGTAAATGTCACAGCCTGTCAGCTCGCTGGGCTTTTTCAGCCGGATCAGCGGTGTATTTCCGATAGCTTGCGCCAAATCCTGTGCCATACGCATGGGCGGTCCTTTCTTGTTGCCCCACAGGTGTAGGGCGCGCGCGGGGCGAACTCAAGCAGATGCGCGTAATTCTGCGCGATGGCGGGCCAGCCACAGCACCATCATCACCAAAGGACCGGCGTTGATCTCGCCGCTATCGACCAGCTGCACCACCTGATCAAACGCCACAACATGGGCGCGGATATCTTCATGTTCGCCGGCGGCGCCGGTCGTGGCCCGGCGCGGCGCGCGCAAGTCGCACAGCGCAAGAAAGCAATGGAAAAACTCGGTCGAATACCCCGGCGAGGGGTAGATGGCAGGCATGGCGCGCAGCGCGTCCAACACCAGCCCCGCCTCTTCCATCGCCTCGCGGCGTGCGCAATCGACCGGGCTTTCGCCCGCATCCACCATGCCCGCCACCGGCTCTAGCACAAAGGGGCTGGCATCGCCACGCAACAACGGGCCAAAGCGCAGCTGTTCGATCAACAGCACCTCGTCCGTTGCCGGGTCATAAGGCAAAACCAGCGCCGCATCAAAAGCCTCGAATGTTTCGCGCTCAAACCACGGGGTTTGGCTGCCGTCATAGCGGTGATGGCGCAGGCGAAAGCGTTGCAAGCGGAAAAACCCGTCATAGCCCCCGCCAAGCAGCTGCATCTCGACATCGCTTGCGCCCTGCCGGCGCACAGTGGCCGGGGTGGGCTGCTGGGTTGCGCATAATTTGGCCCAAGCACGGGCACGAATGGCGGGGAAAAGGTCTGGCAAATCGGCGATTGGGGTGGTGTGCATACGCGCCATCACCTCGCGCGCGGCCTGCACGGACAGTGCCCCCTCTTGGGCCACCCATGCGGCCAAATCCCATGGCGCCACGCCATTTTGGGCGCTATCGGGCGGAAAATAAGCCAAGGCAGATTGCGCCCCTTGCGCTGTGCGCACAGACACCTCGGCCAAGCGATAGCCGAAGGCCAGTTCGTAATAATCCAACCGCGCCCGGGCTTGGCTGGGGATATCCATAAGCAATAGGCCTTGCGCCTGGGTGCCGGGTTGCGGGGCAATCAGCGGATAGGCCCCGCCAGGCGCGCGCGCCACCGCGTAGCCCGGCAATGTGGCATCGGCCAAGGCCAAATCGCCCGTGCCCGCCACCACGGCCAGCAAATCAAGGTGGCGCAGGGTGCCATATAGGAAAATATTATCGCCCAAAAACCCGCACCATTGCCTCGGCCAAGAGGGCGCAGAAAACCCCGCCCCCACCAACCACCGCCAGCACATAAGGCTGTGTGGGCAAGCCCGCGTAGGCGATCGCATGTTCGGCAATATCGCTCAGCGCGCTGTTCAAGCTGGGAAACACGCCCCCCAGCGATTTTTCAAAAACCGCCCAAAGCGCCTGCAGGCAGACCGCCCAAAACAGCAACAGCGCCGCCGCCGTCACCCCCACACCCAGCGCCGCACCATAGCCTTGCCCCACGCGGCTGCCCAAAAACACAAAGCCCAAAACCGCGCCCAGCCCGATGTTAACGGGCAAAAACAGGCCAAACACGGTCTCTGCGGGCATTAGGCCCTGCACAAATACGCTGGCCACAAGGGCGGTGGTGGCAAAACCGGCAGCCAGCAACAGGCGGGAGAACGAATAAATCATACAGGTCTCGTAACAGTTAACTGCGTCACGTCGCAGTTTCCATGTTCGAAGGTTGCAGCACAAGAGGTGAGGTAAAAGTTCCACATCCGCTGAAAGCGCGCGTCAAACCCCATTGGTTCGATCCGCGGCCAACGCGCGTTGAACGTATCGTGCCAGCGGCGCAGGGTTTGGCTGTAGCTTTTGCCAAACTCGATCGAGCGCACCACCTGCAACCCCGCCCGCTGCACCTGTTGGCGCAGTGCCGTGGGGCTGGGCAGCATGCCACCGGGGAAGATGTATTTTTGAATAAAATCCACCTCGTTGCGATACGCCTCGAAGCGCGCATCCTCGACGGTGATAATTTGAAACGTGGCGGTTTTGCCGGGCTTTAGCCGCTCGAACACGGTTTTGAAATAAATTGGCCAATATTTTTCGCCAACCGCCTCGAACATTTCGATGCTGGCAATGCCATCATAGGTGCCACGCTCGTCGCGATAGTCTTGCAGTTTTAGGGTAACCAGATCCGAAACACCTGCCTTTTCAATGCGTTCTTGGGCATATTTCAACTGCTCTTTGGAAATGGTCAAACCCGTAACACGCATGCCCCGCTCTTTGGCGGCATATTCGGCAAACCCACCCCATCCACAGCCGATCTCTAAGATATGATCGCCCGGCTGGGCGCCCATCTGGTCGATCATGCTGGCATATTTGCGGGTTTGCGCCGCCTCTAGGCTTTCTTGGCCCGAAACCTTGCAGGTCATCGGTGCTCCACCAGCCTTCAAGATAGGCCTCGGAAAAGCCCAGCCAGCCCTCGCTGAACAGCCGCGAAAACAGTTTTGGGTTATGCACGGTAATGTCGCTGACGCGACCGGGCTTGCCATTGCCGATCACAACCTGCCGCCCATCCCAAAGCCGCAATTGCAAACGCCCAGGGATGCCCGGCTCGGCCATGGTGATTGCCTTGCGCAGCATAAAGGGCAGCCCTTGGCGCTGGTCTTTTTCGGCCTGTGCCTGATGTTCTACAAGCGTCATCTTTAGATCTTACCTTCCTCAGTTATTATTATAATCCCCAGCCCAAGGCGGCAGGCTGGGATCTGGGGTTGGGCCATGCCAACGCGTTTACCCTTTATTATCCTCGGCAGCATATCTTGCGGCGGCGTATGCCTCAAGCGCGCGCTTACGCCCCACATCCAGCGCCACAACCGGGCGCGGGTAGCGCGCCTGCGGGTCCAATTGCCAGCTGCGTGGCACAGCGTCGAAATAGGCCAAGGCCGTTGCCGGCGGCTGGCCCTGCCCTTCGGCAATCCAACGGCGGATGTAGCGGCGATCTGGGTCGAACTTGTCGCGCTGGCCATCGGGGTTGAACACGCGAAAATAGGGCGCGGCATCAGGGCCACTGCCCGCAGCCCATTGCCAGCCCATCGCATTGGCCGCCGGGTCCCAATCGATCAGGCATTGTGCAAACCAGTTTTGCCCAATTTGCCAATGGCTCAGCAGGTGCTTGCACAGATAGCTTGCCACAATCATGCGGGCGCGGTTGTGCATACGGCCCGTGACATACATTTCGCGCATGGCCGCATCCACAAACTCTACGCCGGTGCGCCCCTGCATCCATGCCTGCACCTGCGGCGTGCTGGCATCGCGGTTCCATGGGAACATGTCCCATTCTGCTTTCCAGTTCTGCGTCAGCAAGCGGGGCGTATGAAACATCAGATGGTAGGCAAATTCGCGCCACACCAGCTCTTTCATGAAGGTCTCAGCGCTGGCCACGCCCCGTTGCAAGGCCCCAAGCGCAGCATGCCAGCATTGATGCGGGCTGATTTCCCCCAGCGCCAAATTTTCCGACAGCCCCGAGGTGCCGGGCGCGGCAGGTATGTCGCGCAGGGCATCATAGCGGGCGATCGGCCCATCCACGAATTCTGCCAGCCGTGCCAAGGCCGCCGCCTCGCCAAGGCGCAAATAGGGGGCCACCACTTCTGCGCCGCGCCGCATGGCACGCCCCAGCTGCCAGCTGTCCAAGGCGTCGCTGCCCGGCCATGTCTTGGGTGCGGGTATCCGCCCCGGCGCGGGCAAGGGCTGATCAACCTCGCGCCCACGCACGGCGCGCCAAAAGGGGGTGTAAACCTTGTATTCACCGCCGGTTTTGGTGGCCACGGTCCATGGCTCGAACATCAAATGCCCGCCGAAACTGCGCGCCTCGCATCCCAAACCGCGCGCCCATGTTTTCACCGCACTATCGCGCGCCTGTGCCTGCGGGTCGTAAAGGCGGCTCCAGTAAATCGCGGTGGCGCCGGTTTCGGCCACCAACTGTGCCAATACCTGTTCCGCCGGGCCGTGGCGCAGCACAAGCGCGCTGCCCAGCCCCACCAAACGCTGCGCGAAATGCGACAGCCCCAGACCCAAGCGCCATTTGGGCGCCGCCCCTAAATCATCCACTGCTTCATCGCGGATAAACACCGGGATCACCGGCCGCCCGGTGGCGCAGGCCGCGTGCAAGGCAGGGTGATCGGCCAGCCGCAGGTCACGCCGCAGCCACAAAAGAATGGGTGAATGATCCGGCACGTCCCGCTCCGCGTGTTTTTATTAGGATACGTGGCCTAGGCCGGGCCGGATTAAAGAAATCGTTAAAGAATGTCGTCCAAGGCGGTGATCAGCTTTGCCACCTCATCGGCGCTTGTGTAATGCACAAAGCTCAGCCGCAGCACGCCTTGCTCTGGGTAGATGCCATGGGCCTGCAGCGCGCGCACCGCATAAAAATCACCCCCACCCGCCATAATACCGCGCGCCGCCAATTTCTGGGCCAAGGGGGCGGCGGGCTGGCGCGCATCAATGGCCACGGTGGGCGCACGCAGATGGGCCGCGCGCGGGCCAAGCACGCGAATGCTGTTTTTGCTGGCCAGATAGGTCATAAGCGGCTGCAAAACCGCCACTTCGTGGGCGCGCATCATGTCATGCACCCCCTGCCCCCGCGCCACCGCATCGCCAGTGATGCCATGATGGGCGGCCAGCGCATCGATATAATCGGCCATGCCTGCACAGGCCGCCACCTGCGCATGGTCGGGCCCGGCGGGGGTAAAGCGCTTGTAAAGAACGTCCGCGTTAAAATAGTGCCCTTGGTTGGGCAGCATCTGGCCCAAGGCCCGCCGTATCACCATGATACCTTGATGTGGTCCATAGGTTTTATAGGCGGAAAACAGGTAGATATCAGGGCCCATACTGCCCAAATCTGGCAGACCATGGGGCGCATAGCTGACACCATCGACGCAGACAAACGCGCCCGCCGCATGAGCCAGCGCGGTGATTTCCACCACCGGGTTGATTTCACCCACCACGTTCGAGCAATGGGGAAAGCACACAAGGCGCACGTTTTCATCCAGCAAATTGGCCAAATCATCGGGGTTCAGGCGGCCGGTTTCCGGATCGATCTGCCATTCGCGTATCTCGATGCCCGCCTCGGACAGCCGGCGCCACGGGCCGGTATTGGCCTCGTGATCTTGGTTCGTTACCACTATCGCCTCGCCCGGCTGCAGCATTTGGCGAAAGGCCTGCGCCAAAACATAGGTGTTTTGCGTGGTTGACGGCCCAAAAGACAGCTCGTCTGTATCCACCCCCATCAGGGCGGCAAGGCGCGCACGCGCCTCGTCCATCTCGGCGCCGCCCAAGGCGCTGGCGGCATAGGGGCCATAGGGCTGCACCTTGCGCTGGTGATAAAACCGCGTCAGCCGGTCGATCACCTGTTGGCAGGTGTAAGAGCCACCGGCGTTTTCAAAAAACGCCTGGTCCTGCAGCGTGGGCTCGGCGAAGGCCGGAAATTGGCTACGCACGAAATTCAAATCCAAGGCACCCATGTCCACCCCCCTTTATCTGTTGGCAGGCGCCCCGCTGGGGGCGCACGGTGCCGGTTTTAGGCGTTCACATCCACAACAACGCGGCCCTTAACCTGACCTTTTAGAATATCGGCGCCAAGGCCCGGCAAATCTGCCAGCGCGGCCATCTGGACCATGCTATGCAGCTTTTCCATCGGCAGGTCAGCGGCCAAGCGCGCCCAAGCGCGTTTGCGGTTTTCAAAGGGCTGCATCACGCTGTCGATCCCCAAAAGGTTCACGCCGCGCAAGATGAAGGGGGTGATCAGCGCCCCCTCGATCGCGGCGCCACCAGCCAAGCCAATGGCGGCCACCGAACTGCCATAATGCATTTGTTTCAGCACCCGCCCCAGCATGGCACCGCCCACCGCATCAACACAGCCCGCCCAAGTTTCCGCCTCAAGCGGCTTGCGCGTCACCTCGGTTAGGCCATCGCGGGCCACGATTTGCGCCGCCCCCAAGGCGCGCAAATATTGCTCTT
>RFQY01000108.1 GCA_009924775.1 Paracoccaceae bacterium | reverse complement strand
CCACCTCGACAAAGCCGAAACCGGCGCGTGCCAGCGGCGCAAGCGCGGTGGCGTTTTTATCAAAACCTGCGGCCAATCCCACCGGGTTGGGCAGGGCTATGCCCGCCACCTGCGTGGCCAGCCGGGCCGAGGTGATAGGCCCCGGCAGCGGGGCCAAGCCTGCCTGCAGCGCCCTTAGGGCCAGCCCATGGGCGGTTTCAGGGTCAAACTGGCGCAGTGCAGCCAGCCCTAGACGCTCGATCAGTTGCATAAAACACCTTCCGGGAACACGTGCTGGCCCTGTTGCAGCGGCAGGGGTTTGGCCCATGCCACATCATCCATGCGGAACATGCGGTAGAGATGGGGAAACAAAGCCCCCCCGCGCGAGGGTTCCCAACGCAGGTCTTGGCCCATGGCGGCGCTGTCACAGGCCAGCAAAACCAGCCCATCTTCGCCCGCGAAATGCTTGGCCGCGGTTTCCGCCACGGTCTGGGCGGTTGAGAAATGAACATAGCCATCGGCCAAATCCACGGGCGCCCCCCGGGTTTCGCCTGCGGCCTGCATATCTGCCCATTCTTGGGCGCGGAATATTTTGTAAATCATCATGAGCCAGCACATGCCCAAGCATTGCAGGCGGGTCAAGATCTTTGGCAAGGCCCGCGCTATGCCGCCCAAGGCGGGCGCCGGGTCATGGCGCAAAATAACAGGCAGGGCGCGGGATGGCCCTGCCTGAAACGTCGCTTTACTGAACGATATCCATCAGCTCGATGGCAAAGGTCAGATCGCGCCCTGCCAGCGGGTGGTTGGCATCCAGCGTTACCTCTGTATCGGTGACTTCGGCCACAACCACCTGCATCACTTGGCCTGTGGGGGTTTGCACCTGCAATTGCGTGCCCAGATCCAGCGGGATATCGGCGGGAATTTCGGCGCGTGGCACGGCTTGGCGGGCGTTCGGATCGGCCTCGCCATAGGCTTGGGCGCAGGGCACCTCGACCACTTTTTTATCGCCCACCGCCATGCCGGGCAGGGCGATATCTAGGCCGGGAATAATCTGGCCTGAACCAACGGTAAATTCCAGCGGGTCACGGCCTGCGCTGCTGTCAAATGTCGAGCCATCCGCAAGGGTGCCGGTGTAATGAATGCGGACGGTATCGCCCGGTTTTACCTGCGTCATAAAAAGTCCTGTGATTTTCAGGGTGGGTTGCTGAGGCCACGCGGCGCATGGGTTCTCGGGTGTTGGGCCAGCCTAGCTTATTCGGGGGGGGCATGCAAACAACCCGGTGCTTGCCTAATTTTTGCCCTTTTCCCCGGTGCTTGGCCGTGCCAGTCTGATTTTCCGAACGGGAGACAATATATGGCAATTACCACCTGCGTGTTTGACGCCTATGGCACATTGTTTGACGTGGCCGCCGCCGCCCGGCAGGCCGCCGCGGAACCGGGGGGCGAAAAGCTGGCGCAGATCTGGCCACAGCTGGCCGAAGACTGGCGCGCCAAGCAGCTGCAATATAGTTGGCTGCGCGCGGTGACGGGCGAGCACACCGATTTTTGGCGTGTCACCCAAGACGGGCTGGATTGGGCGCTAGAGCTGCGCGGCCTGTCAGACGACGCCGCGCTGCGCGAGAGGTTGCTTTCGCTTTATTGGCAGCTGCAGGCCTACCCCGAGGTGCCCGAGATGCTGCGCGCCCTGAAAGCGGCCGGTATGAATACCGCGATTTTGTCCAATGGCAGCCCCGATATGCTGCAAGGTGCGGTGCAATCGGCCAGCTTGGCCGATGTGTTGGATGATGTTTTGTCGGTTGAAAGCGTGGGCGTCTTCAAACCTGCCCCGCAGGTTTATGACATGGTTTTGCAGCGCTTTGGCGTGGCCAAGCACCACGTTTTGTTTGTGTCCTCGAACGGTTGGGATGCGGCGGCGGCGGCCAGCTATGGGTTTGTCACCGCGTGGGTCAACCGGGCGGGCCTGCCGGTAGACCGGCTGCCGGGCCAGCCAAATTTTGTGCTGCAAGATCTATCCGCCATTCCCACCCTTGCCGGGCAATAGCCGCCGGAGACGCAAAATGAATATCGACATGATCCGCGCCGCAAATGCCCGTTTGGTGGGGCAAAAGCGGGTAACGCCCATGCTGAGCTCGCCGTTTTTAGACCAAATCGCTGGTCGGCGGCTTTTGGTAAAAGCGGAATGTTTACAGCATACTGGCAGTTTCAAGTTTCGCGGCGGATTTGCCGCTGTATCGGCGCTGCCGGCCCATCAGCGCGCGCGGGGGGTGATTGCATTTTCCAGCGGCAACCACGCGCAAGGCGTGGCATTGGCTGCGCGTATGCACGGGGTGGCGGCCACGATTATCATGCCAGCCGATGCGCCCGCGATGAAAATTGCCAATACCCGCGCCTATGGTGCCGAGGTTGTGCTTTATGATCGCGCGGGGGGCGAAAGCCGCGAAGAGATAGGTGCGCGCTTGACCGCCGAAAAGGGGCTGACATTGATCAAGCCCTATGACGAGCCGCAGGTGATCGCGGGCCAAGGCACGGTGGGGCTGGAAATTGCCGCCCAAGCCGAGGAATTGGGCATCGAGACTGCCGAGGTGCTGGTGTGCTGTGGCGGTGGCGGGCTGACATCTGGCATTGCCTTGGCCTTGGCCGCCGATGCCCCGCAGTTTTTGGTGCGCCCGGTCGAGCCAGAGGGCTTTGACGATACCGCGCGTTCGCTGCAAAGCGGGCAGATCGAAACCAACGCCACCCCGTCGGGTGGTATTTGCGATGCCATCGTCACGCCCAGCCCGGGGCAGCTGACCTTTCCCATCATGCAGGGCCTGTGCGGGCCGGGGCTGGTGGTGCGCGAAGACGAAGTGCTGCGTGCCATGGCGCTGGCATGGGCGCGGCTGAAAATTGTGGTCGAGCCGGGTGGCTGCGTGGCGCTGGCCGCCGCGCTGTTTCACAGCGAGAAAATCGAAGGCGATAGCGTGGTGGCCGTGGCCACGGGCGGCAATGTCGACCCTGCGCTGTTTCAGCGCGCTTTGGCATTGCTAGAGGCGTAACCGCTGCCGGGTAGGGCCGCGCGCGGCCTATGCCCGGCGCAGGCGGATCACCACATCGACGCTGGCAATTTCAGCACCAGCCGGTGCCTGTGGAAGACGGGCAATTTCCAGCTGATCGGTGGGCGCATCCATCAACACGCCGGTATCTTCCCAGAAAAAATGGGGGTGGTCATGGGTGTTGGTGTCGAAATAGCTTTTCGTGCCATCCACCGTGACCTCGTGCATTAGCCCCGCCTCGCAAAAGGCGCGCAATGTGTTGTAGACCGTGGCCAAAGACACGCTTTCGCCGCTGTCACGCGCATCGCTATACAGGCTTTCGGCGGTGACATGGCGGTGCTCGCCATCGCCCACCAGCAAACATGCCAGCGCCACGCGTTGCCGCGTGGGGCGCAGGCCCCCTTTCGACAACCAGTCTGTTCCGCGCTTCATGTGTTCGTCTGTGGTGGTCATTTCAACATTTCCTTGACTTGACGATCAATATAGGGCGCGGGCGCGGTGAATTTCAAATGAAAACCTGACGCAGCCCCAAATAGGGGGATGCATTTGCCGTGCCCGATGGTCGCGGCAGGCTTGCGGCGGGGGGGATCGGGGTGATAAGTCAGCCCAAACCGATAGCAAAGGGAACCCGCTGTAATGGCCCAATATCCGAGCAGCTTTGACAAAGACGACCTGTTGAAATGCGCCCGTGGCGAGCTTTTCGGCCCCGGCAATGCGCAATTGCCCGCCCCGCCCATGTTGATGATGGATCGCATCACAGAAATTTCGGGCGATGGTGGCCTGCATGGCAAGGGCCATGTGGTGGCCGAATTTGATATCACCCCAGATTTGTGGTTTTTCGACTGCCACTTTCCCGGCAACCCCATCATGCCGGGCTGCTTGGGCCTTGATGGTCTGTGGCAATTGACCGGCTTCAACCTTGGCTGGCGCGGCTGGCTGGGGCGCGGCTATGCTTTGGGTGTGGGCGAGGTGAAGCTGACCGGCATGGTGCGGCCCGACCGCAAAATGCTGACCTATAAGGTGGACTTTACCAAAGCCATTCAAACCCGCCGCCTGACCATGGGCGTGGCCGACGGCATCGTCGAGGCCGATGGCGAGGTGATCTACCAAGTCAAAGACATGAAAGTGGCGCTGAGCGAAAGCTAAGCCATGGGCGGGCCCGCCCGTGGCCCGTTTTTGCGCGGCCTTAACCGCTTGCCCCGCCTTTCTGCCTGTCTTACACAGGCTGAAAGACTGTAAGGGAGGCGCCAATGCGTCGTGTTGTTGTCACCGGTTTGGGGATTGTATCGTCGATCGGAAATAACGCTGAAGAGGTGCTGGGCGCCCTGAAAGCGGGCAAATCGGGTATCACCGCCAATGCTGCCATGCAAGAACATGGGTTTCGCAGCCAAGTGGCGGGCGATATCAAGCTGGATGTGGCCGAGCATGTGGATAAGCGCACGCTGCGCTTTATGGGGCCGGGTGCCGCCTATGCCTATATCGCCATGGGCCAAGCCATTTCTGATGCCGGCCTGACCGAGGCGGATATCTCGAACGAACGCACGGGGCTGGTGGCCGGATCGGGCGGGCCATCGACCAGCGCCATGCTGGCCGCCCACCAAGTGGTGCTAAACGCAGGCAGCCCCAAGCGCATTGGCCCCTTTGCCGTGCCAAAATGCATGTCATCCACGATTTCGGCCAACCTTTCGACCGCCTACAAGATCAAAGGCGTCAATTATTCCATCACCTCGGCCTGTTCCACATCGTTGCATTGCATCGGCAATGCGGCAGAGCAAATCATGCTGGGCAAGCAAGACGTGATGTTTGCCGGTGGCGGCGAAGAGTTGGATTGGACGCTGTCGTGCCTGTTTGATGCGATGGGCGCGATGTCGTCGAAATATAACGACACGCCCGAGCGCGCCAGCCGCGCCTTTGACGCCAATCGCGATGGGTTTGTTATTGGCGGTGGCGGTGGCATCGTGGTGCTGGAAGAGCTTAGCCATGCGCTGGCGCGTGGCGCCAAGATCTATGCCGAAGTCACGGGGTATGGCGCCACCTCGGATGGCCATGACATGGTGGCCCCCAGCGGCGAGGGCGGCGAACGCGCCATGCGCATTGCGCTGGCGGGTTTGGGCAGCGATCGCAAAGTCAGCTATATCAATGCCCATGGCACCTCGACCCCGGTGGGGGATGTGGGCGAGGTAGAGGCGGTGCGCCGCGTCTTTGGCCAAGGCAGCACGCCGCTGATTTCCTCGACCAAATCGATGACCGGCCACAGCCAAGGCGCCACCGGGGCGCAAGAGGCGATTTATTGCCTGTTGATGCTGGAACATGATTTCATCGCCCCCTCTATCAACGTGGAAACGCTGGATCCGGCCATTGCGCCTGGTGAAATTGCCACCTCTTTGGTGGAAAACGCGGGGCTGGATTCGGTGATGACCAATTCCTTTGGCTTTGGCGGCACCAACGGTTCGATGATTTTGTCGCGGTATCGGGGGTAAGCCATGACCGGAATGTTAAGCGGCAAACGCGGCTTGGTGATGGGCGTGGCCAACGAACGCTCGATCGCGTGGGGGATTGCCAAGGCCTGTGCCGAGGCAGGGGCCGAACTGGCCTTTACCTATCAAGGAGAGGCCTTTGGCCAGCGCTTGGCGCCCTTGGCGGCGTCTGTCGGCTCGGATTTCATGGTGGATGTGGATGTCACCGATGACGCCTCGTTGGATGCGGCCTTTGCCCAGTTGGGCGCGCGCTGGGACAGTTTGGATTTTCTGGTGCACGCGATCGCGTTTTCCGACAAAAACGAATTGACCGGCCGGTTTATGAATACCAGCCGGGCCAATTTCAAAAATTCACTGGATATCTCGTGCTATTCGCTGATCGAGGTGACGCGTCGGGCGCATCCATTGCTGGTAAAAGCGGGGGGCACGGTGCTGACCCTTAGCTATCAAGGCTCGAACCGCGTCACGCCCTTTTACAACGTTATGGGCGTGGCCAAAGCCGCGCTAGAGGCAACCGTGCGCTACATGGCCAACGATCTGGGCCCCGAGGGCGTGCGGGTGAACGCCATCAGCCCCGGCCCGATGAAAACGCTGGCAGGGGCCGCCATTGGCGGCGCGCGCAAGACCTATAAACACACCGATATGAACGCGCCCTTGCGCGCCAATGCCACGCTGGAGGCGGTGGGCGGCACGGCGGTTTATCTGATCTCGGATGCTGGCGCCTGCACCACCGGTGAAATTATCCGGGTGGATGGGGGCTATCATGTGCTGGGCATGCCGCAGCCCGAAAACCTGTGACAGCACGGCCCCAACACCGCCCCAGCCTGATGGTGGGCGCGGTGTTTGAGTATTTGGGGCAAGATGAAGGCCGGGCCGGCGGGGAGATGGGCTGAGATGAGGCTGTTGTTTCTAGGTGATGTCATGGGGCGGGCAGGCCGCGCCGCGATAAGCGAGCGTTTGCCGGGGTTGCGCGCCGAGTGGCGGCTGGATTTCGTGGTGGTGAACGGTGAAAATGCCAGCAATGGCGCGGGGCTAAGTGCAGATCACGCCAAGCTGCTGCTGGCGGCTGGGGCCGATTGTGTGACCTTGGGCGATCATGCGTTTGACCAGCGCGATATGTTGCAATTCATCGAAACCGAGCCGCGTATTTTGCGGCCGATGAATTTTGCCAAGGGCGCGCCGGGGCGGGGGCACCGGGTGTTTCAGGATGCGCGCGGGCGCAAGGTGCTGGTGGCGCAGGTGCTGGGGCAAGTGTTTATGAAGCGTCCCTTTGACGACCCGTTTTCTGCGGTCGAGGGGGTGGTGCGCAGCCATCCGTTGGGTGGGATGGTGCAGGCCAGCGTTTTGGATGTGCATTGCGAGGCGACATCGGAAAAAATGGGCATGGGGCATTTTTGCGATGGTAAGGCCAGTTTGGTGGTGGGCACCCATACCCATGTGCCCACGGCCGACACCCAGATTTTGCCGGCGGGCACCGCATTTCAAAGCGACGCGGGCATGTGTGGCGATTATAATTCGGTCATTGGCATGGAAAAAGCCGAACCCTTGCGCCGGTTTGTGACCGGCATGGGCAAGGGGCGGTTCACCCCGGCCACGGGCGAGGCCACGTTGAGCGGGGTGTTTGTGGAAACCGACGATCGCACTGGGTTGGCGGTGGATGTGCATATGGTGCGTGTGGGCGGGCGGCTGGCGCAGGCAGGCCCAAGCGCGCGCTAGGGTGCGCATCGGGCGAGGCCTGGTTTTAGGGTGGTGTAAGCGATGCAGCTGATCGAATTGTCGCAAACGGGGCAGGCCTTGGTGGCGCTGGCTGTGGTTTTGGCGATGTTTGTGATGTTTGTGAAGGAATGGTACCCCACCGAGGTTGTGGCCATTGGCGGTGCCGGGGTGATGTTGGTTATGGGGTTGTTGCCCTATGATCGCGCCTTGGCGGTTTTGGCAAACCCCGCGCCATGGACCATTGTGATGATGTTCATCGTTATGGGGGCCTTGGTGCGCACGGGTGCCTTGGACGCGCTAATGGGGTTTGCCGATGCGCATGCGCGCCGCCGGCCAAAGCTGGCGATTGCGTTTTTGTTGGGCTTTGTGATTTTGGCCTCGGCGGTGATGAACAATACCCCGGTTGTTGTGGTGATGATCCCGGTGTTTGTGCAGCTGTCGCGCAGTTTGGGGGTGCGTGCCAGCAAGCTGTTGATCCCGCTCAGCTATGCGGCGGTGTTGGGGGGCACGCTGACATTGGTGGGCACCTCGACCAACCTGTTGGTGGACGGGGTGGCGCGGGCCAACGGATTGGCCGAGTTCTCGATTTTCGAAGTAACCCCCTTGGCGGCCATTTTGGTGGTGTGGGGCATGGTGTTTTTGGCGGTTTTGGGGCCCTTGCTGTTGCCCGAGCGCGACAGTTTGGCGGCCATGCTATCGGACCGCTCGAAGATGAAGTTTTTCACCGAAGCGGTCATTCCGCCAGACTCGAACCTTATTGGGCGCGAGGTGATGGGGGTGCAGCTGTTCAAACGCGATGGGGTGCGGTTGGTGGATGTGGTGCGCGGCGATCAATCCTTGCGGCGCAATTTGAACGATGTGGTTTTGCAAATCGGCGACAGGGTGGTGCTGCGCACGCAGATGACCGAATTGCTGAGCTTGCAAAACAACAAATCATTGCGCCGGGTCGATCAGGTCAGCGCGGTCGAGACGACCACGGTTGAGGTGCTGATCACCCCGGGCTGCAAGATGGTGGGCCGCAATTTGGGCGCGATGCGCCTGCGCCGGCGCTTTGGCGTGTATCCGTTGGCGGTGCATCGGCGTAACCAGAATATTGGCCGACAATTGGATGATCTGGTGGTGCGTGTGGGCGACACTTTGTTGCTAGAGGGCGCCCCGGCCGATATTCAGCGCCTGTCGCAAGAGATGCAGATGGTGGATGTCAGCCAGCCCTCGGCGCGGGCGTTCCGGCGCGGCCATGCGCCGATTGCGGTGATGGCGCTTTTTGGGGTGGTGGCGCTGGCGGGGCTGGGGGTGGCACCGATTTTGCCATTGTCGCTGGTTGCGGTGGCGGTGGTGCTGCTGACGCGGTGTATTGATGCTGACGAGGCTTTTTCTTTTATCGACGGGCAGTTGCTGGCGTTGATTTTTGCAATGTTGGCGATTGGCGCCGCGTTAGAGCATACCGGCGCGGTGGCGATGGTGGTGAATGCCGTGGCGCCGCTGTTGCAGGGGCTTGCGCCCTTTATGATTGTTTGGGCGATCTATTTGCTGACCAGCCTGTTGACCGAGATGATCAGCAACAACGCGGTGGCGGTGGTGGTGACGCCGGTGGCGATTGGGCTGTCGCAGGCCATGGGGGTGGATCCACGCCCCTTGGTGGTGGCGGTGATGTTGGCGGCCAGCTGCAGCTTTGCCACCCCGATTGGCTATCAGACGAACATGATGGTTTATGGCCCGGGCGGCTACCGGTTTTCTGATTTTCTGCGCATTGGCGTGCCGCTGAACCTTAGCGTGGGGCTATTGGCCTCGGTGTTGGTGCCGGTCTTCTTTCCGCTTTAGGGTGCTTTTGGGCCTTGCAAAGCATTGCCCCCGCCGCGCCACTTTTGTAAAGACAAGCAACTCATTTCTTGCAAGGAGCAACGGCATATGGCTGGCCATTCAAAATGGGCGAACATCCAGCACCGCAAGGGGCGGCAGGATGCGGTTCGTGCAAAGCTGTTTTCGAAACTGTCCAAAGAGATCACCGTGGCCGCCAAGATGGGTGACCCTGATCCCGAAAAAAACCCGCGTCTGCGTTTGGTGGTGAAAGAGGCGAAATCCAATTCGATGCCAAAAGAGAACATCGAGCGCGCCATCAAAAAGGCCATCGGTGGCGAGGGTGATGCCTATGAAGAAATCCGTTACGAGGGCTATGGCCCCAATGGCGTGGCGGTGATTGTCGAGGCGATGACCGATAACCGCAATCGCACTGCGTCGAACGTGCGCTCGACCTTTTCCAAAAATGGCGGCAGCCTTGGCGAGACTGGCTCGGTTGGGTTTATGTTCGAACGCAAGGGCGAGATCATCTATGGCGCCGGTGTGGGCGATAGCGACCATGTCATGGAAGCCGCGATCGAGGCAGGCGCCGAAGACGTGGAAAGCAGCGAAGATGGCCACACCATTTGGTGCGCAGATACCGATTTGGCCGATGTGGCCAACGCGCTGGAAAGCAGCCTTGGGGAAAGCGAAAGCACCAAACTGGTGTGGAAGCCCAGCACCACAACCGAGCTGGATCTGGAGGGCATGCAAAAGCTGATGAAGCTGATCGATGCGCTGGAAGATGACGATGATGTGCAACGCGTCACCACCAATTTTGAAGCCAGCGACGAGGTCATGGTTCAGCTTTAGGCTGATGGGCATGCGGGACAGGCATGCAGATATTGGCCCCGTCCTTTTTGGGCGGGGCTGTTTTTTTGGGGCATCTGATGCAGGCTGATGATTTTTCCGCTGTTTGGGCGGGGTTCGGTTTGGGGCTGTCGCTGATTATGGCGATCGGGGCGCAAAACGCATTTGTGCTGCGCCAAGGCGTGTTGCGGGCCCATGTGTTGCCGGTTGTTTTGGCCTGCGCCCTGTCGGATGCGGTGTTGATCGGCTTGGGTGTGGC
>RFQY01000107.1 GCA_009924775.1 Paracoccaceae bacterium | reverse complement strand
GGCAGGTAAAATGGTGCCCGCAGCCGAGCTGATGAACGCCGTTATGGCGCGGCCCAAGTTCGATGAAAGGTGGCTGAAACGGCTGCAACGCAACTTCGTGGAAAATGTCACGAAAGATCAGGCCACGACAGGCGGCCAAGCTTGGCGTGCGCTGCGCGAGGCCGGTATGGGCAACCACCCGTTGAAACAAGTGCGCAGCAAAACCCCCGCCGAAAACATCAACAAAATCACCATCGCCGATATAAAAGACTGGCACCGCCGCAGCCTAAGCAATGGTAATTTGGGCATTTTTGCTGCAGGCCCCGCCACTGCCGCCGAAATAGGCCAAGCCATCGATGCCGCCTTGCAGGGCCTGCCCGCCCAAAACAAGCGCAAAGATTATGCCCCTCTGGCCATGCGCTACCCCGGCAAAACCATTTTGCTGCACGACCCAAAGCTGGCGAAATCATATATTCTGGTCGCCGGGCCGGTGCCCAAAAACTATGCCCCCAGCCAAGAAGAGCGCGAATTGGGCATGGCGGTTTTGGGCGTGTCTGACCAATCGCGCCTGCATACCGCGCTGCGCACCGAGCTGCGCGCCACCTATGCCTTTAGCGCTTGGATGAGCGAATATTCCCGCGACAGCGCCGTTTTGTATTTTCAGGGCGAGGTTGACACCGCGCAGGTGGCCGAGGCGCTGCAAACCATCGAAACCACCTATGCCACCCTGCGCCAAGAGAGTATTAGCGCGGTGGAATTTCCCTTTGCCAAACGCCTTTATGCCAAACGCGCAAAAACCATGGTATTCCAGCCAAAAGATGCCGCAAATATGATGGCCGAGGCATGGTTGACCAACCGCAGCCCTGTTCAGGGGCTGGGCTATGCCCAGCGCGCCACCGCCCTACAGCGCGCGGCGGTAAACCGCGTGATCGCAACCCAGTTTCCAAGCTTTGACAGCATGACAAAAATCGTGGTCAGCCCCGATGCCAAGGCCGTGCAGGCAGATTGCGTGATCACCCATTTCACCCAAGCGGTCCGCTGCTGGTAATGCGGGCCTCAAGCGCCGTCAAAGCCCAGGAAACGGGTCACGTTTTCCACCGGGCGGCGGCGCGACACCACGGCATTGGCCTCGAACGTGTCATCGGGCCAACCCAAAACCGGCGCATCAAATTGGCGAAAGCCGCGCATCACCCAATCTTGGCGGCGTTCCGCGTCGTGGCGTTCGATGCCCATCGCCTGAAACAGCTGCACGGCAATCTCGATCTGGCGGGCGCGGTGCGCGCCGTCGTAGGCGGCATAATCTTCGATTTCCCGGCTGGGTGGAATGCCTGCCAACATACGTTCGGTATTGCCCTGGCGCACCGCCTCTAGCGGCGCACCGGTCAGCACATGCAGGTGCCAAGGCTGCGTATTCATCGACGAGGGCGCGCGATTGGCCAAGGCGATGATCTCTTCCAGCAGATCTTTGGGCACAGGTTTATCCAAAAACCCCCTGATCGAGCGCCGCCCCTGCATGGCCTGTTCCAGTTCCATCCCTGCACCTTCCTAATATTTTTCCTACCCCCATCTAAGCGGCGTTCCGGCGATGGGCCAAGGGTGAAACCGCGTGACGCCGCCACGTCAAACCGTGCAGGCGCCCGTGGCATGGGCGGCAATAATCGGGCGCAGCGCCAGTTTTGCGCGCAATGTGGTGGCCAGTAGATACATTCCGCCAATCTTGCGATGCACAAACAAGGTTTCGGGCGGGGGCACATGGGCCAATTCGCGCTCGGTGCCGATGGCAAGGCCCATATCGCGCAACCGCTCTAACAGATCGGTGGCGCCAAAATCAAAAACGGCCTCTTGGCGCAGGGGGGCGGTGGCCAGATCAAACATCTGCTGAATAAGGGCTTGGTGATGGGCGGCTGTATCGGGGCCCATATACCCCATCCCCAACAGCGCCGCGCGGGTTTGGTCTGCATCGCCACCCAAGGCCACCCCGGCCAAGGCCTGAAACTGCGCTACAAGCGTGGGCGCAATGGGTTGGGTTGCGCCAAAATCCAACAGCACGATACCGCCCGTTTCGGGGTTATAGCGATAATTGGCCAAGTTCGGGTCGGTCTGCATCAGGCCAAAGACAAACAATTCGCACAAGACCAGATCAATCAAGGCCGTGGCCACGTGGTTGCGCTGCTCTTGCGGGGCATCGCGCAGATCATCAATGGGCACCCCCGCCACATAGCCCATGGCCAGCACCTGCCCCGTGCTGAATTCCGTGATAAGTCGGGGCACCTGAAACCGGGTATCGCCCGCCAACAGGCGACCAAACTGCGCCAGATACTGGGCTTCGCGCAGATAGTCGGCCTCGGCGTGCAATTGGCGTTTGGCCTCGGCGAAAAGCGGGGCCAAATCCATGTCTTTGGGCACCAACCCCGGCAGGCGCAGCAAGGTGGCCATGTTATCGACATCGCTGTCTATGCTTTGGCGCACACCGGGGTATTGCACCTTGATGGCCATCTCGGTGCCATCCAGCCCCACGGCGCGGTGCACCTGCCCAATCGAGGCCGCCGCAAAAGGGCGCACATCAAAGCGCTGAAACCGTGCGCGCCAGCCCGCGCCCCATTCGGCGTTCAACACCATCTGCAGCTGCTTTGGGGGCATGGGCTGGGCATCATCGCGCAGGCTGGCCAAAATCGCCGTCAGCTCGGCGGGCAACACCACCCCGCTGTCCATCGAGATCATCTGCCCCAACTTCAACGCCGCCCCCCGCAGATGCGACAAGCCATCGGCCAAAGCCCGTGTATTCTGCGGTGTCAGCAAAAGCTGCGCCAGATCGGGCCGTTGCCCGCCGGCCAAGGCCACTAGCCCCGCCCCGGCCACCCGGCCCGCAATGCCCGTGGCCATACCGCCGAAGCGCAACAGCCTATGCGCGCGCCCGGTGGGCACCTTTGCGCTGCCTGTCTTGTTGTTCCAACTCATCCGCTGCCCCCTGACCCCGCCCCATAGCTAGGGCGCGCAGGGCAGCTCTAAAGGCCTAAAGCGGGGGAAAAGGTGTAATGCACCTCGGAAAAGCGATCTTTTGCAAAAACATACAAAAACCGCAGGCCCGCAGGCCCGGCCACTGTGGCATGTTCGGCATCGCCCGGCACAAACAGCGCCACGCCCGGCGCCATGCGGTGATCTTGGCCGGCAATCGTGACCACGCCCTCGCCTTCAAGGCCCAGATACACCTCGGGGGCGCTGTGGCGATGGGCCAGCAACCTGTCGCAGGGGCCAAATTCGGCCACGCCCACAACCATGCCCGAGGTGCCCGGCGTTTGATCGGCATCGAAAATAGTGCGCCACCGCACGGTGCCAAAGGCCGGGTCGTGCCCCCCCTCTAGCGGTTGTTGATCCCAGTGCACGCACAGCCCCTGCGCAGCCATTAAACCCGCAATCAGTGACAGGTTTGCACCTTCGTCGTGTGAATGAATATCCATGCCTGCAGCCCGCCAAACCAAATTGGCGCCACACAAGCGCGCTTTGCCCGGCGCGTCCGCCAGATTACCGACATCGCAGTGCCCGCGTGCGACCTGCCGCTGCCAGCGGCGCAGCTGCGGCCCTATCTGGCCAAAAAGCCCGCGACGATTTGATTGAATAGATCGGGCCATTCCATATGCACCGCATGGGCGCAGCCCGGCACCACCGCCAATTGGCAGTTGCCAATGCCCTGCCACAGCGCCTGCACCTGTGCCCAAGGATAGGTGCGGTCTTGGTCCCCCCAAATCAGCAAGGTTGGGTGGCAGATCATCGGCAAGGCCGCTTCGCCGTTCCAGCCCTGCATGGCACGCAAGCCCGCCACCTGCGCAGCAAGGCCTGCGCATTCGGCCACGCGGGCGCAGGCGGGGTATTGCGCTGCAGCCTCGCCATGCAAAAACCACGTGGCCGAAATACGCCGGGCGGTGGCCTGCGGCCCATCGGCCTGCGCGCGGGCGATCGAGGTATCGATCGGCTCGAACCGGCCGGGCAACACACCGACAGGCCCGGTGCCATAAAGGATCAACCGCCCCACCCGCGCGGGGCCTTGGCGCGCCACCTCTTGGGCGATCATGCCGCCCATGGAATGGCCAAGCAGATCAAACTGCGCATGGCCCAAGCGCGCCAATTCTGCCAGCACCCACGCGCCATAGTCGGCGATGCTGGCAAGGGCCGGTTCGTGCGCGCGCAGCCCGAAACCGGGCAGGTCCAGCGCCACCACCTCGCGCCCTTTGGCCAAAGGCGCCTGCAACGCCCATTGCGCGCTGCCACCCATGAAGCCATGCACAAAAACTAGTGCGTTCACCGGCGCCCACCCTGCACGATACGGTCAAGGATCATCGCGCAAAACAAGATCGAAAACCCTGCCAAAATCCCTTGGCCGACATTTGCATATTGCAGCGCTTCCAGCACATCTTCGCCCAATCCCTTGGCGCCAATGAGCGAGGCCACCACCACCATCGCCAAAGAAAGCATGATGGTTTGGTTGATCCCCGCCCTGATCGAGGGCGCGGCCAAGGGCAGATCGACCTTGGTCAGCAAATACCATTTATTGGCGCCAAAACTGATGGCCGCTTCGCGCACGCTTTCGGGCACGCCGCGCAGGCCCAACACGGTCAGGCGCACAACCGGTGTGCCACCAAAGATCATCGTGGTCACCACCGCTGCGGGCTTGCCCGTGCCAAAAAACGCAATCACTGGGATCATGAAAACAAAGGCGGGCATGGTTTGCATGAAATCCATAATGGGCTGGATAAATGCATAAAACCGGGGCCGGCGGGCCGCGAACATGCCCAAGGGGATGCCAATTAAGATCGACAGACAGGCGGCGGTGCCCAACAAGGCCAAGGTTGTCATGGCTTTTTCCCAAAACCCCAGCAGCCCCATATAGGACAAAAACGCCACCGAATAAATCGCCGTGCGCACGCCCGCCGTCAGCCATGTCAGCAGCGCGATCAGCGCCGCCACCACCACCCATGGGGTGCTGACAAACACCAGCTCTAGCGCGTCCAGCACCAGACGGATGGCATAGGTGATCGTGTCAAACAGCGCCTCGCCATTCAGCACCGCCCAGTTGAAAAAGGCCTCGACCCATTCAATCGCGCCAAGGCGCAGGCTGGGATCGGTGGGAAAGGTGCCCAGCACCGAAATCTTGCCGGGAAAGCTGTAATGCACCATGGCGGCCAAGGTCAGCGCCGCCATAAACCCGGCACTAAACACAATATGGGCCACTGGCATGCCCGAGCGTACCGCGCGGTTGCTCTGCCATTCGGAAAACCGCGCCTCTAGCGCCCAATTGGCCACCACCGCCTGCGCCAGTTTGGCAACCAGCAAAATACCCAAGCCCGTCAACGCAATTTTCGGGCCTTGGGCGGCCAAAGCATCGGCTTCGGCGCGGATGCCGCCAATATTTGCGGCCAGTGAATCAACCGCCCGCTGATAGACATCCACCTTGTCCGAGCCGCTTTCGATGGCGGCAGCCAATTGCTTGCGCCGCAATTCCAGCGTGCCTTCGATCGAGGCGATCCGCGCCATGGCATCTGCAGCCAAGTCACCAAAAAGCCCCCGCGCAATTTGCACCAAGGCCACCGCCTCGATCACCAAAAAGGGCAAGGCCCATGCCCAAAGACCCCGGGCGCCAAACCACACCGGGCCAAACAGGCCAGCAAACAGGTTGAAGGTGGCGGTAAACCGGGCCGAGGCGCCGATACGGTCGAAATTGCGAATATAATAGGCGGTGTTGGTGCGCACAAAGACACGGATGTTTTCGCGGCGCTCTTCGGCATAGGCCAATGCCGCCTCGCTTTGGGTGTCCTCAAGCGGGTTGAACTGCGGATCGCTCATGACACTTCGGTTCCCTCAATGACGGTGCGCAGCAAATCTGCGCGGGTAATCACACCCAGATCTTTGCCCGCGTCGGCCACCAAAATGGGGCCGGTATCATCGATGGCGTAGGTGATCAGATTGGACAGGGTTTCGCCCGGGGGCACGCGGCGGCAATCGGCGGGCAAAGGGCCATGCGCCGTCGTATAGCCTGAAATTGGCTGCATTACCGCATGGGCATGCACCACTTTCAGCCGCGAGATGCCAGCCACGAAATCGGCCACATATGGATCGGCGGGATGCATAACAATCTCTTCGGGTGTGCCCATTTGCACCACTTTGCCATCACGCATAATGGCGATGCGGTCGCCGATGCGCACCGCCTCGTCCAGATCGTGGGTGATAAACACGGTGGTTTTTTTCAAAATCTTCGAAAGGCGAATAAACTCGTCCTGCAACTGCCGCCGGATCAGCGGATCCAGCGCCGAAAACGGCTCGTCCATCAGCAAGACATCAGGGTTGGCCGCCAAGGCGCGGGCCAGCCCGACGCGCTGCTGCATGCCACCGGATAATTCATGGGCAAATTTGGCACCCCACGCGCCCAATTCCACAATATCCAAAATAGCGGCGGCTTGGCGCATGCGCTCGTTTTTGGCCACTTGGCGGATTTCCAGCGGCATCGCCACATTATCCAAAACCGAACGGTGCGGCATCAGCGCAAAATTCTGGAACACCATGCCAATTTTACGGTTGCGAAACACCTGCAGATCCGCGGGCGACAAGGCCATAACATCGGTGCCCTCGATCTCGATCTTACCGGCAGTGGGTTCAAGCAGGCGGTTGAAATGGCGCACAAGGGTGGATTTGCCGCTGCCAGACAGGCCCATAATACAAAAAATTTCGCCACGCTTCACCGACAAGCTGACATCGGCCACCCCAACAACGGCGTTATACTGGGCCAACACCTCGGCCTTTGTCAGGCCCTTTTCGCGGATGGCTTGCAAGGCAATCTGGGGCTTGGCGCCAAATATCTTCCACACATTCGAGATACTTATAACTGTATCGCCGGTCATTTTGCTGCCCTGTTTTATAAAATGCCACAGCGCCAAAAGGGGGCGCTGTGGCGGTTTTTGGCGTGGCGATTACAGGCCTAGCATTGCATCAACGCGCGCGGCATTGGCCGCAACCCAATCCTTGGCCACATCCGCCGGATCGCGATCTTTGGCGCTGATTTCATAAGCAAGGCTGCTGACATCATCGGCATCCAGCGCGAATTTCTGGAAAAACTCGGCAATCGCGGGCGAACGGCTGGCCAGCGATTTCGACCATGCAATTTGCACCTGTTTTAGCGCATCTTTGCTGGCCACGTTGGATTTATTGTACCAATCAGGATCATCCGAGGGCTGCACCATAACATATTTGGCCGGGTCGTATTTCGGCTCGGTCAGCATGACGATATCAAACATGTACCACACCGCATGGGGGGTATAGCAGTAAAACGCATAGCCTTCGCCCTTGGCGATCGAATCCTTGATACGCGCGGTTTTCACGGCTTCTTCGGCGCGGATCGGTTCGATGAAATCCAGCAAACCATAGTCGCGCACCTTTACCTCGTTCACATTGGCCGAGGCCCAGCCGGGCGCGCCAATCCACATCTCGCCCTTGCCATTGCCGTCGCTATCCATCAGCGCGGCAACATCCGGGCGGCCCAAATCGGCAATGTCGGTGATGTTATTAGCCTTGGCGAAATCTTTCGACACGCAAAAACCCTGATTGCCCTCGTAGGGGTTGGACGACAGCGTAACGGTGCCCTCTTCATCGACATATTTCTTGGTGAAACTTTCCTGATTGGGCAACCAAACATCAGGGTGCACATCGATATCGCCCTTACCTTGATCCATGGCTTGGAAAATAGTGGCGTTGTTCCCCGGCACATATTCCACAGTTCCGCCAATTTTCGAGGTCACAATCTCGCCCAGAACATGGGCAATCGCCTGCGCGCCCGTCCACGACGGAACGCCGATCTTTACGGTTTCCGCCATGGCCTGAAACGGCAGCATGCAGGTGGCACCCATCAGCGCCAATAGCTTCAATTTCGACGTCATCATCTTCTCCTGTGTCAAGGTGCGCCGCGTTGCGGCCTTGTGTTATGGGGTGGTCTTTATCTGGTCTGTCCCTGTGCAGCTTTGGCCCGGCTTTGTACCCAGCGGGCCAAGGCGGTTAGTGTGTTTGATAGCCCGGCAGATCAAAGGCATCGGGGTAGCCAAACAGCGCGGCCGAGCCACCGGTGTGCAAAAACACCACGTTTTTCATGCCCTCAAACGCGCCTTGGCGGGTCAGGTCGATCAGCCCATCCAGCCCTTTGCCGGAATAGACTGGATCAAACAGCAGCCCCTCTAGTTCGGCCAGCATGCGTAGGCTGCGCACCATCCCCTCGGTGGGAATGCCATAGCCTGCCCCAACATAATTGCAGTTTGCGCGCACATTCTCGCGCAAAACCGCATCGGCACAGCCCAGCCGCTCGGCCGTGCGCTTGGCCAGATCAAACACCATGCCTTCTTGTTTTTCCTGCGGTGCGCGCACGCCAATGCCCAACAGCCAAATCGGCGAGGCCAAAGCCGCCAGCCCTGCCACCAGCCCCGCCTGCGTGCCCGAGCTGCCTGTGGCATGCACCAGCGCATCTATCTGCAGATCCATCGCTGCGGCCTGCTCGCTCAGTTCCAGCGCGCAATTCACATAGCCCAAGGCGCCGGTGGTGTTCGACCCGCCACCGGGAATGATATAGGGGTGGGCGCCCTTGGCCTTTAGCTGTTCGGCCAGCGCCTCCATCTCGGCGGCCATATCGGCGCCGCCGGGGCGCTTGGCAACGCTGGCGCCATGCAGCCGGTCCAACAGCACATTGCCGTTCAATGTGTATTGCGCGTCATTCGATCCGGTTCTGTCTTCTAGCAAAATGTGGCAGGCCAGCCCCAACTTGGCCGCAGCCGCCGCCGTTTGGCGGGCATGGTTTGATTGCGTGGCGCCTTGGGTGATAACAGTATCAGCGCCACCGGCGATGGCCTCGGCCATCAAAAATTCCAGCTTGCGGGTTTTATTGCCCCCCGAAGACAGCCCAGTGCAGTCATCGCGTTTCACCCAAAACCGCGGGCCGCCCAACGCCTCGCTTAGGCGGTCCATCGGCTCTAGCGGGGTTGGCAGATGCCCAAGCCGAACACGCGGAAACCCGGCAAGCGCGCTTGCCAGATCTTTGCGCAGCGCAGCCGCCCGGCCCGCCTGTTGTGCGTGCTCCAGCTCTTCGTTGGGCAGTGACTGATTCATCCAAATTCTCCCATGCAACTTGTTGTGCAGGCTAGACGCAGTTTGAATCCTATGAAAAATGCTATTTTGTTTGACTACCCAAACAAAAAGTATGAGCGAGGCGCTGATGGACCTGACATTGTTCGACGATGTGCTGATCTTGCTGGAAGAGGGCAACATGAGCCGCGCGGCCCGGCGGCGCAATGTGACGCAGCCCGCCTTTTCGCGCCGAATTCGCAGTTTTGAACATTGGCTGGGCCGGCCCATCGTAAGCCGCAGTGCCAACCGGGTAGAGCTGGAGCCAGCTTTGCGGGCCAATAGCGCCGAATTGCAGGCCCTAGTGGGCCATGTGCGCGAATTGCGTGGCCGCATCGCCAACTATGACCCGGCCCGCACCACGCTGACGATTGCCGCCCAGCATTCGGTGATGATTTCTGCCCTGCCAGATTTTATCGGCTCGCTCAGGCCAAAATTCGAGAAAGTGTCCTTTCGCGTGCGCGCCGCCAATCACAATGATTGCCTGTCCCTATTTCTAAGCGGCGAGGCATCTGTGCTGATGTGCTACGAACGCGACAGCGATGTTGAAATGCCCTTTGGCGCCGGGGTAAGCCGCGCCATCTGGGGCCGCGACAGGCTGGTGCCCGTCTTGGGGGGTAGCCTGCGCTTTGCCATTTCAGACACCGGCAAAGTGCCCGAAAATGTGCCGATCATCCGCTATCCTGCCACCAGCTTTTTTGCCGAAATGCTGGAACAGGGCGCCCCGGCCTATAGCGCCCACAAAGGCCCGGTGATTGCAGAAAGCGCTTTTACCGCCGGGATGAAAGCCATGGCCGTTGCCGGGTTGGGGCTGGCATGGCTGCCCATGAGCCTGATTTACGCCGATGTGCAAAGCGGCACATTGCTGGTGTGCAACACCGAAAGCAGCGCCCTGCAAATGCGCATCAGCCTGTTTGCCCGTGTGTCAAACCCAACCGCACAAGCCATTTGCACGCTGTGACGCGCCCAACGCCCCAGCGC
>RFQY01000106.1 GCA_009924775.1 Paracoccaceae bacterium | reverse complement strand
GGTCGGGGCCGGTGTGGGGCTGGCTGTTTGGGTGCTGGCAGCTGCGGCATCGGCATCGGCATCTGCTGGCGCTGGGCCCTCGGCCATCAGTTTGAAATCCAGCAGGCGGTGGGTGTAGTCAAAGGTTGGGCCCAGCACCTGCCCGCCGGGCAGGTCTTTGAAGGTGGCGCTGATGCGGCGGTCGCAGGCCATGGCGCCGGTATCTATGGGGTGCGAATGGCCGATACGGGGCAGGGTGGTGCGATAGGCACGGATCAGGAAAATGGCCTCGATCAAATCGCCACGCGCCTGTTTGATGGCCAGCGCCGCCAAATCCGGGTCGTAGAGCGAGCCTTCGGCCATCACCCTATTCACCGCCAGCGCCAGTTGATGGCGAATTTGCGCGATGCTCAGCTCGGCAATGTCGCTGGGGCCGCGGCGTTCCTCTGCCAGCCAGGCATGGGCATTATCGATGGCGCGCTCGCCACCCTTTACGGCAACATACATCAGGGTGCCTCGATCTTTGTGCTGCGGGGAAGGGCGGCCAGCTGGTGGCCACAGGTGAAAAGCGCGTCCCACCCCAATGGAAACATCCGGGCGTTTTGCTGAAACTCGGCCACCGAGGGCAGGGACAGATGGGCATGGGTTTCAATGCCGGGCCCGCTAAGCCGTGCGCCCGTGGTCGATAGGCTGGGCATTTCGATGATCAGCGTGGCGGATCTGTCGGGGTATTCCGGCGTGCCTGTGGCAAAGCGTGACAGCGGTTGCAGGCTGTCCCATGTGCCCAAGGCAAACATCGCCTCTTCGGGGCAGACAAGGCTGGCGCCGATATGAAAGGCCAGCCAATGGCGCATGTCGGGGCTGTCGTGGCTGGGGGCCAAAAACACCGGTGTTTCAGCGTCGCACAGCGTTAGCAGCGCAGTGGCTGCCGCGGCCGAGCAGGGCGCGGGGGCGGCCCCGCCATCCAGATGGTGCAAGGTGCCGGGGCGCGCCATCGCCTCGAGGCAGGCGCGAAAGGCGATGGCCGAGTCTACGGGGGCGTTTTCAAAACCGCCGGTCAGCGCGGTGTTTTGCATCAATCTTCTCCTCGGACCATGGTGAAGAAATCCACCTTGGTGGTTGCGGCGCGGGCGGCGCGCTGGGCGCGGGCGGCTTGGGCTGCCGCCTCTAGCGGTGCCAAAACCGTAGCGCGCACCGTTGCGGCATGGCCGGTTTGCATCAGCGCATCGATCAGCGCGGCGTGGGTGGCATGGGTTTTATCGCGCCCTTGCACATAGGCGTGCCCAATCGTGCCGCAGCCCAATTGCAGGCTGCAGCGGGTGACCGTCATTTCGCCCAGATTAAAGGCCGCACCGGTGCCGCCGGCGCGCCCGCGCACCATAACGCCGCCCACCTCGGGTGGGCGTAACCAGCTGTGGGGATGGGCGGCGCTTAGGGGGGCTGCCAAATCAGCCAAATGCCCGGCTGCGCATTTGGCCAATACGGCCATCCACGCCTGCCGTTCAGCAGCGGGGGGGGCAGAATGTGCGGTGGGCGTGGTTGTCATGCCTAGACACCTTTGCAAATTACTATACAACTAGACAAATATTACGCCCCCAGCCCTGCCGCTGGCAAGCGAAGTCTTGTGAAACTTTGGTGACACTCATGCCCACGCCGCTTTGGAAATCGATTGCCGCAACGCTTGAGGCTGACATCGCCGCAGGGCACTACCAGCCCGGCCAAAAACTGCCCACCGAGGCGGCGCTGGCGCTGCGCTTTGGCGTGAACCGCCATACCGTGCGCCATGCCATTGCCGATATGGCCGAGCGCGGCATCGTGCGCAGCCGCCGTGGCGCGGGCGTTTTTGTGCAGGCTGCGCCCACCGATTACCCCATTGGCCGGCGGGTGCGGTTTTCGCAAAATATCCGCGCGGCTGGGCGGTTGCCCAACCGCCAGATCCTGCGCCTAGAGCCACGGCCATGCGACGCCAGCGAAGCCCATTTGTTGGGGATAGAGGCGGGCGCCATGGTGCTGGCCTACGAGGGGTTATCTTTGGCCGGGGCCACGGTGATGGCGCATTTTGTCAGCTTGTTTCCCACCGCGCGTTTGCCCGGCATGGCGCAGGCCTTGGGTGAAAACCCTTCGATCACACAGGCGCTGGCGCAGTTGGGTATTGGCGATTACCTGCGCCTGTCCACCCGCATCACTGCCGAAAAGGCCAGCGCCGCACAGGCGGCGTTGTTGGCGCTGCGCGAGGGCGATGTTTTGTTGCGCAGCGTGGCGGTGAATGCCACGCCCGATGGTGTGCCCCTTGAACTGGGCACCACTTGGTTCGCGGGCGAGCGTGTGGCCTTGGTTGTTGGCCCCGACTAAGCTTTTGCTTGCAGCGTCACCCATTCGATACAATTGCCCTGTAAGCTGCCCAAAACCAGAGCAGGGTTCACACAATGACAATGCTTCCTCCTTTGCGCCTGACGGGCGCCACGCTGTTGCGTGATGGCGAATTGCAGCAGCGTTCGCTGGCCTTTGAAAATGGGCGTATCACCTATGGCCCGTTGCCCGAGGTGGATATGTCAGGCTATTTGCTGCTGCCCGGTATCGTTGACCTGCATGGCGATGCCTTTGAACGCCATGTGGCGCCCCGCCCCTCGGCGCCCATGCCTTTGGGTGCGGCTTTGGCCTCGACCGAGCGCGACGCCGCAGCGCATGGCGTGACCACTGCCTATATGGCCCAATGCTGGAGTTGGGAAGGCGGCTTGCGCGGGCCCGATTTTGCCGAAGCGGTGATGCTGGCGCTGCAAGATTACCGCCCCCATGCGCTGATCGATCTGCGCCTGCAATTGCGCCTTGAAACCCATATGCCTGACACGCGCGAACGGTTTTTGGCCGCGATCGAGCGCCACAAAATCGATTACGTCGTGTTCAACAATCATTTGCCCGAAGCGATCGATATGGCCGTGGCCGCGCCCGAAAAATTTGCCGCATGGGCCGGGCGCGATGGCCGCCCGCTGGAAGAGTTTCGCGCCACCCTGCGCCGCGCCAGCGAGACGGCCCCACAGGTGGCGCGCCATTTGTGCACCTTGGCCGAGGCGTTTGACCGGATGGGCGTGCATTATGGCAGCCACGACGACCCCGATGGCGACACCCGCGAGCGGTTTCGCATGATCGGCGCGCAAATTGCCGAATTTCCCACAGCGGTCAGCGCCGCCGCCGCCGCCAAAGCCATGGGCGACCCGGTGATCATGGGGGCGCCAAACGTGGTGCGTGGTGGTAGCCAAGCAGGCAATGTGGCCGCCGCCACCCTGATTGCGCGTGGGCAATGCGATGCGCTGGTATCTGATTACCACTACCCGTGTTTGGCTGCGGCCGCTTGGGCCTTGGTTGACAAAGGCCTGTGCAGCCTGCCGCGGGCTTGGGCGCTGATCTCGCAAAACCCGGCCGATATTTTGGGCCTGCACGACCGTGGCCGCCTGTCGCGCGGCATGCGCGCCGATTTCGTGGTGATGAATGAAAAGACCCGCGCGATCGAGGCCACCGTGGCCGGCGGTCGGCTGGCCTATTTGGCGGGCAATGCCGCCGCGCGGCTGTTGGGCGCGGTGCCCAGCATGCGCATGGCGGCGGAATAGGGCTGCCGCCGGGGGCTTGGCCCGGTTTTAGCCGCTATATTTTTCTAAAAATGCGTCCACGGGCAGCGCGCGAAAATCTTCCAGCGCGGCGCGTAACGCGCTGTGGGGCCAATCCCACCACGCCAGCGCGATAAGCCGCTCGGCGATATCGGGGGTAAAGCGCTGTTTGATGGGCTTTGCCGGGATACCAGCCACCACGGTGTAGGGGGCCACATCTTTGGTAACAACCGCCATCGAGGCCACCACCGCGCCATGGCCAATGCGCACCTCGGGGCGCACCACCGCGCCATGGCCCAACCATGTATCATGGCCAATAAAGGCCACGCGCGCGGCGCGCTGTTCGAAAAAGGCGGCATCGGGTGTGGTGTCGTCCCAATAATCGGCCGAACGATACAGGAAATGGTGCAAGCTGGGCTGCGCCATGGGGTGATCTGTGGGGCCGATGCGGGTAAAGGCCGCGATATTTGCGAATTTGCCGATCTCGGCATTGGCAATATCGGCATAGCGGTCGCAATAGCTGTAATCGCCAAAGCGGCTGTTTTGCACCCTGCTGCCTTGGCCAATTTCAACGAAGGCGCCAAATTCGGTGTTGGTGATCTGGCAATCGGGGTGAATGAACGGCTGTTGGCCCAGACGTGGCATGACGGTTACTCGCCCTTGATCAATTTGTTGCGCAACCAGCCCGACAGGCTGTCCATGGCCATCACCATCAAAATCACCAAGGTGATGTAATAGCCCACCTCTTCCCAATCTTTCTGGGTAATGATCGCTTGGGTCAAGAGCAGGCCAATGCCGCCGCCGGTGATGGCGCCGATCACCGTGGCGCTGCGGGTGTTGCTTTCGAGATAGTACAGCACTTGGCTCAGCAGCACCGGGGTGATCTGCGGGATCACGCCAAAGCGGTAGCGCTGGCTGGTTTTCGCCCCGGTCGAGGCAACGCCCTCGATCTGCTTGTCATCGACATTTTCCAAGGCTTCCGAGAACATTTTGCCAAAACTGCCTGTATCGGTGATCAAAATGGCCAAGGCGCCGGTCATCGGGCCGGGGCCAAAGGCGCGCGACAGGATGATTGTCCAGATCAACCCGTCTACCCCGCGCACGAAATCGAATATCCGCCGCATGGCAAAGCGCACGCTGCGCAGCGGGGTGAAGTTTGCCGCCGCCAAAAATGCCAATGGAAGCGAGATCAGGGCCGCCCCCATCGTGCCCAGAAAGGCCATCAAGATGGTTTCAAAAATGGCCCAAGCCACATCGCCATGGCGCCACATCTTGTTGGTCCAGATGTCTTGGACCATGGCCGCCATGTTCGATTGGCCGGGGCGCAGCTGGTCGTCCGACAGGGCTAAACCCAGCAATTCAGTGGGCGATTTGCCATAAAACGGGCTGTCCAGCGTGAAGAAAAACAATTCCCACCCGAAAGAATAGCGAAACACCTCGGTGCGGGCCTTGGTAACGGTCAGGCGGCCGGCATCGGTGGTAATGGCCACCCGGGTTTTCGATGCGTTGATCCATGTGGGCAATTCTTGGCCTTGGGGCAGGCGCAGTTCTATGCCGCTGCGGCTGGGAATAACGGTGATCTGCCCAAACCCGGGGTGGGTATAGACCACCGCCTCGGGGGCGAAGCGCACGCTATGCCCATCGGGCAGCGAGATATCGGTAATGCCATCCGCCGTTTCCACCCAGTCGGGCAACATGCCTGCGGGGTAGGTGCCTTTTTGCTCGCCCTCGATGGCCACGCTTAGGCCGCCGCTGCGGTTGTCGCGGGTGACATGGGTTTTATAGCTATAGACATCGCGCACCAAAATAGCCGCGTTATCCATGCGCGCCCGCTCCATCAGGCCCGGAACGTTGAAGGCGAAAAAAACGTAAGTCAAATAGGCCAAAACGGCCAGCAATACGCCAAAGCTGATGATCCGCCGGCGCTGAAAGATCTGCACGGTTGCCTGCCCGCGCTGGGCCAAAGAGATATCGGTCGCGGCCATGTCAGCGCCCCTCTACAATACGGTTGCGGAAATAGCTGGAGCACTGATCCACCGCGACGATGGTCAAGAACAAGATGATAAAGATTGCGGCCACCTCGTCGTAGCGGCCCAAACCCCAGCTAAAGGCGTTTTTCAGGTCATAACCAATGCCGCCCGAGCCAACAAAGCCCAAGATCGCCGAGGCGCGGATGTTGATCTCAAAGCGCAATAAAGCATAGCTGAGGTAATTTGGCGCCACTTGCGGCAGCACCCCCAGCAACATGCGCTGGCCCCAAGTGGCCCCCACCGATTGTAGCCCCTCGACGGGCTTCAGGCTGGCGTTTTCATTGACTTCGGAAAACAGTTTGCCCAAGGCCCCGGCGGTGTGAAAGGCAATGGCAATCATCGCAGGCACCGGGCCACCGCCCAAGATAAAGATCAAAACCAGCGCAATCACAATTTCCGGCAGGGCGCGCATGATATCCATGCTGCGGCGAAACACCCCCACCAGCCGCGGCCAGCGCGCCAGCCCGCGGGTCGACAACAGCGACAAAACAACCGCGATCAGCGCCCCGATCAGCGTAGAGGCGCCCGCGATGTTCAGCGTCTCGATCAGCGAGGGCAGAAATTTCACCATCAGCCCCGGCAGATTTGCCAGCTTTTCACCAGCCTCGGTCAGCACCTCGGCGGGGAAATCAAAAATCTGGTGCAAGCCCGCCCAAAAGCCACCGGCGTTGCGGTCGTCGGCCAGCATAAAGCCCGACACCATCAACAGCACAAAAATTGTCAGCATGATCGCGCTGTACAGGCGTTTGCGCTGGATGTGCTGAATATAATGGGCCTGCAGCTGCGAAAGCGCGCTGGCGCTGGCGGTGGCATCTGTCATGGGGCGTTCCTGTAAATACACGGGCGCCGGGCCCGATACAGGCCCGGCGCAATGTGCCAAAATTGGCTTACATCTTGGACTTGCGTGCCTCGATGATCGACAGGTAGGCGTCGTGGTTGATGGGCATAACGCCCAGCGATTCACCGGCCATGAAGTTATAGGCGCATTCGGGGTCCAGCGCTTTTAGCGAGGCGGTCAGCGATACAACATCCAGCTTCACGCGCTCGGGCAGGGCCTTGCGCAGAACGATGGGGCCTTCGGGGATGGGTTTCGAACGCCAGATTTCGACCAGATCGTTCATATCCACCAAGCCTGCATCAACAGCCTTGCGCAGCGCGCCGGAATTGTAGCCGTCTTCCCAGTTGCCCAGACCATCGGCCCAAGTCACACCGCCGTCTACATCGCCATTGTTGACCGCAACGATGGTCTGCTCGTGACCGCCGGTGAACACAACTTCACCAAAATAGGCGCCGTTTTCCATCGATTTGCCGGTGATGGCGGGAATTTCGATGGAGGGGATCAGGTAACCGCTGGTCGAGTTCGGGTCACCGAAGCCGAATTTTTTGTCTTTCATGTCTTCCAGCGAGGCAATGCCGCTGTCTTTGCGGGCAAAGCCGATCGAGTGGTAGCCATACGAGCCATCGGTGTTCACTTTTACCAGCACCGGCTCTACCGCTTCGGGGTCGGTCAGGTAGGTTTTGGCATAGCCCGATGCGCCCAGCCAAGCCATGTCGATGGTGCCGCCCAGCAGGCCTTGGATGACGCCGTCGTAATCGGCAGGGGTGAATACCTTTACCGGCACGCCCAGCAGCTCTTCGGCTTTGACGCGGTAGCATTCGGTCGAGGTCAGGCGGTCTTGGGCGTTTTCACCGCCCAACACACCGATGCGAAATTCGGTGATGTTTTGGGCCTGTGCAGCGCCTGCCAGTGCGGTGGTTGCCAAAATGGCAGCAATCAGTTTTTTCATCTGTGTGGTCTCCCGGTTAAGCACCCCGGCCACGCCGGGGCCGATGAACTTAGATGGCGGCTTGCGCCACGCGAATGACGGCATCGGCTGCATCCGAACGGCCGATTGCATCGATGCTGGTGCTGGTGGCCGCCTCGGAGAAGTCGGCATCGGCACCGTAAATGTCGCGGGCCACGCCCGTGGTCAGCTGGCTTGGGTTGCCATCAAACACGATACGCCCATCGCGCATGCCAATGATCCGGTCGCAATAGCGGCGTGCGGTATCCAGCGTGTGCAGGTTGGCAATAACCATGCGCCCGTCTTCTTGGTTGATGCGGCGCAGGGCCTCCATCACGGTTTGGGCGTTCATCGGGTCAAGGCTGGCGATGGGTTCGTCGGCCAAAATGATCTTTGGGTCTTGCATCAGGGCGCGGGCAATGGCCACGCGTTGTTGCTGCCCCCCCGAAAGCGCCTCGGCGCGTTTGGGGGCGTGTTCGGCGATGCCCAAACGATCAAGAATGGCGATGGCGCGTTCGATATCGTCGCGCGGGAACAGGTTAAACATGGTGGCCAAGGTGCTGCGCCGCCCCAAGGTGCCGTGCAGCACGTTCGACACAACATCCATGCGTGGCACAAGGTTGAATTGCTGAAAGATCATAGCGCAGTCAGATTGCCAGCCGCGTTTGTCGCGCCCTTGCAAGGCCAAAACATCGCGCCCCTGAAACAGCACTTGGCCGCTGTTGGCCTCGGTCAGGCGGTTGAGCATGCGCAACAGCGTGGATTTCCCCGCGCCCGACCGGCCAATGATGCCCAGCATCAATGGGCGATCTACCTTGAATGTCGCGCCATCCACCGCCGTGTTGGCGCCGAATTTCTTGGTCAGGCTGATAACATCCAGCATATGTTCCCCCAGTTCGTTGGCGCCGGGGGTAGCATTTGGTAGGAATCTGTTGTGTGACGGTTGTTGAAAACTTTTGTGACGCCGCTGCAACGAGTTTGTAACACGCGGGGGCGATCAGTGGCCCCAGTCTTGGCCCCAGTCTTGGGCTTGCATCTCGCGTAGGCGGCTGGCGGTGCGTTCAAATTCAAACACGCCCTCGCCCTCCAGATACAGCATCTCGGGCTGGGCTGCGGCCGAGCAGATCAACCGCACCCGCGCTTCGTAAAGCGCATCGATCAAGGTAACAAAGCGTTTGGCTTCGTTAAAATTGGTGCGCGACAGCCGTGGAATGTCATCCAGCATCAAAACCCGCACAGCATTGGCCAGCGCCAGATAGTCGCCCGCCCCCAGCATCTGGCCGCATAGATCGTGAAAACTGCTGCGCGCCACCCCGTTTTGGTAGTGTGGCACCACCACTTGGCGGCCCTTCACCGTCAGCGTCAGGGCGCTGCTTTGACCACCGGTGAAGTCGTGCCAAATGGCATCCATAGCGGCACGAGATTGCGCATCCGCGGGTGTGAAATAGACCTGCATGCCCGCCAAGCGGTTTTGCCGGTAATCATTGGGGCTGGCCAATTCGTGCACAACCATGTGCTGCTGCAACAGCGCGATGAAGGGCAAAAACAAATGCCGGTTCAGCCCGTTTTTATAAAGCTCTGTCGGCACCCTGTTCGAGGTGGTCACCACCACAACGCCTGCATCAAACAGTTTCTCAAACAGCCGCCCAACGATCATCGCATCGGCGATATCGGTGATTTGCATCTCGTCAAAGGCCAGCACGCGCACGCTGTCGGAAACGGCGCGGGCGACTGGGGCTATGGCATCGGCAGTTTGGGTTTTGCGCGCTTCGTGCAAGGCAGATTGGATTTCTTGCATGAAGGCATGAAAATGCACCCGCCGCACTGGCACATCCAGCGTTTCAACGAACAGATCCATCAGCATAGATTTGCCGCGCCCAACGCCGCCCCACAGGTAAAGCCCCTGCACCGGGCTGGGCTTGCGCCGCGAAAACCATGTGCGTTTTTGTGGGGCCTCAAGCGCCTGTGCGATACGGGCCAATTGCGGCAAAGCGGCCAGTTGCGCCGGGTCGGGCTGCAGGCTGCCTTGGGCCACGCGCTGGTGGTATATATCCTCGATCCGCGTCATGGCGCGGACATAGCGCGCCCACCGCCCTGTGAAAAGGGCCCACGCGCCATTGGCCTGCCTATGGCCGATGATTCGTGGCCTTTGCCCCCAGAACAGCGCGCATGGCTGGGCTGCACCCCGTGCGACATTTTGCCAAAACCCCGGGTTTATAGGGGCTTGTGCGCCGGTGGCCGGGGGCTTTTGGGGTGCCCTAGGGTAAATTAAGCCCATTTTGTGAATATGTTAGCGATCTTGCGGCAGGGTTTTCCTGCCCAGCATGTGGGGTGGGGCCGCCGCCGCAGGCGGGTGGCTGGGGCAATGAAACGCTTGTTGTATTCGCCAAGCGGAATGTATGCTGTTGCACACCCTGCGTGACCAAGGAGCAAAGCATGGATTTTCGTAAACTGACCGAAGGCCTTTCGGTGATGCCGCAGATCACACCGCAAGACATTCCTGCGATTGCTGCTGCTGGGTATCGCGCAATCATCTGCAACCGCCCCGATGGGGAAGGGCCCGATCAGCCCAATTTCGAAGAAATCGAAAACGCAGCAACCGCCGCTGGCTTGCAATGCCGTTACCTGCCGATCGTTTCGGGCAAAGTAGAAGACGCCGATGCGCTGGCCTTTCGCGCGGCGATGGTTGCCTTGCCGGGGCCGGCTTTGGCCTATTGCCGCACGGGCACACGTTCGGCCACATTGTGGTCTTTGGCGGTGGCGGGCGAGAAAACA
>RFQY01000105.1 GCA_009924775.1 Paracoccaceae bacterium | reverse complement strand
CGCGCGCTGATATTCCGGGGCGTTAATTGCGGCCCATTTCGCGCATTTTCCGTGTTTTGCGCATGATGACCATCAACACGAAAAACAGCGCCAATGTGCCCAATATATCGCCCACCAAAAACACCATAAGCTGTGCCAATTCATCGCCCAAATCCACCGTGGTGCGATAGGCCAGAATATGGCCAAAGGAATTCAACACCGATCCAATAGCCCCCACCAGCATCATGGACCGCCACGAGGGCTGGGTGGTGGCGCTGTCGTAAAAATAATTAAGCCCCGCCAAGCGCAGCAGCTCGAACGCCACCCAGCATGAAATGCCCCCACAACCGCGCCCAAAACGATGGCATCCATAGAGATGGCAGGCTGCCAGATCAGCACGGTGGCAAGCCATTCGGCCACAGCCAAGGGCGCAATAGCCCGAATACCAAACAGCCACACGGAAAGCACGCGCACACCATGGCCCATAAACAGCAAGCTTCCCAGCAAGCTGGAGCCAAAGATAAGCGATTGCAGCGGTAAAATGACGAAAACAGACAGAGAAAAGGCACAGAGATAGGCAGAGAAAATGATGAACTCGGGCGCCAAAACCCTTATCGCCCGCATCTTGCCCATCTTACTCTCCCTGACTTAAACGTATACATGACATGACCTGCACAAAAGCACATGCGCAGGTTTCGTGGGCGCCATGCGCCCATTTATTGTCATCTGATCCCAGTGCCACAGCCGTAACCGGCCTTTGTAGAAAGTCGCAAGTATGTGCGTGTAAATGGAAGGCTATCTTAAATTTTCCACACTGCAGCACAGGTTTATGCGGCTTATACCGGAATGCATGACCATTTTTCATGCAAAAAATGTATTGCAAATAAACGATAAAACCCTAACGCGATGAATTGCCTATCAACTAGGCATGCAATCGCGCAGATTTTGCCATGAAAACGCCGCCTGATCTGCGGCTTATTTGGCCAAACCGGCCTCGGCTGCAATGTCGGCACGCGATTTTCGGGCGCGTTCCGTGGCTGATTTCAATTGCCCACAGGCCGCCATAATATCTTCGCCACGCGGCGTGCGAATAGGGCTGGCATAGCCGGCTTTGTAAATGATGTCGGCAAATTTCTCGATCTGCGCCCAGTCCGAGCGTTGATAGGGCGAGCCGGGCCATTCGTTAAACGGGATCAGGTTGATTTTGGCTGGGATCCCCTTGATCAAGCTAACCAAACGGCGCGCATCTTCGGGGCTGTCGTTTACGCCCTTCAGCATAACATATTCAAAGGTAATCCGCTCGGAATTGCTGGCCTTGGGATAGGCGCGCAGCGCCTCTAGCAATGTGGCAATGTTCCAACGCTTGTTAATTGGCACCAGCTTGTCGCGCACCTCGTCGGTGGTGGCATGGAAACTGACGGCCAGCATGCAGCCAATTTCCTGCGCGCAGCGGGCAATTTCTGGCACCACGCCGCTGGTTGACAAGGTGATGCGGCGGCGCGACAGGCTGATGCCTTCGCCATCCATGGCGATCAGCATTGCGTCGCGCACGTTATCAAAATTATACAGCGGCTCGCCCATGCCCATCAGCACAATATTTGACAGCAGGCGGGGCCTTTCGCCCATGCCTTCGCCTTTGTTGGGCCATTCGCCCAGATCATCGCGCGCCAGCAGAATTTGGCCAACAATCTCGCCCGCGGTCAGGTTGCGCACCAGCTTTTGCGTACCCGTGTGACAGAAAGAACACGTCAGCGTGCAGCCCACTTGGCTGGAAATGCACAGCGTGCCCCGGTCTTCTTCGGGGATATATACGGTTTCCACCTCGTGCCCGCCCGCGATGCGCACCAGATATTTGCGGGTGCCATCCATGCTGACCTGTTTTGAAACAATCTCGGGCAAAGCGATGGTAAAATGCTGGGCCAAAAGCGCGCGATAGTCTTTGGCCAGATTGGTCATGGCGTCAAAGTCGCGTGCGCCCCAAAAATAGACCCACTGCCAAATTTGATTGACCCGCATTTTGGCCTGCTTTTCAGGTGTGCCAACGGCAATCAGCGCCGCGCGCAGGGCATCGCGTGTCAGGCCCACAATATTTGTGGGGCCTTCGGGCAATGTGCGGGGCAATGTCAAAACATCTTGAGTGATCGGTGCCGATGCGGTGGTCATGCGCGTGCTCCTGGGCCAAGTCAGGTGGCCAAAATGGGGGGCCAAGCTGGGCCAATACACCAGATCGGCGCGCATGACAAAGGGTTCAAGCACCCGCGCGCCGAACTGTGGCCGCGATGCGGCAGATAACGGGCGGTGCGCCCCGGCTAGGCCAGCGCAGCTTCGGCAGCTGCCGCCATGCGCAACAGCCTGTCTTCGCCCATCGGCTGGCCCATCAGCATGATACCACAGCTGGGCACACCTGTGGGCAAGGTTACAGCACTTAGGCCTAACAAGTTACCAATGCGGGTGTTGCGCAAAGTCAGCAGGTTTTCGGTAACGAAATACTGCGCCTCTGATTCCAGCCGCGCAACATCGGGTGGCAGGTTGGGGGTGGCGGGCAGCAGCACAGCATCAAAGCTTGCCACGCGCGCGGCCCAATCTTGGCGCAGCTGATCCAGCTTTAACCATGCCGAAACAAATTCCGGCCCTGAAACACTGGCACCACCCCGGAACCGTTCCAGCACTTGCTGGTGCATCAGATGGGGGGCTGCCTCGATCTGTTCATGCCATTGGCCATAGGCCTCGGGGGCGAAAAGCACCGGCGCCAGTGCCATGGCGGTGGTCACTTCGGGCGCATCCAACGCCACAATCTCGGCACCTGCCGCGCGTAGCCGATCTAGGGCCGAGCGATAGGCAGCCTCGGGGGCATCGCGCAAATCGTCCATCGCCACTGTTTTCAGCGCGGCAAAGCGGCGGCCTTTCAGGCTGGCGCCGCGCAAATCGGGGGCGTGCCGCCCTTCGAGTGCGGCGAAAATCAGCGCGGCATCTTCCACCGTGCGGCACAGCGGGCCCACCGTATCAAACCGCGCGCACAGCGGCACCACCCCGCGCAGCGACACCCGCCCAGCAGTGGTTTTCAGCCCCACCAGATCGTTCCAGGCTGCGGGCACCCGAACCGAACCGCCAGTATCGCTGCCAATGCCCGCCGCGGCCAAACCAAAGGCCACCGATGTGGCCGCCCCCGAACTGGACCCGCCCGGCGCCAAGGCCGGGTTGTGCACATTTGGCGGGGTGGCTGTGACAGGATTTACCCCCAATCCGGAAAACGCCAGTTCGGTCATATGGGTTTTGCCAAGGCAAACCAGCCCCATTTGCGTGGCGTTACGCAACACAAGCGCATCTGCCGTGGGGGTGCGCCCCTCTAGCAATTTGCTGCCCGCCTCGGTGGCGATACCGGCAGTATCGAACAGGTCTTTCCAGCTGATCGGCACACCATCAAGCAGCGACAGCCTGTGGCCAGTGGCGGCCCGCTGGCGTGCGGCATGGGCCTCGGCCAAGGCACGGTCTTGGGTGGTGCGGGCATAGATGCGCCCGTGCTGCGGGTGGGCGGCAATGGCGGCCAGATAGGTTTCTGTCAATGCCACGGGGTCGATCTGCCCGGCCCCAATCGCGCGCCCCAAATCTGCGGCGCTTTTCCACAACCATTCTTGCATTGCCAGCTCCCTCCGGTGGTGATTGCACCGACGGTAGCGGCATGGCGGCGCATGGACAATCCCCGCAATACCACCATATTGGGGCCATGACCTATGACAGCGATCTTTTGATTATTGGTGGCGGGCTGAACGGGCCTGCCATGGCACTGGCCGCAGCCCATGCAGGCCTTAGCGCCACCGTGATAGATGCACAGCCCGCAGCCGGGCTGATGCGCGACGATTTTGATGGCCGCGCCTATGCGCTGGCACTGTCTTCGGTGCGCATGCTGCAGGCTTTGGGCCTGTGGGATACGCTGGCCCAGCATGCCCAGCCCATGCTGGAAATCAAGGTCAGCGACGGGCGCGCAGGCGAAGGGCCATTGATGCCCTTTTTCCTGCATTTCGATCATGGCGAAATCGAAGAAGGCCCAATGGGCCACATGATAGAAGACCGGTTTCTGCGCCGCGCCCTGAACGCGGCGATGCAAGACAGCGGCGCCATCACCGTTTTGAATGACGAGACAGTGATCGACCAAAACATCACGTCGGGCCATGCCGAGGTTACGCTGGCATCGGGGCGGCAGTTGCGGGGCCGGGTGCTGGTGGGCGCTGACGGGCGCACATCGGGCACGGCCAGCCGGGCTGGCATAGGGCGCAGCGGTTGGCCATATGGGCAAACCGCATTGGTCTGCGCCATTGCCCACGCCCAGCCCCATAATGGCGTGGCACACCAGTTCTTTATGCCCCCCGGCCCACTGGCCATTTTGCCCCTGCCAGGCAATCGCAGCTCGATCGTGTGGTCGGAAACCCATGAAACCGCGCAGCGGTTTATGGCGTTGGATGATGACGGGTTTTTGGCCATGCTGCGCCCCCGATTTGGCGATTTTTTGGGCGAGATTTCATTGGCAGGCCAACGCTTTAGCTACCCATTGGGGTTGACGGTGGCCAAGGCCTTTGTGGCCCCCAATCTGGCGCTTGTGGGTGACGCGGCCCATGGGATGCACCCGATTGCCGGCCAAGGGCTAAACGCCGGGCTGCGCGATGTGGCAGCGCTGGCGCAGGTGCTGCGCGATGCGCGCCACTGCGGCGAAGACATTGGCAGCATCGCGGTTCTAGAGCGTTACCAACAATGGCGGCGTTTCGATACGGCCACCCTGTCGCTGACCACAGACCTGACGAACAAGCTGTTTTCCAACGACAACCCCCTGTTGCGGGCGGTGCGCGGCATTGGCATGGGCGCGGTAAACGCCCTGCCCGCGCTGCGCCGCGGCCTGATGCGCGAGGCGGCAGGCCTGACCGGCGATTTACCCGCCTTGATGCGCGGCTAGGGCCGATCTAACGCTGCGTCATCAGCGCTGGAATTTGCCCGCGCGTTGGTATTTGCTGCGCGCAGCAACAACGCGCAAACAGCAGGGAGACCGCGATGTATCAAGTAATTGGCAGCACGCAAAGCCGTGCCTTCAGGGTGATGTGGGCGCTAGAGGAGCTGGGCCAAGACTACGTGCATATTGCCGCCAAGCCCCACACGCCCGAAGCCCTGGCCGTCAACCCCACGGGAAAAATCCCTGCGCTGAAAGTGGGCGAGGATGTATTGACCGATTCCAGCGCCATCCTGACCTATCTGGCCGATAAACATGGCGCCCTAACCTTTGCCCCCGGCACAATCGAACGGGCGCGCCAAGATGGGCTAACCCATATGGTGCTAGACGAGTTGGATGCCGTTCTATGGACCGCGGCGCGCCATTCGTTCATTTTGCCCGAAGAACATCGCGTTCCGGCGGTGAAAGAGTCGCTGAAATGGGAATTTACCCGCAACGCAACGCGCTTGGCCGAATGTATCAAAGGCCCCTTCTTGATGGGCGAAACAATGACAATCGCCGATATCATCGCCGCCCATTGCCTGAACTGGGCCTATAACGCCAAGTTTGAAATCACCGACCAGCGATTGCTGGATTATGCCAAATCCATGCGTGGGCGCGACGCGTTCAAGCGCGCAGTGGCCCGGTAAGCAAGGGCAGCGCCGGCAGCTAGGGGCGGTTGTTTTGGCTGTGCCACCACGCTGCTGCATGCCTGCCGGCCCAAAGGCCCGTTGCAAAACAGGCGGTTAACAAATAGCCGCCTGTTGGTGCCTCCCAATCCAGCATTTCGCCCGCGGCAAACATGCCGGGGCGGTCTTTCAGCATAAGCCCCGCATCCAAAGCATCGCGGCGCAGCCCGCCTGCGGTGGAAATCGCCTCGTCCAGCGGGCATAGGCCGGCATGGGCCACAGGCAGGGATTTCACCAAGGCGGGCCAGTGATCGGGCGGTGGCGCCGCCTGCCCTGCCAGATGTTCCAATACCAATGCCACCTTGGCCGGGGGCAGGCGCAAGGCACCACGCAGCCACTGTGACAGACGCGCCTTGCGCAGGTTTTTGGGCAGGCGGGCGTGCAGCGCGGCCAAGGGTAGATCTGGCACCAGATCCACCCACAGCGGCGCCCCCGCCCGCAAAGCCGGGCTAAGCGGGTAAAGGCCCCCGCCCTCTAGGCCGCGGGCCGATAAAATGGCCTCGCCACGCGATAGGCTATCGCCCGCCCGCCAGCACACCGATTTTATTGGCGCACCAAAATGCGCAGCCATATGCGCCGACCACTGCACCTGCAGCGCCGCATTCGCCGGCGCAAAAGGCGTGATCGGCCCCAGCCATTCAGCCCAAGCACCATCAGACCCCAACCGCGCCCAACTGGCGCCGCCACAGGCCACAACGCTGACGCCCGGGCGCAACAGCACAGGACCATCGGGCGTGGCAAAGGCCGCCCCCCCCGCTGCGCTGCCCTGCCAGCGCCATTGGCAGCGCAGATCCACACCCAAACCCGCCAATTGCCCCAGCCATGCCCGCAACAACGGTGATCCTTTCATGGCAACCGGAAATACCCGCCCACTGCTGCCGGTAAACACCGGCTGGCCCAGCGCCACGGCCCAGCGCTGCACGGCATCGGCATCAAAGGCAGAAATCATCGGCGCCAGCCATGGCGCTGCCGCACCATACTGGGCCAAAAACGCGGGCCTTGGTTCTGCCTTGGTCAGGTTCAGGCCGGATTTGCCCGCCATCAAGAATTTGCGCGCCGGGCTTGGCTTGGCCTCGGCCACCAACACTTTTAGCCCGGCCTGCGCCATGGCAGTAGCGGCCATCAGCCCAGCGGGGCCTGCGCCGATAACCAGCGCGTCTGGGTCAGGTGGGGGGATCTGCGGGGGCATGGGTGATGGCTGCGCTGGCTTTAGGGGTGCGCAGTTCAACCACGCGGTGGGGATAAGGTATCTCGATACCATTGTCCTTAAGCGCATTCCAGATCGCAAACAGCACTTGGCTGGTGTAGCGATGTTTGCCGTCGTCGATGCCGTTCACCCAAAACTCGCAGGCGAAATCCACCCCCGATTCGCCAAAACCGCGCAGCTCGCAATCGGGCGGGTCGGGCTGCTGCAGCACAAAGGGCAGGGCCGCCACTGCGGCCTCGATCAGGGCAGGCACGCGGTTGATATCGGTGTCATAGGACACGGAAAATGGCGCCTCGTAGCGCTTGGCGCTGCCCGCATCAGAATAGTTTACCACCCGGGTGACGATGAAATCTTCGTTGGGCACCACCACCCATTTGCCATCGAAGGTTTCCAAAATCGCGGCACGGGCGGTCATTTTCACGATAGTGCCCGCCTGCCCGCCATCCAATTCGACATAATCACCGACGGTCGTTTGCCCCTCGAGCAGCAAAATCACCCCCGAGATGAAATTCGAGGCGATCTTTTGCAGGCCAAAGCCCAGCCCAACACCCACGGCGCCCCCCAGCACCGCAAGCGAGGTCAGCGAGACGCCCATAATATTCATCGCAATCAGAAAGGCGGCGCCAAAAATGGCCACTTCGGCGGCCTTTTCCGCCAGTTGCCGTGTGGCCGGGCGCAGCTGATCTTGGGTTTGCAGAAATTGGGCCGATTGGCTGTTTGACCAGCGGCCCAACCAAAACAGCCCCGTTCCCACCACCAGAAACTGCAGCAGCCACAGCAGGTTGAACGATAGATTACCCAAAGGCACGGTGGTGTTTTCCAACACCGTGGCCAGCGGCAACAGCAGCCCCAGCACGTAAAGCCCGGCCACCGGCAACACCACAAAGCGGCCCATCGCACGCGGCAACGGGCCGCGCAGAATATCGCGCACCAAGATGCGCGCCGCAACGAATAGAAACACCCGTTTGCCAAAAGCAATGATGGCGCCACTGTCAAACATGGTGCGGGTGATGGTTTCGCCCATGGCGGTCAATGCATAGGCCAGCAGCGGCAAAAGCAGCGGTAAAAACACCAAAACAAAGCGGCGTATTTGCGCCAACGGGCCGGTTTGGCCTGCAGGGGGCGCCAGCCAGCGGCCAAGCGCCGGGGCCAAGCGCCGCACAGCCACAGCCGCCGCGGCATAAGCCAGCACCAACAGCGCCAAATGCGACCACGCCGCCGGGCTTTGCAGCCAGTCGCGCGCCAGATCAACCGCGTATAACGCAAAGTCGCGGGCGTCTTGGCCGCCCGGCACCAGTGTCGACAAACCCATATAACCACCTACACCTTAACACAGGCGCCACGGCCCAAGCCGCGCCCCATAGTGATAGCCAAGGACTGGCCAATGGACCATCCCTTTTGCGCCCCAGCGGATGCGCCAGCGATGCTGGCACGCGGCCCAGGCCCGGGTGTCGGCGGTTTGCACCACAGGGCTGCGGCTGCGATCGGACCGGTCCTTTACATGGGCTCAAAGATCGTCAGTGCGGGACGGAGCGGTCATTCATCTGCAACTGCTGAACGACTGCTCCGCCGTGTTCAAAGTCAGGCCGCGTTCGGATCTGCGATGCCTTCTACAACGCTCTCGAGATGCCAGATTTTGGAAACGATCTGCCAACCTGCTTCTCCTTTGACAAAGCCAAGGTGGTCGACAAATACGTTGCAATGGGCGCGGATGCGGATTTTCACAGTGGCGTTGATCGGGGACAGGTAGTCGATCAGCAGAATTTCAGCGTCTCGGTCTTGGCCGACACTTGCCGGTGACGTCCGCGTGCTGACGTCTTGCGGGAAACTTTCGATAGGCTCGGCGAAGACCGTACCTTTGTCGGAATCGAACAGGCTCGACGTTGCTTGGAAGACGGTGTTCAGTTTTTCGGTGTCACACTCATGGATGCCGTCGAGGTAAAGGTTCACGGCGGCGATAAGATCGTTTGGTGCAGTCATTGAGGGTCTCCATTCAAATTGTTGAAACAGACTTGCCATTTCGGGATCAAAAGCGACATTGGCAAAATGGACAATGTTCGGCCAGATACTGCCAGATTGCAAAAGGTGGCGCGCGACCCCCTTGTATGCGTCATTGCGTATGACGGGCTTTGCACTTTCGAATTCGGCATCGCGGTCGAGTTGTTTGCGCTTCCGCGTCCTGAATTCAAACAGTGGTATCGGTTCGCGACGGTGAAGGCAGAGCCTGGGCCGTTGCGGGCGATGGGCGGGATTTCGGTTGAAGCCGAATGCGATCTGACCGCGTTGCAAGAGGCCAGCTTGATCATCGTGCCGGGCTGGCGTGGCGTCGATTCACCCGTGCCCCCGGCGCTATGCTCCGCCTTGCGCGCGGCACATAAGAAGGGCGCGCGGATCGCGTCGATCTGTTCAGGTGTTTTTGTCCTCGCCGCCGCAGGGTTGCTTGATGGGAAAACGGTCACGACACACTGGCGCTACACCGATCTGCTGGCGTCCCGGTTCCCTGAATTGACTGTGGATCCGGGCGTCTTGTTTGTCGGCAAAGACGGAATCTACACATCCGCCGGGTCTGCCGCGGGCTTGGACCTCGGGCTGCATATCATCCGTCAGGATTACGGTGCGCAAGTCGCGACCAGTGTCGCCAGAAGACTGGTCCTGCCTGCCCAACGCGACGGAGGGCAGCGCCAGTTCGTGCCCAGACCGGAACCACGTGTGCGGGGCAGCTCGAACCTTGCCGCCCTTCAAGACAAAATCAGAACATCACTGGACGAAAACTGGCCCATTGCCCGGATGGCAAAGGTCGCTGGAACAAGTGCGCGGTCGCTGGCGCGGCGTTTCCATGAAGAATCAGCCGTGACGCCCATGCAATGGCTTAGAGCCGAGCGCGTGTTCCGCGCTGCCGAATTGCTTGAGAATGCCGCCATTCCCTTGTCCGATATAGCGCAAGCCTGTGGCTTCGGATCGCCTGAAACCTTTCGCAGAGAGTTCCGCAAATTGATTAGTGTGCCTCCGATCAAATACCGAGAGCGGATGAACCTGTCCTAAGCTCATGCTGCGACGCGAAAGCAGTCGTTTGTGAGGTGCGCAGCATTTGCGGCTCTGGGCGCGAAGCCGCTGTGCGTAATGCCGCAATCCCGGCGGGTTGGGCAGCTTGGGGGCCGCAAACGCGGCCGGCTTTGGGCGGCTTAAGGCATGGCGCCGCCCATTCCGCCCGCGCCGGTGCGACCGGTTTCAGAGCCTCCACAACGCCCATGGGCATTCCCCCGCAACGGGCGGCGGAAGCCATTCTGCCAGCCCTCAACCCGTCACCGGGAAACCGGGCCTTGGCGTGCCGAAATCGCTGTTCGGTTCA
>RFQY01000104.1 GCA_009924775.1 Paracoccaceae bacterium | reverse complement strand
TGTCTCTACCTCGGGGGGGCGGCACTGGGGCATCAACGTGGGCAAATACAACAGCCGCCATCAGGCCGAGCGGATTTTGCTTAAGACTGCGCTGCTAGAGGTGGATACGCTGGATGGCAGCTTGCGCCGGGTGGTCAAGCAAAACAGCGGCTATGCAGCCAATTTTCTGGGGATGAGCCAAGAAACCGCAGATCTGGCCTGCCGCAGATTGCAGGCGCGCAAATTGTCCTGCACCACAATCGGGCCGCCCCCAGGCTAATTTTGGCCCCGCTCAATTTGCCCCCGCTAATTTTTGCTGGGCCCATCATTAAAAAGCCGCGCTTAGCGCGGTTTTTTTATGGGCAATCACGGTTTTGGATGGTCGTCCCACTGGCCCGATAAAATGCGCTGCGCGTCGCCATCGGGGTCGTCATATTGGTTCGATTTCACCGTCCAGACAAAAAACAGCAGCCCAGCGCCCCCCAACAGCAGGGACACCGGAATAAGAATAACCAAAATTTCCATGGCTTACCTCAGGCGCAGGGCGTTCAGCGATACAGTAATCGAGCTTAACGACATCGCCAATGCGGCAATCAGCGGCGAACACAAGCCCGCCACCGCCAGCGGCACTGCGATAACGTTATAGACCGTTGCCACCGTAAAATTTTCGCGAATGCGGCGGGTGGCGGCGCGGGCGGTTTGCACAGCCTGTGCAATGGGTGCCAAATCGGCCCCCAACAGCACAATATCAGAGGCCACGCGCGCCGCATCCAGCGCGGATGCTGGCGAAATCGAGGCATGCGCGGCGCTTAGGGCGGCGGTATCGTTCAGCCCATCGCCCACCATCAGCACCTTGTGCCCCGCCACCGATAGCGCGGCTATGCGGGCCACTTTTTCTGCGGGCAGCGCCTCGGCCTGCCAATCGGTAATCCCCAGTTCCGCCGCAAGGGCCGCAACAGCCGGGGTGGCATCGCCCGAAATCATGATCACATTGCAGCCTTGCTCTTGCAGGTCGGCCACCGCTTGGGCGGCGCCCGCGCGCAAGTTATCGGCAAATGTCAGCTGCAAAGGTGCCGCGCTGCCGATTTGCAGCCAAGCACTGGTTTGCGCCCCGGCCTGTGCCCCGACCCAAGCTGCACGGCCCAGCCGCACGCTTTGCCCCTGCCATTGGCCCATCGTGCCATAGCCGGGGCGTTCTTGCAGCGCGTGCACCTGCGCGGGCACCAAGCCAGCCGCGGCGCCCGCCCGCACAATGGCTTGCGACAATGGGTGGGCCGAACCCGCCGCCAGCGCCATGGCAATCGCCATCGCCTCGGCCGGGTGGGCCTGCAGGTTTGTCAGCACCGGGGTGCCCTGTGTCAGCGTGCCGGTTTTGTCAAATACCACCGTATCAACCTGCGCCAAGCGCTCTAGCGCGGTGGCATCCTTGATCAACATACCGCGCCGAAACAGCCGCCCGCTGGCAGCAGTGGTCACCGCAGGCACCGCAAGGCCCAGCGCGCACGGGCAGGTGATGATCAAAACAGCCGCAGCAATATTCAGCGCTGTGCGCAAATCCCATGTGTAAAGATACCAGCCCAAAAAGCTGAGGCCCGACAAAATGTGAACCCCGGGCGCATACAGCTTTGCCGCTTGATCTGCCAAAGACGTATAGCGCGAGCGGCCAGATTCCGCGATTGCCACCAAATCCGCCATGCGGTGCAACGAGGTGTCTTGCCCAACGGCCGTGGCCCGCACCGTCAGCACGCCGGTCAGGTTTACCTCGCCTGCGCATACCGCCTGCCCGGGGCCGGCAAAAACCGGCACGGTTTCGCCGGTCAGCATGGCGCGGTCTAATTCGGTTTGGCCCTCAACAATCACGCCGTCCACCGGCAACCGGCCACCGGGGCGCAGACGGATCAAATCGCCCACAGCCAGCTGCGCCACTGGCACCTGGGTTTCTTGGCCATCCACCAGCAAAAAGGCGCGCGGCACTTCCAGCGCGGCCAACTCTTCTGCCGCTGAACGCGCAATCGCACGGGTGCGATAATCAAGATAGCGGCCCGCCAGCAAAAAGAAGGTCAGCGCCAAGGCGGCATCAAAATAAGCATGCGCCCCAGACAGCGATGTTTCCCAAAGCGATGTGATCACCGCCAGCAAAATGGCCAGCGTGATAGGCACATCCATATTCAACCGCCCATGGCGCAAAGCAGCCCATGCATTGCGATAAAACGGCTGGCCCGAAAACACGATAACGGGCATCGTGATCAGTGCCGAAATCCAATGAAACATATCGCGCGTGGCATCTGCGGCCCCTGACCACACCGAAACAGACAGCAGCATGACATTCATCGCGGCAAACCCTGCCACCGCCAAACGCATCAGCAAATCGCGCCCGGCCTTGTCGGTGGTGGTGGCGCTGAGCGTGCCTGCATCCAGTTCATGGGCCTCATAGCCAATGGCGCCCACCGCGCGCACCAGCGCATCGGGCATCACATCGGGGCTGGCCTCGATACTGGCGCGTTTCATAGTCAGGTTCACGCGCGCATGGTGCACGCCGGGGTAGGCGTTCAGCACCTCTTCCACCGCACTGATACAGGCCGCGCAATGGATGGTGGGCAGCGACAGGGCAATGCGCGCCTCTAGCACCGTATCTTGGTGGGCCAAAGCCTGCGCAGCGGGGGCCGCCGAACAGGCGGGGCAGGCCGAAATTCCGGGGCGCATTGGGGCGGTCATTGCAGGGGCCTTTGGGTTAGGAGTTCACGTGCACATCCAGCCGCTGGGCAAAGGGCGCCCCTTCCAGCGATACCGCCGTCAGATGCACAATCCATTTGCCCTGCGCCAAGCGAACCGGCCCCACATAGGCCCGGCCATTATAGCTAAGTTCCGGCGTGAAATCATCGCGGTCCGAGGTGGGCCGCCCCACCAAGGCCTGCAGCTTACCCACCTGCACCGATTTACCGTTTCGGTCGGTCAGCGTGACCTGCATCAGCCCATCACGCACCTCAACATAGGCGCGCCAGCCCAGTGCTTCTTGGGCCAAACGGCGCTTGTCAAAGCTTTGGCTAGCAATATAGCCGTTTTTCACCTCGAGACCGGGAAAGCTGGATACGGCGTTATAGGCCATCACCAAATTCACCGTAATGATCACGCCAAAGGCCGCAACAAAGCCAAACAGCACGTGCCAGCCGGTCAGTTTGCGCTCTTTCGTCATCAATTTGCCCTTCCATTAAAAATGGTGTCTTTGTACACGCGGTCGCCATTCGAGGTGTCTTCTACCCACAGGCGGATATCCCACCGCTCGCTATTTGCCGGGTCCGAGCCAGCGGCCGCCACGATATAGACGCGCTGCAGCTGGGTGCTATCGGCCGGCACTGTCACCGCACCATAGGGTGTGCCCTCTAGCTGCACGCGCAGCGCAGGGTGGCCCTTGACCGAAATTTGAAACGGCCGGTCAGTGCCGTGTTTGTTGCGCAAACGCACATCATAGGTGTTACGAATAGAGCCATCCGACAGGGTAACAAACGTGGGGTTGCGCACCGGCGCCACCGTTGCCTCGATATCCGAGCGCATGAACAGCGCCACCACCAAAGCCACCCCCACCAGTGACCAAAGCGTGGTGTACAAAATGGTGCGGGGGCGGAAAACGTGCTTCCAAATCGGTTTGGGCGCCTTGCCTTCGCGTTCGGCAATCTCGTCGGTGAGGGCCATGTAATCGATCAAACCACGGGGCTTGCCCAGCTTGGCCATGATATCATCGCACGCGTCGATACAAAGCGCACAGGTGATACATTCCAGCTGCTGGCCATCGCGAATATCAATGCCCATGGGGCACACATTCACACACGCCATGCAATCGATACAATCGCCCGCCGGCGTGGTGCTGTCTTCTTGGTCGCGCTGCTTGCCGCGTGGCTCGCCCCGCCAGCTGCGATAGCCCACCACCAGCGTGTCTTCATCCATCATCGCCGCCTGAATACGCGGCCATGGGCAGGCATAAATACAAATCTGTTCGCGGGCAAAACCACCAAAGGCAAAGGTTGTCGCCGTCAGAATAAGCATGGTGGTATAGGCCACAGGATGTGCCGTGCCTTGCACCAAATCCACCGCCAATGTGGGCGCATCGGTGAAATAAAACACCCATGCCCCGCCGGTGGCCAAGCCAATAAGAAACCACGCCACCCATTTTGTCAGGCGCAGGCGAATTTTGCGAAAATCCAGTTTCTTTTGGCGATGCAGGCGCAGGCGCGCGTTTCTGTCACCCTCGATCCAGCGTTCCACCAGAATGAAAAGATCGGTCCACACCGTTTGCGGGCAGGCATAGCCACACCACACACGCCCCAAGGCCGAGGTAAACAAAAACAGCCCCAAGCCCGCCATCACCAAAAGGCCCGCCACGAAATAAAATTCGTGCGGCCAAATCTCGATCCAGAAAAAGAAAAAGCGGCGGTTGGCCAAATCGACCAGCACCGCCTGATCGGGCAGGTTTGGCCCCCTGTCCCAGCGGATCCAAGGGGTAAGATAATAAATCCCCAAGGTGAAGATCATCAGCACCCATTTCAGGTTGCGAAATTTACCATGCACGCGCTTTGGGAAAATGGGTTCGCGCGCCGCATATAGGCTGGGGGCTTCGGGTTGTGTGTTCGACACGGAATCACTCCGGGGTTTGCCTGAATTCCCCCCCTTTTTTCAGGCCTTTGCCGGCGGCTCCTTGACCTGTGTCAAATTCTGCATCTTTGCCACACCTATTGACCAATCAGCTGGCCTGCGCCTGAGGGGCAACATATTCGGCCAAGACCTGCGCGCATATCTGGTGCGAGCGGATGCGCGCCGATGGGTCGTGAATGGCACCGGCCAAAATCACCTCGTCGGGGCGGTATTGCGCGATCACTTGGGCGAATTGGCGGCGCAATGTCTCGGGGCTGCCCGTGGCAGACACAGACAGGGCGTGGCGCACCTGCTGCATCACCGCTGGCGGCACCTCGGACAGGTCGTGGCGGGGGCGCGGCAAGGGCCCGGGGCGGCCTGTGCGCAACCGCGCAAATGCCAGCAACTGAGACGAGCGCAGATACTGCGCCTCTTCGTCGGTCTCTGCACCAAACGCGCCCATTGCCATCATGAAATAGGGCTTTTCCAACCATTCCGAGGGGCGAAAAGTGGCCCGATAGGTGCGGATCGCATCGGCCAGATAATCAGGCGCAAAATGCGAGGCAAAGGCATAAGGCAGCCCCAAATACGCGGCCAGCTGTGCGCCATACAGGCTGCTGCCCAATATCCACACAGGCACGTGGGTGCCGGTGCCGGGAATGGCGCGCACCGTTGCTGCCGGATCGGGCGTGCCCAGATACGAGATCAGTTCAAGCACGTCTTGGGGAAAGCTATCTTCGGGCGCCATATGGCGGCGCAGCGCACGGGCCGTGGCCATATCGGTGCCGGGCGCGCGCCCCAGCCCCAAATCGATACGCCCGGGGTAAAGGGTGGCCAGCGTGCCAAATTGTTCGGCCACCACCAGGGGCGCATGATTGGGCAACATCATCCCCCCGGCCCCCACCCGTATATGCCGGGTGGCCGCGGCGACATGGGCAATCACCAGCGGCGTCGCAGCCGAGGCAATGCCGGGCATATTGTGATGCTCGGCCAGCCAATAGCGATGGTAACCCGCCGCTTCGGCGGCCTGCGCCAATGCCGCAGATATTGCAAACGCATCCGCCGCGCTGCCCCCTTCGGGGATTGGGGATAGATCTAGAATGGAATAATGCTGCATATGCCACGCCCCGCGCCAAAGCTGGTTTCGCCAAGGCTACCCCATGCGCATGGCCCACGCCAATATTTTCGCGCCAACAGTTTTTTTGGCTCAGCGCTGGAAATTCTGTTCGGCGCCCTAAATAGCAACAAGCAGGCGTAGGGACATACGCCTGCTTGCCGAATTTAGTGGCACCGGTTTTCCCAGGAAACGCGCGAACAGGACGGAAAAACCGGTGCCGGACCCGGGGGCGAAACCGCCCCAGGGTGTTCTGTAAAGGGTTATTCCCCGCCACCCAAACCGTGCACATAGGTTGCAACGGCGCGAATTTCGGCCTCGGACAGGCGGGTATTCCAGTTGGGCATCACGCCATAGCGGGCGTTGTACACCGTTTCATAAAGCGAGGCGTAATCGCCACCAAACAGCCAGATCGCATCTGTCAGGTTTGGCGCGCCTTGGAAACGGTCGCCCGTGCCATCTTCCATGTGGCAGGCGGCGCAATTGTCTTGGAACACCACCTCGCCCTCGGCCACAAGGCTGGCATCTTGCGGGGTGTTGCCTGCCGAAATCGACATGACATAGTTCACAACCTGCGCGATTTGCTCTTTTTCCAGCAACTCGTCGCGGCCAAAGGCCGGCATCTGCGAGAAACGGGCGTCTTCGTCATCGGTGTTGCGAATGCCGTGGGTAATGGTGGTGTGGATATCTTCCATGGTGCCACCCCACAGCCAGTCGTCATCCAGCAAGTTGGGGTAACCCTTGGCGCCTGCCGCGCCCGAACCATGGCACTGTGCGCACCATGTTTTGAACACCGCCGCGCCCGCCGACACGGCATAGCCGCGCAATTCGGCATCATCCGCGATCGAGGCCAGTTCAACACCGGCCAGTTTGTCGTTCATCGGGGCCAGCTTGGTTTCAAACTCGGCAATGCTTTCAGCCACTTGGGCGCGGGTTGAAAACCCCAAATACCCCGATGTGGCCGATTTCAGGCCCGGCCACGCCGGATAGGCGATGGAATACCAAATCGCCCAAACGATACAGGCATAGAACACCCACAGCCACCAACGCGGCAAAGGATTGTTGAATTCCTGAATGCCGTCCCACTCATGGCCAGTGGTTTCGACCTCGTGCTTCTTATGCGGTTGTTTTGCCATGGTTCACGCCTCCTCGGGGCGGCCGCCCTTGGGGGCGGGTTTGTCTTCGTGCCGAAACGGAATATCTGCCACATCGCGGTAGGTTTTCGTGCTGCCGGGGCGCAGGACGAACAAGATAACCCCAACGAAAAACGCAAACATCGCAATCAACATCCAGCTATCGGCGATCTGGCGAAGAATGGTATAGGTGTCCATCTCTTGCCCTCCTTAGCGGCTTGCGTCAGGCGTGAAGGTCGAGAAATCGACCAGCGTGCCCAACATTTGCAGATAGGCCACCAACGCATCGGCCTCGGTGATACCGGGCTGGCGGTCGAAATTGCGCACCTGCACCTTGTCGCCATAGCGTTCCAGCAAGCCGTCATAATCGCTGTCGGGGTCGGCCTGCGCTGCAAAATCTGCGCGGGCATTTTCGATCATATCGTCGGTGTAAGGCACGCCCACCATGCGATGTGTGGCCATCAACTCGCCGATATATTCGCCTTCGATCAGACGGTTTTCCAAGAACCCGTATTTGGGCATCACCGATTCAGGCACAACCGATTGCGGGTTACGCAAATGGTCGATGTGCCATTCATCGGAATAGCGCCCACCAACGCGCGCCAAATCGGGGCCGGTACGCTTTGACCCCCATTGGAACGGGTGGTCATATTGCGATTCCGCCGCCAGGCTGTAATGGCCATAGCGCTCGACCTCGTCGCGCATGGGCCGGATCATCTGGCTGTGGCAGACATAGCAGCCCTCGCGGATATAGATATCACGGCCAGCCAGTTCCAACGGCGTGTAGGGGCGCATGCCTTCTACATCTTCGATGGTGTTTTCCAGCCAGAACAGCGGGGCGATTTGCACGATGCCGCCGATTGTCACCACCAGAAAGGCAAAGATTGCCAAAAGCGTGACGTTCTTTTCTAGGATCGCGTGTTTATCAAGAATTGCCATCTTTATAGCCCCCCTTATTCAGCTGGAACCATGTGGTTCTTGGCTTCGACAGCCGGCGAACGCTTCACGGTCATGTAAAGGTTGTAGCACATGATGATGGCCCCCAGCAGGAACAGCACCCCGCCCAAGCCGCGCACCACATACATCGGGAATTTGGCGGCAACGGTATCGGCGAACGAGTTCACCAAGAAGCCATTGGCATCTACTTCGCGCCACATCAGGCCTTCCATGATGCCGGTTACCCACATCGAGGCGGCGTAAAGAATGATGCCGATCGTGGCCAACCAAAAGTGCCAGCTTACCAAGCTTAGGCTGTAAATCCGCTCGCGGTTCCACAGTTTGGGCACCAAGAAATACAGCGCGCCAAAGGTGATCATACCGTTCCAGCCCAAGGCGCCGGAATGCACGTGGCCAATGGTCCAGTCGGTGTAATGCGACAGGCTGTTGACCGCGCGGATCGACATCATCGGCCCCTCGAAGGTGGACATGCCGTAAAAGCCTACCGAAATCACCATCATACGAATGATCGGATCGGTGCGCAGCTTGTCCCATGCGCCAGACAGCGTCATCAGGCCGTTGATCATGCCACCCCAGCTGGGCATCCACAGCACGATCGAGAATACCATGCCAAGGGTCGAGGCCCAGTCAGGCAGCGCGGTATAGTGCAGGTGGTGCGGGCCGGCCCAGATATAGATGAAGATCAGCGCCCAAAAGTGGATGATCGACAGTTTATAGCTGAACACCGGGCGCTCGGCTTGTTTGGGCACAAAGTAATACATCATCCCCAAGAAGCCCGCTGTCAGGAAAAAGCCCACAGCGTTGTGGCCATACCACCATTGCGTCATGGCGTCTTGCACGCCCGAGAATACCTGCACCGATTTCGAACCAAAAATCGAAACCGGGATCGACAGGTTGTTGACCAAGTGCAGCATCGCAACGGTAATGATGAAGGACAGGTAAAACCAGTTGGCCACGTAGATATGCGGCTCTTTGCGCTTTACGATGGTGCCCATGAACACCGCCAGATACGCCACCCAAACGATGGTGAGCCACCAATCGACATACCATTCAGGCTCGGCATATTCTTTCGATTGGGTTGCCCCCAGAATATAGCCTGTCGCGGCCAGCACGATGACCAGCTGGAAACCCCAAAACACGAACCAAGCCAGGTTTCCGCCCCACAGCCGCGCCGCGCTGGTGCGCTGCACCACGTAAAACGAGGTTGCAATCAGCGCATTGCCGCCAAAAGCAAAAATCACCGCCGAGGTGTGCAGCGGGCGCAATTTGCCGAAATTCAGATAGCCCTGCGCCCATTCAAAATTAAGCACCGGAAAGGCCAGCTGAAAGGCAATCGTGACGCCCACCAGAAAACCAACAACGCCCCAAAGAGCGGTGGCAATAACACCGGCGCGCACAACGCCATCCATATATTCGCCCGAAACATCGCGGTAGCTTACCGCTTCGTCGGTGTTGCGAAGCGTCCATAAAAACATGCCAGCAGCAACCAATGCGACCGTCAGTGCGTTCACCTGATATGCCAAATCGCGCGCATAACTGGCCCCGATCATCGCCAAAAGCGTGATCAAACCAAGCGCGATTAGCTTGATATAATTCAACATTTTGCGTCCCTTCGTCTGGTCCCACGCGATTCGTATGCGCACGCGGGCTTGTTTAGACTGGGTGCTTAATGCGTCTGATATCGGCGGCGTGCCTTGATCTGCATCAAAGGCTGGGCGCCGATTGCTTGACCACAATCAAAGCGCGCCCCGCAGCGCAGGCCTAGTCTTGGGCATGAACCGGGCTTTGCCAAAATTCCAAGGCCCGCAACGGAGGAAAGAAACATGGCTTATAAATCGTTGTTTTCAGTTCTGACCGATGATGCGTTGATTGCGCCGGTTTTGGCGCAGGCCACCTGCTTGGCCGAGGCCCAAGATGCCCATCTCGATGTCTTGTGCTTGGGCGTCGATCGCAGCCAAACCGGCTATTACTATGCCGGGGCGAATGCCATGATCTTGCAAGAAAGCATCGAGCGCGCCCAATCCGAGGCAGCGGCCATTGAAACCGCGGTCAAGGCCAAGCTGGGCGTCAGCGGGGTGCGCTATGGCACCGAATCTGGCGTGGCGCAGCTGGCCGATGTGGCCCGGCACGTGGCGGCGCGTGCGCGATTTGCCGATTTGGTTGTGCTGCCGCGCCCCTATGGCAACAATCGCGGCGCCGAATTAGAGCCGGTGATCGAAGCGGCGCTGTTCGAGGGCCAAGCCCCGGTTTTGGTGGTGCCCGACCAAACCCATCAAATCACCGCACCCCAGAAAATTGCCTTGGCTTGGAACGAAAGCGCCGAGGCGCTGAACGCCGCGCGCGCGGCCCTGCCGCTGTTGAAAGCCGCCCAAGAGGTGCATGTGGTTGTCATTGATCCCCCCGTTCATGGCCCCAATCGCAGCGACCCGGGCGGCCAGCTGTCGCAATATTTGGCCCGCCATGGGGTGCGCTGCGAGATTGACGTTTTGTCAAAAACCATGCCGCGCGTGTCTGACATCTTGCTGCGCCACGCCAAGGATATGAGCGCGGATTTGGTGGTGATGGGGGCCTATGGGCATTCGCGCTTCCGCGAGGCCATTTTGGGCGGCGCCACGCGCTATATGCTGGAACAGTCTGAAATTCCGGTTTTCATGGCGCATTAATTGACCGGTTGGGCGGTGCCGCGGCACCGC
>RFQY01000103.1 GCA_009924775.1 Paracoccaceae bacterium | reverse complement strand
CCAGATCGTGGGTGATGAACAAATAGGCCACGTCTTCCACCTTTTGCAGGTTCAAGAGCAGCTTCAAAATGCCATCCGCCACCAACGGATCCAGCGCGCTGGTGACCTCGTCGCAGATGATCAGCTTGGGCTTGGCCGCCAACGCCCGGGCAATGCACACGCGCTGTTTTTGCCCACCCGACAATTCGGCGGGGTAGCGGTCGATGAACCCGTCGCCCATCTCGATTTCTTCCAGCAGCTCCTTGATGCGGCGCTTTTTCTCGTCGCCCTTCATACCGAAATAAAATTCCAGCGGCCGGCCAATGATTGTGCCCACGGTTTGGCGCGGGTTCATCGCCACATCGGCCATCTGGTAGATCATTTGCAATTCGCGCAGGTCTTCGCGGCTGCGCGCGGGCAAATCTGGGCTTAAGACCCGGCCATCAAAGGAAAGCCTGCCTTGCCGGGCGGGTAAAAGCCCGGTGATCACCCGCGCCAATGTGGATTTACCCGAGCCACTTTCGCCCACCACGGCCAGCGTTTGACCGGGGCGCAATTCGACATTCACATTTTTCAAAACGTCGAAATTGGTGCCTTTGTAGCGCGCGCTGATCCCTTCAACGCGCAGCAGCGGCGTGCCATCGGCGGGCTTTTCTTGGTGATCGATCGAGCGCACGGATACCAGCGCCTTGGTATAGGCTTCGCGCGGGGCGGTGATGATCTGCTCGGTGGTGCCATATTCCACCATATCCCCCATTTTCAGCACCATGATATCGTCAGACACCTGTGCCACGACCGCCAGATCGTGGGTGATATAGATGGCGGCAACGCCGGTATCGCGGATGGCCTCTTTGATCGCCATCAGCACATCGATCTGGGTGGTCACGTCCAGCGCGGTGGTCGGTTCGTCAAACACCACCAAATCGGGTTCGGGGCACAGCGCCAGCGCGGTCATACAGCGCTGCAACTGCCCGCCCGACACCTGATGCGGATAGCGCGAGCCAATGTTTTCAGGGTCTGGCAGGCCCAGTTTTTCAAACAGCTGAACCGCGCGCTTTTCGGCGGCGCTGCGGGTAAATTTCCCCTGACGCACAGCCGCTTCTACCACTTGGTCCATGATCTTTTTGGCCGGGTTAAACGAGGCAGCCGCGGATTGGCTGACATAGGTCACCTCGCCACCGCGCAGCGCACGCAGATCGCTGCCACCCGTTTGCAAGATATCGCGCCCGTTCACCCACACCTGCCCGCCGGTTATTTTCACTCCACCCCGGCCATAGGCCATTGCAGATAGGCCAATGGTGGATTTGCCAGCGCCAGATTCACCGATCAAGCCCAGCACCCGGCCCTTTTGCAGATCGAAACTGACGCCATGCACAATTTCTATATCTTGCGGGCGCCCACCCGGGGGGGTGATCGTGGCACCAATTTTCAGATCGCGCACCTGCAACAAGGGGCTTTGAGTGGTCTGCATCAGCGGCCCCCTTTCAGGCTGGTTGTGCGGTTCAGCACCCAATCAGCGACCAAGTTCACCGAAATCGCCAAGGTAGCGATGGCCACAGCCGGATACAGCGCCGCGCCAATGCCATAGTTGATGCCATCGGCGTTTTCTTTCACGATCCCGCCCCAATCGGCCTCGGGGGGCTGAATGCCCAGCCCTAGGAAGGACAAGGTAGAGATGAAGAGAACCATAAAGATAAAGCGCAGCCCCATTTCCGCCACCAAGGGCGATAGGGCATTGGGCAGGATCTCGCGGAAGATCACCCAGCGATAGCCCTCGCCGCGCAGCTTGGCGGCCTCGACGTAATCCATCACGGTGATATCTACCGCCACCGCCCGCGACAGGCGAAACACGCGGGTGCTGTCCAAAAACCCCATCACAACCACCAAAACCGGCACGGTGACGGGCATGACAGACAAAATCACCAACGCCAGAATAAGCGAGGGGATGGACATGACCAAATCCACAAAGCGGCTAAGCAACTGATCTACCCAGCCGCCGGCCACCGCCGCCCAAAACCCCAAAATCGAGCCCGTGCAAAACGAGATCAACGTGGCAACTGTGGCGATGAAAATAGTGGTGCGCCCGCCATAAATCATGCGCGTCAGCAGATCGCGGCCGATATTGTCGGTACCCAGCAAATGTTCGGGGCTAGAAGGCTCCCAGACATCGCCGACGATTTCGGCCATACCATAGGGCGCAATCCATGGGGCCAAGATGGCCATCGCAAAATAAAGACCGGTGAACATCAGGCCGACCATCGCGGCCAAAGGAATATTGCGTATCATTTCGGGTGCCTCAGCCTTGGGTTCGAGACAATCGACACGATGTCAGCGATCAGGTTCAAACCGATATAGACCGCGGCAAAGACCAGCCCGCAGGCCTGCACCACCGGCACGTCACGTTTCGAGACGTGATCAACCAGATATTGCCCCATGCCGGGGTAGACAAACACCACCTCGATGACCACAACGCCCACCACCAGATAGGCAAGGTTCAACATCACCACATTCACAACCGGGGCGATGGAATTGGGGAACGCGTGGCGCCAGATCACGCTAAACAGGGTCAGCCCCTTCAATTCGGCCGTTTCGATATAGGCCGATTGCATCACGTTCAAAATAGCAGCGCGCGTCATGCGCATCATATGCGCCAGCACCACCAACGTCAGCACCGCCACGGGCAATGCGATGGCCTCGAGCTTGGTAAAGACATCGGCATCTGGGCGAAATCCAATGGCGGTAGGGTTCAGCCAACGCAGCTTTACGCCAATGAAAAACATCAGCACATAGGCGATCAAGAATTCCGGCACCGAGATCGAGGCCAGCGTGACCCCAGATATCAGCTTGTCAGGCCAGCGGTCGCGGTAGCGCACCGCCAAAAGGCCCAGAAAAATCGCCAAAGGCACCGAGATTGCCGCCGCCCAAAAGGCCAAAAACAAGGTGTTTCCAAGGCGCGCCCACATCACCGAGGCGATATCTTGCCCAGATGTCAGCGCCGTGCCCAAATCCCCCTGCAACACCCCCCCAAGCCAAGCGAAATAGCGCTGCACAGGCGGGTCGTTCAGCCCCAGATCGCGGCGCAGGTTGGCCAGCGCTTCGGGGGTGGCAGATTGCCCAAGGATCGATTGTGCCACATCGCCAGGCAGGATCAGGGTGCCGATAAATATCAGGACCGAAACCATAAACAGCAGCAGAAGGCCCAGCGCAACGCGCTGGGCTATTAGTTTTAAAATGGGCGCCATGCCTTTACGCGACCCACATCCGCAGCGGGGCGTAGCTGTTCATCAGTGCAAAGCCGTTCACACCCTCGACCCAGCCTGCCAAACGGTCAGACGAGGCATCGATGAAGTCGTTGAACATCGGGCAGATCAGGCCGCCTTCGTTGTGCAAAATGGTGCCCATATCGGCATACATCTGCTTGCGCTTGCCTTGGTCCAGCTCGGCGCGGGCGGCAATCAGCAACTGGTCAAACTGCTCGCTCTTAAAGCGTGTGTCGTTCCAGTCGGCCGATGACAGATAGGCGGTGCTGTACATCTGGTCTTGCACCGGGCGCCCACCCCAATACGAGGTGCAGAAGGGTTGCTTGTTCCACACTTCCGACCAATAGCCGTCGTTTGGCTCGCGCTTGACCTCTAGGTTGATGCCTGCGCCTGCACATGATTGCTGGAACAGGGCAGACGCATCGGGCGCGCCCGGGAACGAGTTGTCCGACGTGCGCAGCACGATCGGCCCGTCATAGCCCGATTTCTTCATGTGGAAGGCTGCTTTTTCCGGGTCATATTCGCGCTGCGGCAGCTCGCTATACATCGGATACGAGGCATTGATCGGCGTATCGTTGCCAACCGAGCCATAGCCGAACAGGATTTTATCCACCATTTCTTGGCGGTTGATGCCGTATTTCAGCGCCAAACGCACATCGTTGTTGTCGAAGGGCGCGGTATCGCAATGCATGATGAACACGTAATGGCCCGGGCCCGAGGTTTTGTGCACGTTGATATTGGGCGCGCGCGCCACCAAGCCTGCGGTGCGCGGGGGCACACGGTCGATCATATCCACCTGCCCCGATTGCAGCGCGGCAACACGGGCGGTGTTATCGTTGATCACCAACAGCTCTAGCGTTTGTGCATGGCCCAGATCGCCCCAGTAGTTGGGGTTTTTCTCAGCCACGAAACGCACGCCCATTTCCACCTCTTTCAAGATGTAGGGGCCGGTGCCAATGGCCGCGTCGGGGGCATCTTTGCCGCCGTTGGGCTGGATGGCCAGGTGGTAGTCGCCGATCAGGTAGGGAAGGTCAGCGTTGGGCGTTTCCAGTTCGATAATCACATCGCGGCCATCGGCCTTGGCCGATTTGATCCCGCGGATAATGCCCAGCGCACCCGATTTCGTGTCTTCGCCGGCATGGCGGTCGATGGTGGCAACCACGTCCTCGGCGGTGACCGGCTGGCCGTTCGAGAAGGTCAGCCCCTGACGCACGCGGAATGTCCACACACGGGCATCGGGCGAGCTGCTGAAGCTTTCGGCCACTTTACCGCGGATGCTGCCATCGTCGCCCAGCTCAGTCAGGCCTTCGCCCCACATGCGGATGACCATCAGCGCCACTTGGTTGGTGGCCAATGCCGGGTCTAGGCTGTCGGTGGTGGAACCACCCTGAAAGCCCATGCGAATCGTGCCGCCCTTTTTAGGGCCAGCTGCGTGCACGGCATGCGACAGCATCGTGTTGGCAAAAGCCGCGCTTACGCCCAGCGCACCAGCGCGGCCGATAAATTCGCGGCGGCTCATCAGCCCTGCCAAAACGCGTTGTTTTAGGTAGTCCATGTGATTGTTCATGACATTCTCCCAGTTGTTATACGCCCGCTTTGCCGGGCATGTTTATTGACTCTCGAGTCAACAATGCCGATTGTCCCGCAGCTATCAAGTAAAATCTGAAAACTTTTGTGACACTAGCGGTCACATTCTGTCTCGTGCAACTTTATGCGTAACGTCGCGGGCATAGATCAGCTGATCGTTTTCATAAGCCTCTAGGCGCCCTGTCAGATAAAAGCTTTCGGCATCCGACCACATTTCAGCATAGGTTTCGGTGCGCAGCGCCACGGCATCGCGGGCCACCTCTTCGGTCCAATGGGTGCGCCCCCGCGCCGATAGCGGGTCGCTGGGGTGGATGGACCACCATTCGCGCGCGCAGCCACCGCTGATAAGCCCATGGTCCAAATCGCGCCTTTTGCCGAAATCATCCTCGATACGCAGCGTCAGGATGCCGGTGTTCATGTCGGTTTCCTGCACGCGCGAATTGCGCCCTGCGCGCAGGGTTTCGATCTGCCACGGATCGTCGGCATCGGGCGGTGGAAACACCCATTCATCGCCTGCTGCCCTTGGGCGCTGGGGCAAATCCAGCGTGCCCGAAAGCACGGTCAAGCAAACCGGCGCGGGGCCGGGCCAGATCAGCGGCCAATAGGCGCTGCTGATGGCCAGACGCAAACTGTGCCCCTGCGGCAGGCGATAGGCGATATGATCCAGCTGCAGCTCTACCTCTACCTCTTGGCCCGGCACCAAGGGCTGTGGCGCGGCCGCGCTGTTGCGATGCGACAGGTTTAGCACGCCATAGGTGATGCGGGTGCTGGCGCCATCTGGGTGCACATGGGTCAAGCGCACCGCGATCTGCGCCTGTGGCTGATCTGAACGCAGGCGCAAACGCACCACCGGCGCGCCCACGATATCAATATCGCTGGCCACGGGGCCTGTATCGAAACAGGCGGAAAGCGCATCATCGCGCCGTTGATCGCCGGGCATTTCCGGGCCCAGCCAGATGGCGCAATATTCCCCCCCGTCCATGCCGCAATCTTGGGGCGAGGCTATGATACGCGCAAAATCTGGCCCGGCATCGGCCAGCAGTTCACCCTGTGCGCCCAAATGCAGCCGCTGCGCGGGCCATTCGGGCGCGCCATCCACCAGCCAGCGCCCGGGCCGGTCGGTATACCACGTCGCAGGGCGCACCCCATCCATCAAGTAATGGCGATAGGGCGGGTCGTTTTCGGCGCCGTTCTGATCCCCCTTCAACCACCGATCCCACCAGCGCAGCGCCTCTTGCAAAAAGCCAATGCGCGGTTCGGGCACGGCGAAATGGGGGTATTTATGCACCCAAGGCCCCACGATGCCCTTGGCGCCCGCCACATTGGCCACCAATTGCGGCACCGCGTTTTTATAGCTGTCCCCCCAGCCGCCAATGGCCAGCACCTTGGCCTTCAGCGCGCCAAAATCCTCGCAGACAGAGCCATGCTGCCAATAGGCATCGCGGCGCTGATGGCTAAGCCACAGGGCGGGCAAAAACGGCTCGGCCTCTAGGCGCTGCAACCACATCTCGCGCCAATCAGGGCGCAACGCCGGGTCGGGCGGGCGCGAGGAATAGGCCCACATCGTGGCCCCCCAGCCCAAGTTTTCGTTCAACAGGCACCCACCCTTGTAGTGGATATCATCGGCAAAGCGATCCACCGTGGAACACAGCGTGATAATGGCCTGCAAGGCCGGGGGCTGCAGCGCGGCCACCTGCAGCGCGTTAAACCCACCCCAGCTAATGCCCATCATACCCACATGGCCGTTGCACCAAGGTTGCGCCGCAGCCCAGGCGATCACCTCGCAGGCATCGGCCAGCTCTTGGGGGCTGTATTCGTCCTCCATCAGCCCTTCGCTGTCGCCATTGCCGCGCATATCCACCCGCAAACAGGCATAGCCGCGCTTGGCAAAATACGGATGCGTCAGCGCATCGCGGGCACAGGTGCCATCGCGCTTGCGATAGGGAAGATATTCCAAAATCACCGGCACGGGGGCCTGCACCGCATCCTCGGGCATCCAGACCCGGGCAGACAGGCGGCACCCGTCGGAAAGAACAATCCCCATATCGGGGGTTTCGGTGATCGGGCGCAGGGCGTTTTGCTGTGTGTTCATCGCGCCATGTTCCGCGCCAAGCCCCGAGTCGGTCAAGGGGGTTTCCCCACTACAGTAGCCGCGCCCGCCCGGGCTAAAATGCCTTGAATGTCAGCGTTGTCAGGCTGCGTTCAATGCCCTCGACATCCAGCAGCTGTTCGTTGATGAATTTCCCCACGTCTTGGCCCTCGGGGATGTAAAGCTTCATCAACAAATCCCAATCGCCACTGGTAGAATAAAGTTCCGAATGCAGTTCTTTCAGCATGATCTGTTCGGCCACCTTATAGGTGGTGCCGGGCTTGCAGCGCAGTTGCACGAAAGTGGCGCTCATGGTGGGGTCTCCTGGTTGGGTTGGCGGAACCAAGGCCCCGCCAAAGAATTGTCGCCACTATGGCAAGTCTGGCACGCGCGCGCCAGCCTTAGCGCCGCCCAATCACCGGCCTTTCATCGCATCGCGCAGCGCCGCCCCCAAGGCGCCACCCGCATCGGGGGTGCGCGGCCCGGCCGCGCCGCCACGCGGGCCAGATTGTTTGGGGTTTGCCTTGGTCTGTGCAGGCCGGTCTTTGGGCCCCCGTGCGCCCCCCGCACCATGGGCCTGCGCCCCGCCCTCTTTGCGCATCGATAAGCCAATGCGCTTGCGCGCGATATCCACCTCGGTCACGCGCACGCGCACGATATCGCCCGCCTTGACCACCTCGTGCGGGTCTTTGACACACTTGTCGGCCAGCTGACTGACATGCACCAACCCATCTTGGTGCACCCCCACATCCACAAAAGCACCGAACGCCGCCACATTGGTGACTGTGCCCTCTAGCATCATGCCCGGTTTCAGATCTTTTATGTATTCCACCCCATCGGCAAAGGCTGCGGTTTTAAAGCCTGGTCGCGGGTCACGGCCGGGTTTTTCCAATTCGGCAAAAATATCGCGCACCGTGGGCAGGCCGAAATGATCATCGACAAATTGCTCGGGGCGTAGCCCCGACAGCGCCGCCGGTTGGCCCATGATTTGGCGAATATCGCGCATGACCCGGCCCCTTCCATACCCGGGGCGCGCCGAATGCCGGCAGGAAATCGGCAACCGGCTGATCCAACTGGAACGCCCCTTCCTCGTAAAGCATCAGCAGGGCGAGAGAGTTGACCGGCTTGGTCATCGAATAGATCCGCCAGATCGTATCGGGGGCGACGGGCTGCCGCACGGCCGTGTCGGCATAGCCCGCACGTTCGGAAAACGCGACCTCCCCCCGTCTGGTGATCTGAACGGCCAGACCGCTCAGCCGTCCCTCGCGGACATGGGCCTCCATCCACTGCGATATGCGCCGCAGGCGCTGCGGGTCAAAACCCGGGAATTGGTCAATGGGCATGGCGGCTCCTCCGCGACGGGTGTGCGGGGGGCAGTGATTAACGTCAATTATCCATTTCTTATTCTTGGTAACATGATGTTAATTATTGGGGAGGGGGAGCGAGATGCGGGAAATCACGTTACGACAGATCGAAGTGATCCGGGCTGTGATGCTGCGGGGCACGATCAACGGGGCGGCGGAACATCTGGGCGTTTCGGCGCCGGGGATCAGCCGTTTGATCAAGCACACGGAAGAAAGCCTCGGGCTGCGGCTTTTCGAGCGGCGGGCGGGGCTCTTTGTGCCGTCGGTGGAAGCGGGGGCGGTGTTTGACCAGATCCGCGAGGTATATAAGGGTGTCGAGAACCTGCAGGTGGCGCTCGATGCCTTGCAGAAGGGCGAGGACGTGCAACTGGCCTTCGCCTCGGCCCCGTCAGTGGCGCAGTTCATTGCGGCGCGGGCGATCCGGACCATCCGGGGGCGCTATCCGGACCTTTATATCGATCTGAATATCCTCAAGATTGAGGAGACCACGGATTACCTTCTGTTGGAGCGGGGGGAGTTCGTGGTGATGTCCTCTCCGGTGCGGAATCCGGGTGTGGAGAACCGGGAGTTGGCGGCGGGGCGGATCGTGGCGATCTTGCCGGAAGGGCACCCTTTGGCGGGGCAGAGCGCCGTTTCCATCCACGATCTGAAAGACGAACACCTGATCGGGATCGACCCTTCGGACCCCTATGGCGGTATCATCGCGCGGCCGTTTCGCGAGGCGGGGCTGCCCTTGAAGCATTCAATCCGGGGGCGCTTTGCGCAGACCTTGGTGAGCCTTGTGCGGCACGGGCTGGGGGTGGCGTTGATCGACGAGTTCTCGGTGGCGGAGGTGTATATGCCGGGGCTGGTGCGACGGCCCTTGGTGGAGGATGTGCGGGTAACAATCTATGTGGCGACGAAAAAGGGGCGCAATCTGTCGAACTTCGCGGATTTTGCCATCCGGCAGTTTCGGAAGGAGCTTTCGGAGGCCCATAAACACTGGGCGGCGGAGCTGCCCAAGGATTAACATTAAGTTATGCAATGGGTGATTTTGTTATTTGACGTTAGGGGGTGGGGCGTGGATTTTGCCGATCAGTCTCTGGACGAGAGTCGCTCGGCCCGGAGAGAAAAGGGAGGTTCATATGAAACGTTTCGTGCTTGGCGCGGTTTCCGCGCTCGTTCTCGGTGTCACTGGCGCCGTGGCTGCCGATTACCCGGCTAAAGAAATTCAAGGCATCATCCAGTGGGGCGCTGGTGGCTCCACCGATACGGTGATGCGTTCGGTCACGCCCCATGCCGAAAAGGTTCTCGGCGGCACGGTTGTGATGCAGAACATGACTGGTGGCGTGGGCGCAATCGCGCTGAACTACGTGGCCGATCAGGATGCTGATGGCTACACGGTTCTGATGGGTGCGGAAAACCCGTTGCTCTACAAGGTCATGGGCCTTGGCGACAAGGATTACAGCGACTTCACCCCGATCAGCCTTTTGGCGCGCGGCACCCCGATGCTGGTGGCACGCCCCGATGCGCCCTTCGATGATTACGCAAGCATGATGGCCTACATCAAAGAGCATCCCGGTGAAGTGCGTTTCGGCGCAACCGGCCCCGGCGGCCTGCCGTCGGTCGTGACCGCGATGATCAACACCGTGGAAGGCAAACTCGACGTGATCGCAGTGCCTTACGATGGTGACGGCCCGGCGCTGACCGCGCTTCAGGGTGGCGCAATCGACGTGATGCCCGCAGTTCTCGGCGCGGCGATCGAAGGCGTGCGCGCTGGCACCATGAAGCCGCTCGCTGTGTTCGACGTGGCGCCGAACCCGAAGCTGCCCGACGCACCGATCGTGACCTCGTTCAACGCAGGCTATGAGGCGTTCCTGCCGTGGGGCCCGTTCTTTGGCGTGTTCGCCAAGAAAGGCACGCCGGATGACGTGGTGGCGAAGCTTGCAGCGGCTTATGCTGAAGGCGCGAAGGCTCCGGAGTTTGTCGAACTGATGGACAACCGTGGCTTCACCATGATGGGCATCTCGGGTGCCGAAGCGGAAGCCTTCCTCGCCAAGTGGCAGCAGGGCACGACCTGGCTTCTGCAGGACGCAGGCCTGACCAAGGCGTCGCCCGAAGCCTTCGGGATTGCGCGCCCGACCAAGTAAGAGCCGAAAGGCGCTTCGCTAACAGCGAAGAGCGAGGCGCCGCCTTCTGAGTGAAGTGCGGCGCCTTTTTCATTCCGCAAGCGGGGAGCTTGCACCGCAAGGGGGGAGACCATGCAGCATATCGATCCTGACCACCACGACGGCACATCCGATGCGACGCCGGGTGGCTTTGAGGGCCGCCGCAGACCGGGGGAGCTGGTTTTCGCGGTTTTCCTGACGGTGGGCAGCGGGTTTCTCCTGTGGAACGCCTATGGCATTTCCGGCTTTGACGCGCTTTCCGCGCCGGGATCGGTTCCGATGGCGACGACGC
>RFQY01000102.1 GCA_009924775.1 Paracoccaceae bacterium | reverse complement strand
CCCAGATGGGGGCTTTGTGCATCGGGGTGCAGGCGGGGGTGCTGGGCCAAGCGCTGCAAGCCATCGCGCCGCCCTTCGCCCAGAAGTGGGTCAATATTGGTGACGCCCATAAGCGCAAAGTATTGCCCCGGCAGCGCGGGCGCCAGCGTGCCATCCAACGCCTGCGCCCATAGGTGCAATTCATCGGCATTGCGCCTGCTATTGCGGTCCTCGGGTCCGTCGAACACCGGTGGGCTTGCATGAAAGGCCATCACCCAAAGCCGCCCCGCGCCCCCGGGCAGGCGCAGGGGCACGGCCCATGCCCCAACGGCCGATAGCGGCTGCACCTCCAGCGCGGCGGCACTGGGAAAGGTGGTGCCATCGCTGCGTTTGGGCAGCGAGGCGCCGGGCAGATCGCGCCACAAAAGCCCGGTAAAATCGATCAATTCTTCGGTGATGATCGGCAACCGAGACAGCAGCACCATGCCACCCTGGCCGCGAAACGCCCCATATCCCAAGGCATCGTTGGCCCGCCCCAAGCGCCCATCGCCGTTTAAATCCAGCCCGCTTGGCACGCCAGCATTGGGCATCGGCGCCAGAATATGGGCATAAGGGGCGCCATTTTGGGCCAAAAACCTGCCCAGCGCTGCCGCTGTGGCCCCACCCGCATCCAGATCGATATCGTGCAACATCAAGACATCGGCATCCAACAGCGCGACCACCCGCGCCAGCGCCTGCAATTGCGGGTCTTTGCCCTGCACAATGGCGTGCAGCAACAGCCCCGGGCCCTGACGCGCGGCATCGCTATGATAGGTGGCAAGGCGCAGTGGCGGGTCGGCCCTGATGGCGCTGGCCCAAGCTGCGGCCCACACCAAAACCATCGCCCAAATCAGGCGGCGTGCAGCACCCCGGCACCGGCATGGCTGCGCGCGCGTTTGGTTTGGATCATCTGCGCCACCCGGCCAAGGGCGATGGCACGCATCAGCAAACAAAGCGGCATGATTGACCAAAACGTGATGCCCCAGATCAAGCTTTGCGGCCCCCATGTGCCACTGGGCAAGACCAGCCCAGCCGCCATTTGTGCCGCCATTGGCATCAGGAATGGCAGGCTAATGCCTAAGATCAGGTTAAGCCGGGCGGTAGATTGCAAGCGCTGCACCACGTCCTCGCCTGTGGTTGGGTCGAATGTGGGCAGGTTCAGCCACAGGTTAAACGCGCCCAGCCGTGCTGGCCAACCAAACAGCCGCACCAAGGCAAAAAATAGCGCCGCCGTGGCCAAGCTGATGGCATAGGCCAGCGCCACTGCCAAATACAGCTGCCCCGTCAATTCGCCCAAGCCACTGGCCGAAAGCCAGTTCAAAAACAGGCGTGGCGGCGAATATGGCCAATCAAAAAGCGCCGCACTGGCCTGCGCCACAGGGTAAAGATACTGGGTGGCGATAGGGGGGGCGCTGGCGGGGGCCGCAATCAGCAAGCTGGCCGCGATCGTCACCAAGGCCGCCGCGCCAAAGCGCAGGCGGTTAAACGGCGGGGCATTGCGAAATTCCAAAAAGCTGGCAGCGGGGCCGCTATATTCCAGCAGCACGAAAACCGCCGCCACCGTGGCCAGCAACAGCACCGCAAAGGCATCGGTCGCAGGCCCGCTGGGCGCGGCCAGCTCTGGAAACACCACAATGGTGAACACCAGTATTGCATGCGCAAGCGCGTTCAAAAGCTGCGAAAACACTGCCCATTCCCTTCAACCTGGCTGGGCGCGATACTTTGCCGCCCCCATGTCCAACTTGATGCCGCCGGTGCTGGCGGTTGCCTCAATCTTGCCCAAGTTTTGCCGCTTTTCCGGCTCATCTCAAGCGGGAATATGCCGATGGGGGCGCAATTTTTGGGTTTCTGCCGAAGGTGGTGCCAGAATTCATCACGCATCCGCCCGCCTTGGGGCAAAAAAACGCGCGCCTGTTGGGGCGCGCGTTGTTTATTTTCAATGACTTAAAGGTTTAGATCCAAGGGCGCGACTGTGCGGCCTGGGCTTCAAAGCTGTCAATGGCTGCGCTTTTTTCCATCGTCAGGCCGATATCGTCTAGGCCGTTCAGCAGGCAATGTTTTTTGAACGCGTCCACCTCGAAGGTAAAAACCTGGCCGTCGGATGTGGTGATTTCTTGGGCTTCCAGATCTACCGTCATGCGCGCATTGGCCCCTTTTTCGGCATCTTTCATCAGCACCTCAACCTGCTCGGGCGGCAGCACGATGGGCAGGATCCCGTTTTTGAAGCAGTTGTTGAAAAAGATATCGGCAAACGAGGTCGAGATAACCGCTTTGATCCCGAAATCTTGCAACGCCCACGGGGCGTGTTCGCGCGAGCTGCCGCAGCCAAAATTATCGCCGGCGACCAAAATTTCGGCCTCGCGATACTGGGGTTTGTTCAGCACGAAATCAGGAATTTCGTTGCCGTCGCGGTCGTAGCGCATTTCGTCAAACAGGTTCACGCCCAGACCCGAGCGCTTGATCGTTTTCAAGAACACTTTGGGGATGATCATATCGGTGTCGATATTGACCAGCGGCATAGGGGCCGCGATGCCCGTCAGTTTTTTGAACTTTTCCATAATGCGGGCTCCTTAGATCAATTCGCGCACGTCGGTCAGACGGCCGGTCAGGGCGGCAGCGGCGGCCATGGCCGGGCTTACCAGATGGGTGCGGCCCTTGTAGCCTTGGCGCCCTTCGAAGTTGCGGTTCGATGTCGAGGCGCAGCGCTCGCCCTCGGCCAGCTGGTCGGGGTTCATCGCCAAACACATCGAGCAGCCCGCCAAACGCCATTCAAAGCCAGCCTCTTTAAAGATATCGGCCAGCCCCTCTTCTTCGGCCTGTGCCCGCACCAGCCCCGACCCCGGGACCACCATGGCGCGCATGCCGTCTTTGATCTTTTTGCCCTTCAAAACGGCTGCAGCGGCGCGCAAATCTTCGATGCGGCCATTGGTGCAGGACCCGATGAACACGGTGTCGATTTCGATATCGGTCAGCTTCATCCCAGGCGTCAGGCCCATATATTCCAACGAGCGGCGCGCGGCATCCACCTTGCCGCCTTTGAAATCTTCGGGCGCGGGCACAGTGGCGGTGATGGGCAGCACGTCTTCGGGCGAGGTGCCCCAAGTGACAACTGGCTGGATATCTTCGCCTTTTAGCGTCACCACCTTGTCAAAATGCGCACCTTCATCGGTATACAGGGTTTTCCACCATGCCAGCGCGGCTTCCCATTGCGCGCCCTTGGGGGCGTGTGGGCGGCCTTTGACATAGCTAAAGGTGGTTTCGTCGGGGGCAATCAGACCTGCGCGGGCGCCGCCCTCGATGGCCATGTTGCACACGGTCATGCGGCCCTCCATCGACAGGCTGCGAATGGCCTCGCCACAATATTCAATCACATAGCCCGTGCCGCCCGCGGTGCCGGTGGCGCCGATTACGGCCAAGGTAATGTCTTTGGCGGTGACGCCGGGGCGCAATTGCCCGGTGATTTCCACCTTCATGTTTTTCGATTTTTTCTGGATCAGCGTTTGCGTGGCCAAAACATGTTCCACCTCAGAGGTGCCAATGCCATGGGCCAGCGCGCCGAACGCGCCGTGGGTCGCGGTGTGGCTGTCGCCGCACACAACGGTCATGCCGGGCAATGTCCAGCCCTGTTCGGGGCCGACGATATGCACGATGCCCTGACGCACGTCATTGACCGGGTAGTAATGCACGCCGAATTCGCGGGCGTTCTTATCCAGCGCTTCGACCTGAATGCGGCTTTCCTCGTTCTCGATCACGCCCGAGGCGCGATCCAGCGTGGTGGGCACGTTGTGGTCGGGCACGGCAATGGTTTTTTCTGGTGCGCGCACTGTGCGCCCGCTCATGCGCAGCCCCTCGAAGGCCTGCGGGCTGGTCACTTCGTGCACCAAATGGCGGTCAATATACAGCAGGCAGGTGCCATCGTCGTCTTGCTGAACAACATGGGCATCCCAGATTTTATCGTAAAGCGTCTTGGGGGACATCGGTCCTCTCCCGTTTTTCTGGATGGATTTTCAAAGTGATGCGTGGGGGCAGATGGCCCGCAGCCATTATAGGCGTGCAAGAACGGTGAAGCAGGCGCCGAAAAAGCGTTCACGCAGGCGCGCGCGGTCATCCATGTCGAAAAAGCTCATCATGGGGTTTGCATACTCTTTTGCTGCCGCTGCTGCAAGTGGGCAGGCGCCCTGGCCCCTTGGCGAAAGGGTGCCTGCGCCGCCACGGCAGCGATTGTTTTTTCGCCATTCTCTTGCTAGGTTTAAAACAGGCCCAGCACCGGGGCGCGATCGGTGTGCAGCAACGGAGGACATGGTCCTGTCACTTAGCGCAGAGGCGGCACGCGCCGCACAAGCAAACCCAAACGCCAATTCTGGCGCCGAGGGTGCAAATTCTTCTTTCTCCAGTTCAGATTTTCTGGACCTGATCCTAAGCTCGCTTGAGGATGACAAGGCCGAAGACATCGTGCAAATCGATCTGCGCGGCAAATCCTCGATTGGCGATTACATGGTCGTGTGTTCGGGGCGCTCGTCCCGGCAGGTGTCGGCCATTGCTGAAAAAATGGTGCAGCGCGTCAAGGATGCCACCGGCGTGACCGCCCGCAGCGAGGGCAAAGGCGCGGGCGATTGGGTGCTGGTCGACACGGGCGATGTGATCGTGCATGTTTTCCGCCCCGAAGTGCGCGAATTCTACCAGCTGGAAAAAATGTGGCAGCCCACAGGCGTGGCCGGTTAAGGCCAGATGCGGGTGCATTTATGTGTGGTCGGGCGCCTGCGTGCAGGGCCCGAACGGGCGCTGATCGATGAGTATCTGAAACGGTTTGATCGTACGGGCCGGGCCTTGGGGCTGGGGCCTGTTTCTGTGGTCGAGGTCGAGGATAAAAAAGGCGCTGGCATGGGGGCCGAAGCGGCGCTGTTGCGCCGCGCCTTGCCCCAAGGCGCGGTGCTGGCCTGCTTGGACGAGCGCGGTGCGCTGATCACCTCGCCAAATTTTGCGGCGCAGTTGGGCCAGTGGCGCGATGCAGGGCGGGGCGATGTGGCTTTCGTGATTGGCGGGGCCGACGGGATTGACCCTGCGCTGCGCGCCGAGGCCGATTTTCTGCTATCTTTTGGCAAAATGGTGTGGCCGCATATGCTGGCGCGGGTGATGTTGGCCGAGCAGCTTTACCGCGCGGCCGCGATTTTGGCAGGCAGCCCCTATCACCGCGTCTAAGCGCGCCGGCGGCTGCGCCGCATATGGCGTAGCCCCACAAGCGCATAGGCCGAAAGCGCCAGCACCACCATACCCCCAAGATAAAGCACCGTGGCGCTGGCCATGGTGGGCAGTGATGGCAGCCATTGTGCCACAGGGTCGGCCAAGAGGGCGGGCAGGGTGCCCTTGGCGGCAACCCAGCCCATTGTGGGCACCAGCCACCCCACCAGCGCCGCGGCCATCGGCCATGCCATGCCGCGCAAGGCCCGGGCGCGCAATGCACGGCGGAATGCATCGATTTGCTTTCCAATATCGGCCTGCGCGGCCAGCATTGCGGGCACCACCAGCAACACCAGCACCATGCCAAAGCCCAGGCCATAGACCAGCGTAATCACCGTGGGGCGCAAAAACTGCGCCTGTTGCGAGGTCTCGTAAAGCAGCGGCGCTAGGCCCACCACGGTGGTGAGCGTGGTCAAAATAACCGGGCGCAGGCGGTCGGCGGTGCCGTCGATAATGGCGGGCACCAGCCCGCGCTCGGCGGCTTGTTCGTCGATTGTGGTGATCAAAACGATCGAGTCGTTGATGATGATCCCCACCATCCCCAACAGCCCCACCACGGTGAACATCGACAGCGGCACATCCCATATATAATGGCCCCAGATCGTTCCGATCAGGCCAAAGGGGATGATGGCCATCACCACCAAGGGCCGCGTCCAGCTGGCAAAAACCCACGACAACACCAGATAGATGCCCGTCAGGCACAGCACCAGCCCGGTCAAGGCGTCGCTGAGAAATTCGTTTTCCTGCTCGCTTAGGCCTGACAGGCGCCACTCTACCTGCTGTTCGGCGGCGATCTGCGGCAAGATGTCTTGCTCTAGCGTGCGCATCACCTCTTCGGCGCGGGCTGGATCGTCTTCTGATATGTCACCCGTGACCGAGATCAGCCGAATGCCATTTTCGCGCCGCACGGTGGAAAACCCGGTGCGCGTATCGACGCTGACCAAATCGGCCAAGGGCACATACCCGCCCCCCGGTGCGCGCATCTGTAAGCTGTCCATGAAATCGGCGGTCAATTCGCTATCGGGCAGAACCACGCGAATAGAGGCGCTGCGCGGCCCATCGGGGTAGGTGGCTGCCTCTAGCCCGTTAAGGCTGTGGCGCAGCGCCCGGCCCAGCCCATCGATGGTAAAGCCCAGCGACTGCCCCAATGGGGTCAGTTCGAGGATCAGTTCGTCTTTGTCATAGGGCAGGTTGTCTTCCACGGCGGATACTTCGGGAAAGCGCAGCAGTGCTTTTTTCAGCGCCTCGCTTGCGCCTTTCAGCGTATCGGCATCGGCACCATAAAACTGCACGTCCAACGCATCGCCCCCGGGACCTGCGCGCCAGCCCCGAAAGCTCAGCGTTTCTGTCAGCGGGTGCTGGCGCACGCGGTCTTGCAATTCGCCCACGAATTGAAAGCTGGAATAGGGGCGCAAATCGGCGTCGATCAGTTCGATCGAGATACCGCCAAGCAAATCTGCGTCCTTGGTTTCAGCCCCCGGCAGGCTGCGCCCGCTATTGCCGCCGATTTCAGCCAAGACATAATCCAGCGGGTTGCGGCCATAGCGGGTTTCGTATTCTGCGGCCAGCTCTTCGGTGGCGCGTTGCATTTCGCGCATCATGTCCAATGTATCGGCGCGCGTGGCACCGGGCAGCATGGCAAAATTGCCTGTCACACTGCCCTGTTCGGGCGCGTTGAAAAACCGCCATTGCACCTTGCCATCGACAAACAGCGCCACCTGCGAGGCCAAGATCAGCACCGCCCCCGCCAAAACCGGGTAGCGTGCCCAAATGACCAGCGCCATCAAGGGCCGAAAAAGCCTGTCGCGCACCCAGTTAAAACCCTGATTGAACACGCGCGAGGGGGCGTCATACCAATGATCTTTGGCAGAATGGGCCAAGGCATGGGCCATGTGATTTGGCAAAATCAAAAAACATTCCACCAGCGAGGCGGCCAAAACCGCAATCACGGTAAAGGGAATATCGCTGATCAAATCCCCAAAGCGCCCGCCGATAGCGGCCAAGCCGAAAAACGCAATCACGGTGGTCAGCGTGGCCGAAAATACAGGCATGGCCATGCGCCGCGCCGCGGTTTCTGCCGCCACAACCGGATGTTCGCGCAGGCGCCGGGCGCGCGCATCGGCATGTTCGCCCACCACAATCGCATCATCCACAACGATGCCCAAGGTGATGATCAGCGCAAAAAGCGAGATCATGTTGATTGTCAGCCCAAAGGCATACATCAACGCCACGGCTGTCAGCATCGACACGGGAATGCCAGCCGCCACCCAAAACGCGGTGCGCACGTTCAAGAACAAAAACAACAGCACCACAACCAAGGCCAGCCCCGTCAGGCCGTTTTCCAACAAGATATTCAGGCGCCCCGAAATGGCCTCGGCGCGGGTGCGGATCAGGTCTATTGTGACCCCGGCAGGCAGGGTGGCGGCCATGGTTTCGGCCACTTTTTCCACGGTATGTTGAATATCGATGGCATCGCCACTTTGGCTGCGATCCACCCGAATAGAGATGGCGGGGTTGTCGCCGCGGAAATAGCCCCGCTCGCGGGTGATGCCCTCGATTTCGATCTGGGCCACATCGGCCACGCTCAGGGTAGATCCATCAGGGTTCGAGCGCAAAACGATGGCGCCGATGGCCTCGGGGGTGCGCTTTTCCACGCCGGTGCGCACGCGGGTATTGCCGCCCGACACATCGCCTGCTGGGTCGGTATCGACCTCTTCGGCGATGGCGGCCGCGATCTGGGCGATCGTGACATCATGCGCCATCAGGTTCACGCTGGGCACCTCGATCAAGATGCGCGGTGCGGCCAGCCCGCGAATGGTGGTGCGGGTCACGCCTTGGGCAAACAGGCGCACCACCAATTCATCGGCAAAGCGGCCCAACTGATCGGGCGCCACGGGGCCGGTGATCACCAAATCTGTCACGCGGTCGCGCCAATTGCCGCGCCGCACCTCGGGTTCGTCTGCTTCGGCGGGCAGGGTGTTGATCATATCGACGGCCGATTGCACCTCGTCCGCGGCGCGGCCCATGTCGTAATTTGGCTCGAACTCCATCGTGATCGAGGCACGCCCCTCGGTCGAGGTGCTGTTTGTGCTTTCAACCCCTTCCACGGCCAAAAGCGCGGGTTCCAGAACCTGCACAATCGCCCGGTCAATATCTTCTGCACCCGCGCCCTCCCATGTCACCGAAACCGAGACAGTATCCAGCACAACATCGGGGAAAAACTGGGCGCGCATCTTTGGCACGGCTGCCAGCCCCAACACCAGCAAAACCACCAACAACAGGTTCGCGGCGGTGCGATGGCGGGTGAAATACGACAAAATGCCTGCGGCGGCAGTGGGGGCGGGGCGCATCATGGTTTAGCCCCCCATCCGCTCTTCAAGGCGGCGCACCATCTCGGCGGGCACCTTGGGTTGCTGCAGCCGCGCCAGCAGGGATTGGCGAATTTCGGCAGGCATGCGGGTGTTGCCCTGAACAAAGGCGATCAGGCGCGCGCGCTGTGCGTCGTCTAGTTCCAGCATTTCCGGGGCCTCGGGCGCTGCGGCCTGTTGCCCGGCGTCGGGCTGGCGCAGGGGGCGCACCTTGATACCTGCCCCCAAAAGCGGGGTGCGTTGTGCGACCACCTCGCGCCCGGCCAGATCGGGGGCGCGCACCAGCACATCGTTGCTTTGGCGGCGCACCAAGGTCACAGCCATCGCCACAAGCCGGTCCTCAGGGCCCAAAACCAACACGCTGCCATCGGCGGCCAAGGCGGTGGCGGGCAGGCGGAACACGTTTTCCAAGGCCGGTTCGGCCACGCGCACGGTGACAAAATCGCCGGGCTTGAAGCCGCGCGTTTGGTCCAGCCCCGCAAACACCAAGCGCCCGGTTTGGCCCTGTGCCACCATGGCGCTGTCGCGGGCCAATGTGCCGCGCGCAACCAATCCCGCCCCCATGCTGTTTAACGCCACCTCGACAGGCAGTGGCATCAAGGCGCCGTTGGCATCAAGCAGGCGGGCATATTGATCGGTCGAGATGCGAAACGCCACTTCCAAGGCGGTTTCGTCCACCAGCTGCGCCAGCCGTTCATTGGGTGCAACGATGCCGCCCAATGCGGGCGTGACACCCGACAGGGTGCCGCTGAATTCGGCACGAATGGTGGTGTCGTCAAGGCGCCGCTGTGCTTCGGCCAAGGCTATTTCGGCCCGCGCGGTGCGGGTGGCGGCCTGATCAACACGCGCCTCGGATTGGGCCAATGCTTGGCGGCGGGTCAGTTCGGCCTGGCGGGCGGCGGCGGCGGCCAGCTCTGCCGCCTCGACAGCCGCCGTGGTGCCCACGCCACGCGCAGCCAGATCTTGCTGGCGCTGCAGGGCGCGGCTGCGCAGCTGTGCCTGTTCGGCGGCGGCGGCCAGCTCGTCCTTGGCCAAATCCAAGGCGCGCGCGGCATCGCGCTGTTCGGCTTGGGCGTCTTGCAGATCGGTTTGCGCGCGCGATCTGGCGGCTTGCGCGTCTGATGGGTCAATGCGCAGCAGCACTTGGCCCGCTTGCACCTGCCCGCCCTCTTCGAATGCCGGGGCCAGTTCGGTAACGCTGCCGCCGACGGCGGCGCGCAGATCAAGGCTGCGGCGGCTTTCGATCTGGCCATAAGCGGTCAGCGTGGGGGCAAGCGTTTGCGCCTCGGCCCGCAGCACGTTGACAGCAAACACCCGTTCGCGCACCGGCGGCACGCGGGCCTCGCGGCTTATCCGGTCTTGCACGGCGTCGCGCACCATGCTGACCGCCCCCACCAGCAGCGCCAGTGTCATCGACAGCAAAAAGACCCCAACCAGACTTTGGCGTAGAAACCGCATGTGTTATTACCTTTGTGTCAGAGCGGGCTTGGTATGGCCCATCGCAAACCTAGCCCGCATCACCGCTGGACCAACCCACAAAGCTGTTACGGAGTTCGGGCTTATTTCCGTCGCTTGTGCTCTTCTAGTCTTGGAAAAATTTCCACGAAATTGCACGGAAGGTGCCGATAATCCAGCTGCCAGCGTAAAATCTCGTCCCAAGCATCCTTACAGGCGCCGGTGCTGCCGGGCAAAGCAAAAAGATAGGTGCCCCCCGCCACGCCGCCGGTGGCGCGCGATTGCACCGCGCTGGTGCCGATTTTCTGCATGGAAATCATCGTGAAAACCGTGCCAAACGCGTCGATCTCTTTTTCATATACATCGCGATGCGCCTCGACCGTCACATCGCGCCCCGTCAGCCCGGTGCCGCCTGTGGAAATCACCACATCAACCTGCGGGTCGGCGATCCATTTGCGCAGCTGGGCTGCAATTTCTGCGCGCTCGTCGCGCACGATGTGGCGATCTGCCAGAATATGGCCTGCCTCGGTCAGGCGATCTACCAAGGTCTGCCCCGAGCGGTCTTCGGCCATGCTGCGCGTGTCGCTGACCGTTAAAATAGCGATCCGAACGGGAATGAAGTCTTTGCTTTCGTCGATACGGGGCATGGGGTGCTCGGGGT
>RFQY01000101.1 GCA_009924775.1 Paracoccaceae bacterium | reverse complement strand
AAACCGCTATGCACAGTTCCGCCGGGCGGTGGTGGCGGGGCGGTTGTTGCGCGTCACGGGGCGGCTGCAGCGCGATAATGGCGTGGTGCATGTGGTGGCCGAGCAGATCGAGGATATCTCGGCCTTGCTTGAACAGTTGCTGCATATCCCGGATGTGCCTGCGCTTTCCTCGGCCAAGAAATCACCCTAAACTACCGCCAATCATATGTTTGAAAGCACTCCAACCACGGGGGCGCGGGATGCGTTTTTTTACCCAAGTTCTGGCGCTGGCCCTGTTGGCCAATTGCACCGCGCAAACCGGGGCCTACCAAGCGCCACAATTTGGCGCCGCCCCGCCCGGTGCCCCCGATGGCACCTGCTGGGGGCGCCTTGAAACCCCGGCGGTGATTGAAACTGTGACCGAGCAGGTCTTGGCCCAGCCCGCGGTCTTGGGCGCCGATGGGCAGTTGGTGCGCCCGGCCAGTTACCGCACAGAGACGCTCCAGAACATCGTCAAGGAATGCAGCCAACGCTGGTTTGAAACCCCATGCCCGGTGCAAATGACCCCAGAATTCGTGGAAAGCGTGCAGCACGCCTTGGCGGTGCGGGGGCTTTACGATGGGCCGGTAAGCGGGCAAATGGATGCGCGCACCCAAGCGGCAGTGCGCCAATTGCAACAGGCCAAGGGGCTTGATAGCGGGATGCTGTCGCTGGAAACCGCCCGGGCCTTGGGGCTGGTGGCGGTGCCGCGCAAAGGCTAGGCCGCCACCATGCGGCCCATAGCGCGGCGCAGATGATCAGGAAAACAACGAAAACGGGTGGCGCTGGCAACTGATGCCATGCGCCTGAAGGGCCGATTGCAGCGCATCAGCTGGCGGGGCCAAACCCGGGGGCAGGCGCAGCCGTGGCCCGGCCTTTGGCACAATCGTGATCCGCATACTGAAATCAAACCGTCGGTCCAGCCGCACATGGTCGATTTCAGCCAGCGCAATATGCTGCTGGCCCCCCAGCCCCTGCCATGCCAGCCCGCGATGATCCAAGCGCAGCCATTGCTGGGGGTTGCGCGCAATATCCCAGACCAAGGGCAAGGTGGCCATGCCCAACAGCGCCACCACCCAAGGCGCTGCCCCCACCCCCACTCACAGGCCCGCCAGCACCGCCCATGCGCCTGCTAGGGCTACAAAGTTGGTGGGGCTGCGCCCGTGGTGCTGGTGGTGAAAGGGGGTGGGGGGCTGGGTCATTCGGCCCCCAACAGGCGGGTTACCATTTCGGTTGTATCCCGGCTTAGGTCTGGCGTGGCCAGAATGCGCTGCAGCGCGCTGCGGGCATGGGCCTGCCGGGTGGCATCATAGCGCGCCCATGTGGAAAAAGCCGCAGATTGGCGGGCCGTGGTTTGCGGGTTTACCGGGTCAAGCCGGATCAGCCAATCGGCCAGCAGCGCATAGCCTGCCCCATCGGCGCGATGAAACGCGCCATGATTGCCCGCCAGCGCCCCAAGCGTGGCGCGGAAACGGTTGGGGTTTTTCCACGTAAAATCGGGGTGCTGGGTCAGCGCCTGACACAGCTCGACCGCCTGCGCGGGGGGGGCCATGGCCACTTGCAGGGCAAACCATTTATCCATCACCAAGCGGTCGTGCTGCCATTGGTTGTAAAAGGCCTGCTGCGCGGCCTCGCCCCGGCCTGCCGCCAGCAGCGCCCCAAAGGCTGCCAATTGCTGGGTCATGTTATCGGCGCTATCGAATTGGCGCTGGGCGGTCGCGCCGCCATCAAGGCGGCTGAGCAAGCCCAACACCGCATTAGCCAGCGCTCGGTCGGCCGATTGGGCGGCATCGGGGCTGTAGGGCTGCTGCACCTGATGCTGGGCGTAAAGACGCGGCAGGCTGTCTTGCATATGCTGCGCCATGGTTTGGCGCAGGGTTTCATGGGCCAGCCATATGGCCTGCGGGTCTGGCACATGGCCCGCCTGATGCAGCGCGCTGGCCAAATCATCGGCGCCGGGCAATCCCAGCACCAAGGCCCGCAGCGCCGGGTCAAGCGCGTCGTTGCGCAAGGTGGTGTGGATGGCGCCCAGATAGCCCGCATCGGGGGCCGCCCCATCGGTGATCATGCGCAGCAGCGTATTGCGCGCCAGGTTGCGCCCGGCCTCCCATGTATTGAACGGGTCGCTATCATGGGCCATCAAGAAGGCCAGTTCTGCATCTGTCGTGTCGCGCTGCAAGATCACCGGCGCCGAGAAATCGCGCAAAATCGAGGGCACAGGCCGTGTGGCAAGCCCGTGAAAGGCAAAGCTTTGGCTGGCTTCGCTCATCTCTAGCACGGTGGTGGGCAGCACTTCGTCGCCATTTGGCCCCAGCAGCCCCACTGCGATGGGCAGCACCTGTGGCGCCTTTTCAGGCTGGCCGGGGGTGGGGGGGGTGGTTTGGGTGAAATGCAGCGTGTAGGTGCCATCTTCGAACGTATCGGTGACCTGCAGGCGCGGTGTGCCTGCTTGGCTATACCAGCGCTTGAATTGGCTCAGGTCGCGGCCAGTGACATCTTGGAACACCTGCAGCCAGTCTTCAATGGTGCAGGCCTGCCCATCGTGGCGGTCGAAATAGAGCGTCAGCGCCTGTGCATAGGCGTCATCCCCCACCAGCCGCTTTAGCATCCCGATCAGCTCGGCGCCTTTTTCATAGACCGTGGCGGTGTAAAAATTGTTGATCTCGACAAAGCTTTCGGGCCGCACCGGGTGGGCCAAGGGGCCATCGTCTTCGCGGAACTGGCGGGCCCGCAATTCGATGACATCGCTGATACGCTTGACCGCCGCGCTGCGCAGCTCAGAGGTGAATTGGGCATCGCGAAACACCGTCAGCCCCTCTTTCAGGCACAGCTGAAACCAATCGCGGCAGGTGATGCGGTTGCCTGTCCAGTTGTGGAAATACTCATGCGCGATGATCGCCTCGATCCGCTCGAAATTGGCATCCGTGCTGGTATCGGGGCGGGCCAGAACGCAAGACGAGTTGAAGATGTTCAGCCCCTTGTTTTCCATCGCGCCCATGTTGAAATCATCCACCGCCACGATGTTGAACACGTCCAAGTCATATTCGCGGCCATAGCGGGTTTCATCCCATGCCATCGATGCTTTCAGCGCTTGCATGCCAAAGGCGCATTTATCCTCGTCGCCCGGGCGCACCCAGATATTCAGCGCCACATCGCGCCCCGATTGGGTGGTAAAGCGGTCGGGGTGGGCCACCAGATCGCCGGCAACCAGCGCAAACAGATAGGCAGGCTTTGGCCAAGGGTCGTGCCATTCGGCCCAGCCCGGCCCCTGTGCAACGGGGTTGCCATTGGACAGCATCACCGCGGCATCGCTTTCGATGCGCACGCTGAAGGGGGCCATCACATCGGGGCGGTCGGGGTAATAGGTGATTTTGCGAAACCCCTGCGCCTCGCATTGGGTGCAATACATGCCCTGCGACATATAAAGCCCCTCAAGCGCGGTGTTGGTGATCGGCGCGATCTCGACCTCGGCTTCCCAGACAAAGGGGGCGTTGGGCACCGGGCATGTCAGGCCGTCTGGGCGCAGGTTGGGGGTGATGGGCTGGCCATTGATACGCGCGCTGATCAGGCGCAGGTTTTCGCCATGCAGGAAAAACTGCCTGTCGGTACTGTCGGGGTTTGGCCGAAACTCTATGCGGCTTTTGACCCGGGTGGCGCTGGGCTGCAGCACAAAATCCAAGGCAACCTTATCCACCAAAAACGCAGGCGGGGTGTAATCGGCCAGATAAACGGTTTGGGGGGTTTGCTGGCCCATTGGGTGGCTCCTTGTCAGTGCTGAATTTGGGTTCATTTCCGCGACGAACGGCTGGTTTGCGCAAAGCCTAATCTGGGCCTTGGGTGGCAGCAAGGCGCTCTTTCCTTTTTGCGCCAGCGGCCTAGGTCCGCGCCCATGGGCAGCGCTGTGATATACTGGCTAAAACGAGATTTGCGGGTGGTTGATAACCCGGCCCTTTGCTTTGGTGCAAGCCAAGGGCCCGTGTGCCCAGTTTACATTGTCGAGCCTGCGCTTTGGGCCCAGCCCGATGCCTCGGAACGCCAATATGGGTTTTTGTGCGACTGTTTGCACGACCTGCAGGGCCAGTTGGCGGCGATGGGCCTGCCTTTGGTGGTGCGGGTGGGGGCGGCGGTGCCGGTTTTGGCGCAGCTGCACCACGAGCTGGGCGCAAGCGCGCTGGTCAGCCATCAAGAAACCGGCAACATGTTCACCTTCCAGCGCGACCAGCAGGTGGCTGCATGGGCCCGCGATGCGGGGCTGCCATGGCACGAACTGGTGCAATCGGGCGTGGTGCGCCGCTTGGCTGGGCGCGATGGCTGGGCCAAGCGGCGCGACCAATTCATGGGGCAGGCGCTGTTGGCCCCGCCCGGCGCGCCACAGGGGCTGCGCGCCCCACAGGCTGTGCCGGCCAGCGACGGCCTGCCGTCGGCTGCTGCGTTGCGCCTGCGTGGGCAAACGCCGCAGCGCCAGCAGGGGGGGCGCGCCGAGGGGCTGGCGCTGTTGCAGACATTTTTGCACAGGCGCGGGCGGGAATACCGTGCCGCGATGGCCTCGCCCGTAACCGGCTGGCACGCGTGCTCGCGCTTGTCGCCGCATTTGGCCTTTGGCACCTTGTCTGCCCGCGAGGCCGAACAGGCCGCCGCCATCCGCGCCGCCGATGTGCGCGGCCAACGCGATTGGGGGGCGGCGATCAAATCGTTTCGCGCGCGCTTGGCCTGGCGCGACCACTTTATGCAAAAACTTGAAGATGCCCCAGAGATGGAACAGCGCTGCCTGCACCCCGCCTACGAGGGGCTGCGCCCCACGCAGGCGCCGGCCACCTTGCTGCGCGCTTGGGCCTTGGGGGAAACCGGGCTGCCCTTTGTGGATGCCTGCATGCGGGCGTTGCGCGCCACAGGTTGGTTGAATTTTCGGGCCCGTAGCATGGTGATGGCTGTGGCCTCGTACCATCTGTGGTTGGATTGGCGCGCCACCGGCCCAATATTGGCGCGGCTTTTCACTGATTACGAGCCGGGCATCCATTGGCCGCAGGTGCAAATGCAATCTGGCACCACCGGCATGAACACGATCCGCATTTATAACCCCATCAAACAGGGCTACGACCAAGACCCAGAGGGCGCATTTTTGCGCCAATGGGTGCCCGAATTGGCCGATGTTCCCCGTGATTGGCTGCACGAGCCATGGCTGTGGCCACAAGCGCCGCTGTTGCTAGAGGGGCGCTATCCGCGCCCGGTGGTCGATGTGCGCCGCGCGGCGGCCTATGCCCGCAGGCAGGTATGGGGGCTGCGCCAAGGCGCTGAGTTTGCGCAAACGGCGCGCGGCTTGGTGATACGCCACGCCAGCCGAAAGGATGGCGCGCGCCGCTTCCAACGCGACGCGCGCTATTTGGGGCGTGGCGCAGGGGCGGGCGATGACCGACAAGGAAGGTTTGAATTCTGATGGCCATGCGACGCAAGGCGGATCTGCCGCAAAAAACCTGTGCCACCTGTGGGCGCCCTTTTGCGTGGCGGAAAAAATGGGAAAAGGTCTGGGACGAGGTGCGCTATTGCTCGGACCGCTGCCGGGCCGAGCGCCGCCGATTAGCTGCGAGGGCCAGTCAATCAGACAAATTTTCTGGAAAAAATTGAAAGAACTTCGCGATAATTGGTAAATAAATATTACCACCCCTGTTGCCTATAGGAAACTTTCGGCATAATCATCCCCATAATCGCAGCGAGCGGAGGGTTCCATGACAACGCGTGTAGACCGGGGCGGCCTTGCAGTGGCCGCAGAATTGGCACATTTCATCGAAGAAAAAGCACTGCCCGGCACGGGCGTTGCGACAGATGCCTTTTGGGTGGGCCTGTCGGCGCTGGCCCATGATTTGGGCCCGAAAAACAAGGCACTGCTGGACAAGCGCGCCGCCATTCAGGGCCAGATCGACGCCTGGCACGTGGCCAACCGCGGCGGTGTGAGCGACCCAAAAGCCTATCGCGCGTTTTTGGCAGAAATCGGCTATCTGGTGCCCGAAGGGGCGCCTTTTGAGGTGGGCACCCAGAATGTAGACCCGGAAATCGCCAAGGTGGCAGGCCCGCAGCTGGTGGTGCCCATCACCAACGCCCGCTTTGCGCTGAATGCCGCGAATGCGCGCTGGGGCAGCCTGTATGACGTGTTTTATGGCACCGACGTGATGGGCGGCCTGCCCAAGCCCGGTGGCTATGACAAGGGCCGTGGCGCCCGCGTGGTGGCGCGTGCGCGTGTGTTCTTGGATGAAACCTTCCCCGCTGATGGTGTCAGCCATGCCGATGCGCGGCGCTATCATGTCGAGGGGGGGCAGCTGTTGGTGGATGACATGCCCCTGATGCAGCCTGCCCAATTCGTGGGCTATCGTGGCCATCCCAAAGCGCCGGATGCGGTGGTGCTGTGCAACAACGGCCTGCATGTCGAGCTGGTTTTTGACCGCACCCATCCCATTGGCAGCCGCGATCAGGCGGGTCTGGCGGATGTGCAGATGGAAAGCGCGCTATCGGCGATCATGGATTGCGAAGATTCGGTGGCCTGCGTGGATGCCGAAGACAAGGTTGCCGCCTATAGCAATTGGCTGGGGCTGATGAAGGGCGATCTGGAAGAAACCTTTGAAAAAGGTGGCAAGCCGATGACCCGCCGCTTGGCCGATGACCGCCGCTATACCGCGCCCGATGGCACGGGCGAGGTGGTGCTGAAAGGGCGCGCGCTGATGCTGGTGCGCAATGTTGGCCATCTCATGACCAACCCCGCAATCCTGACCCGCGATGGCGGTGAAATTTACGAAGGGCTGATGGATGCCATGGTGACCACGCTGATCGCCATGCATGATTTGCAGCGCGCGGGCGGCAATTCGGTCACCGGGTCGGTCTATGTGGTGAAGCCGAAAATGCATGGGCCCGAAGAAGTGGCCTTTGCCAGCGAGATTTTCGCCCATGTCGAGGCCACGCTGGGCCTGCCCGCCAATACCGTGAAACTGGGCATTATGGACGAAGAGCGCCGCACCAGCGCCAACCTGAAAGAATGCATCCGCGCGGCGGCAGATCGGGTGTGTTTCATCAACACCGGCTTTTTGGACCGCACGGGCGATGAAATTCACACCAGCATGGAGGCGGGGCCCTTTAGCCGCAAAGATTTCATCAAGCGCAAGACATGGATCGGCGCTTATGAGAACCTCAATGTCGATATCGGCTTGGAATGCGGCTTGCAGGGGCGTGCGCAGATCGGCAAGGGCATGTGGGCCAAGCCCGATGCCATGGCCGAAATGCTAGAGCAAAAGATCGAGCACCCCAAAGCCGGCGCCAATTGCGCCTGGGTGCCCAGCCCCACCGCCGCAACATTGCACGCGCTGCACTATCACAAGGTGAATGTGTTTGCGGTGCAAAACAAACTGAAGGCCAGTGGCCGGCGCGCCCATCTGGATGCGCTGTTGGATATTCCCTTGGCCAGCTATCGCCAATGGCCCCAAGACCAGATCATGCGCGAGGTGGAAAAATGGAGGCGATGAAGAAAATGGCAGCCGTTGTGGATGGGCAAAACGCCGGTGATCCGGCCTATCGCCCGATGGCGCCGGGCTTTGACGGGATTGCCTTCCAAGCGGCATGCGATCTGGTGTTTGAGGGGCGGGTGCAGCCCTCGGGTTATACCGAACCGGTGCTGCATGCGCGCCGCCTGCAGCTAAAAGCGGCGGGCTGATTGGTGACAAAACCCAAGGGGGCTGTGCGGGCCCCCTTGGTGCTTTTTGAGTATTTTTGGCAAGATGAAAGGCAAAGCGATGGCAGAGATCAGTTTGCGCCGGGCGCGCACGGTTATTCGCAAGGCGATGGAGCATGGGGCCGCGGCGGGCATGAAGCCCTTGAGCGTGGTGGTGTTGGATGCAGGCGGGCATGTGCTGGCCTTCGAGCGCGCCGATGGGGCCAGCCCGGGCCGGTTTGGTATTGCCCATGGCAAGGCTTATGGCGCGGTCATGCTGGGCATGGCGGGGCGCGCGCAACGCGACCGGGCCGAGGCGCAGGCCTATTTCATGGCGGCGGTGAACGGCGTTTATGGCGGGGCTGTGGTGCCGGTTCCGGGGGGCGTGCTGCTGCGCGACAAGCGTGGCGCGGTGATCGGGGCTGTGGGCGTGACGGGCGACACATCGGATAACGACGAGGCTGCGGCATTGGCCGGGATCGAGGCGGCGGGACTGGTGGGCGAGCCCTGAGGCCTGCGCAAAAATCATGCAGCGGGGCGTGGCGCGGTGTTCTGGCGCTGGGCTGCGGCCCGCTGAGTGTTTGCATGTTGATTTAAGCGGTGTAGAAAGGGGCAACGCGCAACAACGAGGCCACGGATATGTCACGCCCGATCGTTGGGATCATTGGCAATAGCCATTTGATCAACGACAGTTACCCCACCCATGCGGGGGGCACGATGAATTCTGAGGCGGTCTCGGCCGTGTCGGGCTGTGTGCCTTTGATTGTGCCAGCAGATCCGCGGTTTGTGCGGGTAGAGGAATTGCTGGAGTGTTGCGATGGGTTCGTGCTGACAGGGGGGCGGCCCAATGTGCACCCGGCTGAATATGGGCACGAGGAAACCCCGGCGCATGGCGATTTTGACCGCGCGCGCGATGCGATAACATTGCCCTTGGTGCGTGCCTGTGTTGAGCGTGGGCAGCCGTTTTTGGGGATTTGCCGCGGGTTTCAAGAGGTGAACGTGGCCATGGGGGGCACGCTATACCCTGAGATCCGCGATTTGCCTGGCCGGATGAACCACCGCATGCCCCCAGATGGCACGCTGGAAGAGAAATTTGCGCTGCGCCACAAGGTGACATTTACCGAAGGGGGCGTGTTTCACCGCCTGATGGGGGCGCAAGAGGTTATGACCAATACGCTGCATGGGCAGGGGATAGACCAGCCTGGGCGCCGTATTGTTATCGAAGGGCACGCCCCCGATGGCACGCCCGAGGCGATATATGTGCAAGGGGCCAGCGGGTTTAGCTTGGCTGTGCAATGGCATCCTGAATGGGATGCGGCCAATGACCCGGTTTCGCGGCCCTTGTTTACCGCCTTTGGCGATGCGGTGCGCGCCTGGGCCGATCTGCGCCAGGCCCGGTTGCGCCGCAGCGCCTGATACCCCCGATACGCCTGATACGCCTGCGCGCGCCTTTGTGCAGATCTGCGCGCTTAGGTTCCTGCAAATGCGACATGTTTTGACAGGGGCAATTGGCGCAGGCGCTGGCCGGTCAGGGCGAAAATCGCATTGGCAAGGGCTGGGGCGGCCGGGGGCAAGCCCGGCTCGCCGACACCGCCAAGACGGGGTAGATTTTCCAGCAGGTGCACGGCAACATCGGGGGCTGCGCTGTGGCGCAGAATGGTGTAGCTGTCGAAGTTATGTTGTTCAGCTGCCCCTTCGGCAAAGGTGATTTCCTCGCCCATGGCGGCGGATAGGCCCTGCAGGCAGCCGCCGATCAATTGGTTGCGCGCGATTTGCGGGTCAAGCACGAGGCCAAGATCGGCCACGATTGTGGCCCGTTCCAGATGAATGCGGCCTTGGTCTTGGCGCAGTTCCACCACTTGGGCGACGGCACTGCCAAAGCTGTAGCAAAAGGCCATGCCGCGGGCGTGGCCGGGGCGCGCGGGGGTGGCCCATGCGCTGTGCTGGCGCAGGGCCTGCAACACCTGTGCGCCTTCGGGAAATTCCGATTGCATCATCTCGATGCGAAATTCCAGTGGATCGCGGCCTGCGGCATGGGCCAGCTCGTCTATGAAACACTCTTGGAAAAAGGCGTTGAACGAGGCCCCGACCGAGCGCCAAAAGCCCACGGGCACATCCATGGGCACCAGATAGCCACGCACCCGGTGGTTGGCGATGGCATAGGGGGCGTTGAACAGGCCATCGACATGGCCTTTGTCGGGGCCAGAGGGGGTGAAGCCCAGCCAACGCTTGAGCCCTTGTTGGCTGGTGGATTGTGCGGCCACTTGGGCATCAAGCTGCACCGCGCGCCCGCCCGACACCGCCCCGGTCATGCGGGCAATGGCGGCGGGGCGGTAGAAATCGTTGCGCATATCTTGGGCGCGTGGCCATGTCAGCTGAACCGGCGTGCCGGGCAAGGCCATGGCCAGCCGGGTGGCAAAGACCGAGAAATCCAGCTCGCCCCGGCGCCCAAAGCCGCCGCCCAGATAGGGGGTGATGATCTCGACCGCGTCGAGCGGCAGGCCCGCCTCGGCGGCGCAGGCTTTCTTGGTGAACATGGGCGCCTGATTGCCGGCCCAAACAGTCAGCGCCTGCCCGGTGTAAAGCGCTGTGGCATTCATGGGTTCCATCGTGGCATGGGCCAGATAGGGCAGCTGATATTCCGCGCTGATTTGCGTGGCGCCGCTGGGCGGTTGCGTGGCATCGCCATCATCGCGCAGGGTGGAATTTGGCGGTTGATCAAAGGCTTTGGCGATCTCGGCCATGAGATCTGCGCTGTTTGGCGGGTAGGTTGCGGGCGCCCAGTCGCAGGGGATTTGATCCAGCGCTTGCATGGCCGCCCATGTGCTGTTGGCCACAACCGCCACGCCTTCGCCCAGATCGATCACATGTTCCACACCGGGCATGGCCAGGGCTGCGCTGGCATCAAAGCTGCGCATGCCGCTGCGATTGGGGTTGGTTTTCAGCGCGGCAAACCGCAGGCCTTCGGGGCGCAGATCTATGCCATATTGGGCTGTGCCTGTGCACTTGGCCACCATATCCAGCCGTGGCATGGGCCGGCCCAAGTAACGCCATGCGCTGGCA
>RFQY01000011.1 GCA_009924775.1 Paracoccaceae bacterium | reverse complement strand
GGTTTGGTCAGATAATCATCCAGCCCGGCGGCCAAAATCTGTTCGCGGTCGCCCTGCATGGCATGGGCCGTCATGGCGATGATGGGTATGGTGCCACCGGGCAAAGCGCGGATTTGCGCGGTGGCTTCTTTGCCGTCGATGCCGGGCATCGAGATATCCATGAAGATTAAATCTGGCTGGTGTTGCTGAAAGGCGGCGATGGCTGTGGCGCCGTCTTCGGCATAGTGCAGATCGATATCGGCCTCTTGCACCATTTTCCCAAAAACCAAACGGTTGGTGCGGTTGTCATCGGCGGCCAAAACCCGCATGCGCCGCAGGGCCGGGGGGGGGCGCGGGTTTTTTGGGCTTGCGCGGCTTGGTGGTGGCTTTTGTGCCGGTTTTGCCTGCAGGCGGGGCCGTGTTTTGCGCGGCATCTGGCGCTGGTGGCAGGGGCAGCGATAGGCCCACGCAGGTGCCTTGGCCGGGTTGGCTTTTCACCCATATCTCACCGCCCATAAGTTGCACCAAGCGCCGGGTGATGGCCAGCCCCAGCCCAGTGCCTTCGAACCGGCGGTTTTGGTTGTCGTCGGCCTGATTGAATTCGCCAAACACATGTTCGATTTTATCGGGGGGAATGCCAATGCCGGTATCTTCGATCAAAATTTGCACCGGTGTGATAGGCCCCGCGGCACGCCCACCCCCGGCCCCGGTGGCCGCCATGGAAACCCGCAAGGCCACATGGCCTGTGGGGGTGAATTTTACTTCATTACCCACCAGATTTGTCAGCACTTGGCGCACGCGGCCCGGATCGCCGATGAAGTCATGCTGCAGATCGGCGGGGTAATCCACCCGCAGTTGCAGTGCCTTTGGCTGTGCCGCGGGGTGCATCAGGGTGATGATTTCATCCATCAGCTGGCGCAAATTAAATGGGCGCTGCTGCAGCACCACTTTATCTGCCTCGATTTTCGAATAATCCAGCACGTCGTTGATGATGACCAATAGCGCCTCGGCGGAATTGCGGATGGTTTCAACATAAAGGCGCTGATCATCTGTCAGCGGGCTTTCTGCCAGCAATTCCGACATGCCCAGCACCCCATTCATGGGGGTGCGTATTTCGTGGCTCATATTCGCCAAAAAGGCCGATTTGGCGCGATTTGCCGCCTCGGCCCGGTGGCGGGCCTTTTTCAATTCCGCCTCGTGTTTCACGGTGTTGGTGATGTTCAGCGCCAGGCTAACCACGTCGCCCCCATGGCCGCGCTGGTCGATCAGGCGCACATACATATCGTTCCAGCTGCGCATCACATAGGGCACGGGCGTGGGGGCCTGCCAGCGCTGCAGCATCATCGCGCGCCATTCGGGCGCCGACAGATCGCCGGTGTTGATCAGCCCTTCATCGGTAAGCAGCTGCAAAATGCGGGGGTAGGTGATGCCTGGGCGCACCTCTTCCAGCCTGTCGAAAAAGGCCAAATAGGCGGCATTGGCGGCGATCAGGTGGTCATCTGCATCGAAAAAGGCAAAGCCATCAGGGATGGTTTCAATCGAAAGCCACAGGCGCCTTTCGGCAATGGCAATTTTGGCATGGGCGGCGGTAAGGTCGGATTTCACCCGCTGATTTTCGTGGCGGTAGCTGTCTACCTGCGCGCGGGTTTCCACGATTTCAGCCGAAAGCGCGCGTGCATGCTGGCCCAGCTTGCGGTTTGCCGCCCATAATTCGGCTTGTTTCAATTCTAGCAGGCGCTCGGCGGCCAAGCGGGCGCGGCGTTCTTCGGCCAGTTTGATGGCAATCGTCATTCTATGCTCCGGCGGGATATGCCGCAGATTTGGCCGATTGTGGTGAAAAAGCGCTTAATTCAGCCGCGACTTGCACGAAAAAAGGGGGGCAGATGCCCCCCCGGTAATCAGTGTGTTTGGCTGGCGCTTAGAGACGCTCGATGGCCAAGGCAATGCCCTGCCCGCCGCCAATGCACATGGTAATCAGCGCGCGGCGCCCGCCGGTGCGCTGCAGTTCATACATGGCCTTTACAGTGATAATGCAGCCTGTGGCGCCCACGGGGTGGCCCAAGGCAATGGCGCCGCCGTTGGGGTTGACGCGCGCGCCATCCAGCCCCAGCCCCTTGTTCACGGCCAGCGCCTGCGCGGCAAAGGCCTCGTTTGATTCGATCACATCGAAATCCGAAACAGACAGGCCCGTGCGTGCCAGCAGGTTTTCCACCGCAGGCACGGGGCCAATGCCCATGACCTGTGGCCGCACACCCGCATGGGCATAGCCCAGCACGCGAAACGCCGGCACAAGCCCCGCGCGTTCGGCGGCATCGGCGCGGGCCAAAACAATGGCTGCGGCGCCATCGTTGATGCCGCTGGCGTTGCCAGCTGTGACGGTGCCGTCTTTTTGGAACACCGGGCGCAGCCCTGCCAGCGCCTCGGCCGTGGTGGCCTTGGGGTGTTCGTCGGTGTCAAATTGCACCATGTCGCGGCCGCGTTTTACCGCGACTGGAACGATCTGTTCGCGGAAATAGCCAGCCTCGATGGCGGCGGCAGCGCGGCGTTGGCTTTCAAGGGCAAAGGCATCTTGCGCTTGGCGGCTGACATCATGTTCGGCCGCCACATTTTCAGCCGTTACCCCCATATGGCCCGTGCCAAAGGGGCAATTCAGCGCGCCCAGCATCATATCTAGCGTGCGGATATCACCCATTTTCGAACCCCACCGCTGGTCGGGCACAATATAGGGCGCGCGGCTCATCGCTTCGGCACCACCGGCCAAGGCAAAATCGGCATCGCCCAGCATCAAGGCTTGGGTGGCAGAAACGATCGCCTGCGCGCCGGAACCGCACAGGCGGTTGACGTTCATTGCGGGCGTGGTTTCGGGGATGCCAGCCTGCATCGCGGCCACGCGGCTAAGATACATATCGCGCGGCTCGGTGTTGATGACATGGCCAAACACCACATGGCCAATCTGGCCGCCTTCCACGCCGGCGCGGGCCATCGCCTCTTTTGCGGCAATAGTGCCGGTTTCAATGGGGGGCAGGCCCGAAAGCGCGCCGCCAAAGGTGCCAATAGCGGTGCGTGCGCCGCCCAGAATGACGATATCGGTCATGGTCTATTTCCCTGTGCTAGCCGGTTTGGCGCTGTGCTAGCGCAAACTGCGGCGCGGTGGCAGTGGAACGTTCCGTCAAAGCCGCGCGATGCGCCTATGTGGCATAATTTGCGCCCTCTTCATCAAGGATCGCTTTGAGTTCTGCCAAATGGCGGGCGTCTTGGTCGGGGTAGGTTTCCAGCTCGCGCGCGGTTTTTTCGGCGATGTCATCGGGCAGCACACGCAGCGGCTGGCCGGTTTGCAAGGCGCGAATATAGGTTTCGGCAGCGCGCTCGAAATAATAGAGGCGGTTAAATGTTTCGGCGACCGTTTCGCCAATCACCAAAACCCCGTGATTGCCCATAATCATCACCTTTTTCTTAGGGTCGGTGAACAGTTGGGCACAGCGCGCGCCTTCGTCTTCGAAGGCCAGCCCGCCGTAGTTTTCATCAATCACGTAGCGGTTATAAAACGTGGCGCAGTTTTGGTCGATTGGGGGCAGGCGCGAGTCAGCCAAGCTGGCCAGAACCGTGGCATGAATGGAATGCACATGCATTACACAGCGCGCATGGCGGCAGTGGCGGTGAATGCCGCCGTGCAACCCCCAAGCGGTGGGATCGGGGGCGTTTGGCCCCTCCATCGTGCTGGGGTCGTTGGCATCGATATGCAACAGATCGCTGGCGCGGATGCGGGCAAAATGCATCTGGTTGGGGTTCATCAGAAATTGGGTGCCATCATCATTTGTCGCTAGGCTGAAATGGTTGGCCACGCCTTCGTGCATATTCAGCCGTGCAGTCCAGCGAAAGGCCGCGGCCAGATCCACGCGGTGTTGCCAATGGTCCATGTTCGGGCGCAAGTTTGCTACACTCATTTCCATTTCCTTTGATCGTGTGGCCAGCTTGGTTTGGCCCCCTGTTCACCAAAGAGTGGCCCCGCCTTTGTGGGCTGTCAACGGTGTGTATGCGCCCCGCAGCGGGTGGGGCTGGGGTAAAACCCGCTTATATCCCAGCCGAGACTGCGACTGTCCGAAAGGATATAGCGCGTTTGATTTGTTTTGTTTCAAGGAATGAATTTTCGAAAAAACCTAATAAATGAAGGCCCCCGCGTTGGTTTTTGCTTGCAATACCCCCCTAATCATAGTGTTTACACACTATATAACGTTAGCTTTGTCGCGTTAGGCCCAATAACTCGGGCAGACCAAGGAGACCTAAAAATGACAAAACCGATGACCAAGACCCAACTTGTGGCTGCACTGGCGGAAGAAATGGGCGCCGACAAGAAAACCGCAACTGCCGCGCTGGATGGCATTGTTGCCCTGATCACCCGCGAAGTTTCGGGCGGTGGCGCTGTCACGCTGCAAGGCGTTGGCAAAATCTATTGCCGCGAGCGCCCCGCGCGCACCGTGCGCAACCCCGCCACTGGCGAAACCATGCAAAAGCCTGCCGATAAAGTCGTGAAAATGACCATCGCCAAGGCCCTGAAAGACAGCGTTAACGGCTAAGCCTTGCGTTTTGTCGCCTATAGCGGGCCGCCCTTTTGGGCGGCCTTTGCTTTTGCACCTAGGACGCAAGAGCGCGGCGATATTGGCTGGGGCTTTGGCCCACCGCGCGGCGAAAGGCCCGTGTCATGGCGGTGGCATCGCCATAGCCGCACCGATAGGCCACCTCGGCCACGCTGATGCGGCTTTGGGCAAGCCAGCGCTGCGCTTCGGCCAAGCGGATGCTTTGGTACAGCTGGGCAGGCGTGGTGCCGGCCTTTTCCTTGCAAATACGCTGCAGGCGGCGTTGGTCCATGTGCAAGCGCTTGGCGATCTCGGACAGGGCTAAGGGCTGTTCGATATGGCGCCGCATCAGGGCTGCGGCAGCGCGCAAGATACGATCATCGGGCAGGCGCGCCTGCGGGTCTAACCTTGGGTCGCGCTCGCCATGCATAAAAAGGGCCGCCACATTCAACGCTAAGGTCGCGCCATGCGCCCGCCCAATCAGGGCCAGCATCAGGTCTAGCGTTGTGGTGGCGCCCCCACAGCTGGCGCGGTTGCGATCGATGACATAGCGGTCTTCGACCACGTCGATATTGGGAAAGCGTTCCGCCAAACTGCCCAGAATATCCCAATGCGATGTGGCCTTATATCCATCCAGCAGCCCCGCCGCCCCCAGCAGCCAGCTGCCCGTATCCAACCCCACCATCATTTGGTGGCGCGGCGCACAGGCCCGCAGCGCTGCCAAAGTGGCGGGCGTGGCGTGGGCCGTATGGCCGTAGCTAGGCATCACCAGCAAAATATCGCCCCCCGGATAGGCCGAAAGGCGGGTCTCGATATGCACAGGCAGGTTGCTAGAGCTGTGGATCGTGCCGCTTTGCACCCCCAAGAAATGCCACCGATACAGCGGGCGCCGCGCCAGACTGTTGGCGGCGCGCAGCGGCTCGACCGCATTGGCAAGGCACAGGTTTGAAAACTCGGGGAAAAGCAAAATGCCAATATCCGTGGGGGCAGGCGGGGGGGCGGCGCTGCTTTTTGTCGCTTTTTGCATGGTTTTCTACCAATAGTGCAAGAATACCCGCCCAGATCTGCCCTATCCTGCCCGTGGCGGCAAGGAGGGATTGCAATGCATTTTGGCCTGACAGAAGAACAGGAAATGATCGTTTCAACGGTGCGCAGTTTCGTTGAGAAAGAGATTTATCCCCATGAAGATCTGGTCGAGCGCACCGGCGAAGTGCCCCCCGATCTGGCACAAGAGATCAAGCAAAAGGTCATCGATTTGGGCTTTTACGCCTGCAATTTCCCCGAAGAAGTGGGCGGGGCAGGCCTAAGCCACCTAGATTTCACGCTGGTCGAGCGGGAATTGGGCCGCGGATCTATGGCACTGACGCATTTCTTTGGCCGGCCGCAGAATATCCTGATGGCCTGCACCCCCGAACAGCGCGAGCGGTATTTGCTGCCTGCCGTGCGGGGCGAGCGGATGGATGCCTTGGCCATGACGGAACCGGGCGCCGGTTCGGATGTGCGGGGGATGCAATGCAGCGCCACGCGCGACGGTGGCGATTGGGTGGTCAATGGCACCAAGCATTTTATCTCGGGCGCCGATCACGCCGATTTCTTCATCGTCTTTATCGCCACAGGCGTGGACGAAACCCCCAAAGGCCCCAAAAAGCGCATCACGTGCTTTTTGGTGGATCGTGGCCATCCCGGTTTCGAGGTGCGCGAGGGCTACAGCTCGGTCAGCCACAAAGGCTATAAAAACTGCATATTGTATTTCGACAATTGCCGCCTGCCCGATGCACAGGTTTTGGGGCAGGTTGATGGCGGTTTTGATGTGATGAACACATGGCTTTATGCCACCCGTCTTACCGTGGCGGCCTTTTGCGTGGGCCGGGCACGCCGGGTGTTTGACTATGCGCTGAACTACGCCGCCGAACGCCGGCAGTTTGGGCAGCAAATTGCCAAGTTTCAGGGCGTCAGTTTTCAGATTGCAGACATGATCACCGAAATCGATGCCGCCGATTGGCTGACATTGGCCGCCGCCTGGCGCCTAGATCAGGGCCTAGAGGCGAACCGCGAAATTGCCAGCGCAAAGCTGTATGCCAGTGAAATGCTGGCCCGTGTCACCGATACCACGTTGCAGGTTTTTGGCGGTATGGGCTTGATGGCAGATTTCCCGATAGAACGGTTTTGGCGCGATGCCCGTGTTGAACGTATCTGGGACGGCACCAGCGAAATTCAGCGCCACATCATCAGCCGCGATCTGTTTCGTCCGCTGGGGGCCTGAATGGGGGCGCCTGCAGCCTTGGGGCGGCTGTTGCGCCCCACCAGCGTGGCCGTTGTGGGCGGTGGCGCATGGTGCGAAAATGTGATCCAGCAATTGCGCCTGATCGGCTTTGGCGGACAGATCTGGCCAGTTCATCCCAGCCGCGCCGATGTGGGGGGGCTGCCCGCCTTTGCCCATGTGGACGATCTGCCAGATGCCCCCGATGCCGCCTTTGTGGGGGTGAACCGCCAAGCCACGATCGCGGTGATGGCACAGCTAAGGGCGCGGGGCGCGGGGGGGGCTGTGTGTTTTGCCTCGGGGTTTTTAGAGGCTTCTGCCGAATTGGCCGATGGCGCAGCCCTGCAACAGGGCTTGATCGAGGCCGCGGGCGATATGCCTTTCTTGGGGCCCAATTGCTATGGCTTCATCAATGCGCTGGATGGTGCGGCCCTGTGGCCCGACCAGCATGGCGTGTTGCGCTGTGACCGGGGTGTGGCGATTGTAACGCAATCGTCCAATATCGCCATCAACATGACGATGCAAAAGCGCGGGCTGCCGCTGGCCTATGTGGTAACGGCGGGCAATCAGGCGCAAACCGGGCTTGCAGCCATTTCCATGGCGCTGCTGGATGATCCGCGCGTAACCGCTTTGGGCCTGCATATCGAAGGGGTGGGCGATGTGGCGGCCTTTCAGGCCTTGGCGGCAAAGGCGCGGGGCTTGGGCAAGCCGATTGTCGCGCTAAAGGTTGGCGCCTCGGAGCAGGCGCAGGTGGCCACCGTGTCGCATACGGCATCGCTGGCGGGCAGTGATGCGGGGGCGCGGGCGCTGCTGGCGCGGCTGGGTATTGCGCAAGTGGCCGATTTGGCCACCTTTCTAGAGGCGTTAAAGCTGCTGCATATCACCGGCCCGCTGGCCAGCAATGCCATTGCCTCGATGTCGTGCTCGGGTGGCGAGGCCAGCCTGATGGCCGACAGCGCGCTGGGCCGTGGGTTGGTGTATCCACCGCTTGGGGCCCAGCAGCAGGCCGATTTGCGCGCGGCCCTTGGCCCCAAGGTGGCGCTGGCAAATCCGCTGGATTACCACACCTACATTTGGGCCGATCTGCCCGCGATGACGCGCTGCTTTGCGGCGATGATGGCACCAGACCTGGCCTTAGGTGTGGTGGTGCTGGATTTCCCCCGCGCCGACCGGTGCCGCGCCGATGATTGGGATAGCGTCATTGCTGCCGCCGCTGCGGCACAGGGGCAACGGGGCGTGCCCATGGCCATTTTGGCCAGCCTGCCAGAAAACATGCCAGAAGAGCGCTGTGCACAAATCATGGCGGCAGGTTTGGTGCCCTTGTGCGGCCTGCCCGAGGGGTTGGGCGCCATTGCTGCCGCCGCCCAGCTGGGCCAAGCCGCGCGTGCCCCGGCGCCGCCGGTGTTGCCGCCCGCTGCACCGCCTGTGGGCCCCACCCATACCTTGGCCGAAAGCGCGGCCAAGGCCGCTTTGGCCCGCCACGGGCTGGACGTGCCGCGCAACGGCCCGGCCGCCACACCCCAAGATGCCGCAGCAGTGGCAGGCCAGCTTGGCTTTCCCGTGGTCCTAAAGGGCACGGGCGCGGCCCATAAAACCGAAGCGGGCTTGGTGGCGCTGAACCTTGCCGATGCGGATGCGGTGGCCGCTTGCGCCACAGCCATGCAGGCGCCGGGCTATTTGGTCGAGGAAATGGTGTCGGGCGCTGTGGCCGAACTGCTGGTGGGGGTGGTGCATGACCCGGCGCATGGGTTTGTTCTAAGTCTTGCGGCGGGCGGCACGATGACCGAGCTGTTGCAAGACAGCGTGCAGATGCTGCTGCCTGTCACGCAAGATGATATTCGCACCGCCTTGGGCAAATTGCGCATGGCGCCGCTTTTGGCGGGTTACAGGGGGGCGCCTGCGGCCCATCTGCCCGGGGTAATCGCGGCGGTGTTGGCGGTGCAGGCCTATGCGTTGGAAAACTGCCAGTCTTTGTGCGAAGTTGAAGTTAACCCACTCATTTGCACCCCCAACCGCGCGGTTGCGGCGGATGCGTTGATTACACTGAAAGGCCCAGACAGGTGACACACCCAATCAAAACAGAACGCCGCGGCGCGGTGTTAGAGGTAACGCTGGACAGGCCCAAGGCCAATGCCATCGATTTGGCCACAAGCCGTATCATGGGCGAGGTTTTTGCCAGTTTCCGCGATGATCCAGACCTGCGCGTTGCCATTCTTACCGCTGCGGGGGACAAGTTTTTCTGCCCGGGCTGGGATTTAAAGGCCGCCGCCGATGGCGATGCGGTGGATGGTGATTATGGCGTGGGTGGCTTTGGTGGTCTGCAAGAGCTGCGCGATATGAACAAGCCGGTGATCGCTGCGATCAACGGCATTTGCTGCGGTGGCGGGCTGGAACTGGCGCTGTCGGCCGATATTTTGTTGGCCGCAGACCATGCCACTTTTGCCTTGCCTGAAATCCGCTCGGGCACGGTGGCCGATGCCGCCAGCATCAAATTGCCAAAGCGCATTCCCTATCACATCGCGATGGAAATGCTGCTGACAGGGCGGTGGCTGGATGCCGCGGAAGCGGCGCGCTGGGGGCTGATCAACCAGATCCACCCCGCCGATCAACTGCTGGCCAAAGCACGGGACATGGCCGATCTTTTGGCCGCGGGCCCGCCCTTGGTATATGCCGCCATCAAAGAGGTGGTGCGCGACGCCGAAGGCGCGCGGTTCCAAGATACGATGAACCGCATCACCAAACGCCAGCTACCCACTGTCGATGTGCTTTACGGATCCGAGGACAATATGGAGGGGTTCCGCGCCTTCGCCGAAAAGCGCGATCCGGTATGGAAGGGGCGCTAAGCCCGGCGATGGGTGATTGCATCTGCCAGTCTTGCGGGGTTTAACGGGGGCAAAGCAGCGGTTGCGCCCGGGGGACATATGAATATCAAGGCACTTTTTCTGGGGCTTGCCTTTGCGCTGATGTGGTCATCTGCCTTTACCTCGGCGCGGGTGATCGTGGCGCATGCCTCGCCCTTGGCCTCGCTTTCGGCGCGGTTTTTCCTGTCTGGGCTGTTGGGGTTGGCATTGGCCTATGCAATGGGCCAATGCCTGCGCCTGAACCGGGCGCAATGGCGTGCGACGATTATTTTCGGCATCTGCCAAAACGCCCTATATCTGGGCCTGAATTTCGTGGCGATGCAATGGGTCGAGGCATCGCTGGCCTCGATCATTGCCTCGACCATGCCGCTGATGGTGGCCTTTGCTGGCTGGGTTTTGTTCAAAGACCGGCTATCGGCCATGGGCGTGTTTGGGCTGGTGCTGGGTGTTGTGGGCGTGGGCGTGATTATGGGCGCGCGGCTGGATGCCGGGCTGGACCCGCTGGGGCTGGCGCTGTGTGTTTTGGCGGCGGTGGCATTAACGGTGGCCACGCTGGCGGTGCGCGGTGCCTCGTCTGGTGGGAACGTGATGAGCGTTGTGGGCCTGCAGATGCTGGTTGGTGGCACCATTTTGGCTGTGGCCTCGGCCGCGACAGAAACCATTCATGTCACATGGAGCTGGCAGCTGATCGTGGCGTTTTTATACACCACGTTGATGCCCGGCCTGACGGCCACATGGGTGTGGTTTACGTTGGTGGGGCAGATCGGTGCGGTGAAAGCATCGACCTTTCATTTCTTGAACCCCTTTTTTGGCGTGGCCATCGCCGCGATGATTTTGGACGAGGCGCTGGGGGTTTTGGATGTGGCCGGCGTGGTGGTTATTGCGGTGGGCATTTTGATGGTGCAACTGGCCAAACAACGCCCCGCAGCGGGCTAGGCCGGCCCCTGCGCCGCCCGGCCTGCCCGCGCCCCGCTGGGGCCCGGCAATGCCCCCCAAACATGTCTTTGACATAGAAGGTATCGACCACCTGTTCCCCAAAAGTGGCGATCACAGCGCTGGCGATATAGACGTTGGTATTTGCCAATGTCCGGGTCAGGTCGAACAACAGGCCCGGCCTGTCGCGGGTATCGACCTCGATGATGGTGTAAATCTCGGATCCATCATTATCGAAGGTAATCGAGGTGGGCACCCGAAAGGCGCGTTCACGTTTTTTCATCTTGTCCTTCGAGCGGATCGCCTCGCTGGCCTTAATCTCGCCTTTCAGGGTTTTGTGGATCATCTGGCGTAGGCGCGGCAGGCGGTCTGTTTCGTAGGGGTGGCCATCGCCATCCTGTATCCAGAACACCGCCGTGGCATAGCCATCTTTCGAGGTATAGGTGCGGGCATCCACCACATTGGCCCCCACCAGCGCCAAAGCCCCCGCCAAGCGCGAAAAAATGCCGGGGTGATCTGACAGGGCGAAACAGGCGCGCGTTGCATCGCGGTTTTCATCTGGGTGCAGATCGATGGCGATTTCATCATCGGGCAAATCGCGCAGCATGCCGGCAAAAACCACCTGTGTGGCGCTGTCCAGACCTTGCCAATAGGGGGGGTAATGGCGGGTGGTTTCATGTTTGAGCGGGCCGGGTTCCCAAGTGGCCAGCGCCTCGCGCAAGGCGCGCCGCGCCTCGGCCCCGCGGTTTTCGCGGTTCAGCTCTTCCAGCCCATGTTCCAGCGCAAGGGCGGTTTCCTTGTGCAATTGCCGCAGCAGCATGGCCTTCCAGTTGTTCCACGTGCTGGGGCCAACGCCGCGAATGTCGCAGACGGTAAGAACAGTTAGCAAATCCAGTCGCTTGCGGTTTTTCACCAGCTTGGCAAAATCACGCACTGTGCGCGGGTCGGCGATATCGCGTTTTTGTGCCATATCCGACATCAGCAGATGGTAGCGCACCAACCATTCCACGGTCTCGCAATCGGCCTTGTTCAGGCCCAGCCGCGGTGCAACGCGGCGCGCGATTTGCGCGCCGATCACCGAATGGTCTTCGTCACGGCCCTTGCCGATGTCGTGCAGCAATAGCGCGGTATACAGCACCTTTCGGTTGACCCCGCCCTTTAATATGCCAGTGGCAAGGGGCAGCTCTTCGATCAACTCGCCCGCTTCGATCTGGCTGAGCACGCGGATGCATTGAATGGTGTGCTCGTCCACGGTGTAGCTGTGATACATATTGAATTGCATCATCGCCACGACATGCTCGAATTCGGGCACAAAGGCGGCCAGCACCCCCAATTCATTCATCCGCCGCAAGGCGCGTTCGGGGTTGCCGTGTTTGAGCATCAGATCCAGAAAAATGCGCTGCGCCTCGCGGGTGTTGCGCATATCGTCATCAATCAATTGCAGGTTCGATTTCACCAGCCGCATGGCATCAGGATGGATCAGCATGCCCGTGCGCAGCCCTTCTTCGAACAGGCGCAAGATATTCAGCTTATCGGCCAAAAATGTTGCGTCATCTTCGACCGCGATGCGCCCATGCACCACGCTATAGCCGGGCTTGGTTTTCGGCACGCGGCGAAACAGCCGTTCCAGCAGTGGCGGGCTTTTGGCATGCATGGCCTCTAGCTTGGTCAGGAAGATGCGCGTCAAATCGCCAACCGATGTTGCATGGCGGAAGAAATCTTGCATGAAATATTCGACCGCGCGGCGCCCGCCCTTGTCTTGGTAGTTCATACGTTCGGCCACTTCGACCTGCAGGTCAAATGTCAGCTGGTCCGAGGGGCGCCCGGTGATCAGGTGCAAATGGCAGCGCACCGCCCACAGAAAGTTTTCGGCCTTGGTAAAGGTGTCGAACTCGTCGCGTTGAAACACCTCTAGGCGCACCAGCTCGTCTGCGGTTTGCACCCGGTGCATATATTTGGAAATCCAATACAGCGTTTGCAGATCGCGCAGCCCGCCCTTGCCCTCTTTGACGTTGGGTTCCACCACATAGCGTGCGCCTTGCTTTTTGTGGCGCGCGTCGCGTTCGGCCAGTTTGGCCTCGATGAATTCAGGCGCCGAGCTACGAAACAGCTCTTTCCACAACCGGCTGTCCAATTCGGTATTTAGCTGTGCATCGCCGCCAATGAACCGGTGTTCCAGCAAGGCGGTGCGAATGGTGAAATCCTCGCCCGCCAAACGAATGCAATCTTTCACGGTGCGGCTGGAATGGCCCACCTTTAGCCGCAGATCCCATAGGATATACAGCATCGATTCAATCACGCTTTCGGCCCAAGGCGTCATTTTATGGGGCGTCAGGAAAAGCAAATCGACATCAGATTGTGGCGCCATCTCGCCCCGGCCATAGCCGCCCACAGCAAACAGCGCCAAGCGTTCGCCGCTGGTGGGGGTGGCCAACGGATGAATGGAATGCGTGGCCACCTGCATGGTGGCCAACACCAGACAATCGGTCAGCCAAGCATAGGCACGGGTGGTGGCGCGTGCGGCAAAGGGCTGTTTGGCAAAGGCATCGGCAATGGCCTGCCGCCCGCGCTGTTGGGCCTGCATCAGCACCGGCACAACGGCTGCGCGTATCTCGGGGGGGGCACCGGCGCTGGCGATGGCGGCGTCAAGCTGTGCGCTGACGCCCGCCATATCGAAGATTTCTGTGGGCGAGCAGATGATATCGCCTTGGGGCGATGGAAAGTGATACGTCAATTGAACGGTCCGTTCGTGTTAAAAGCCCATGGCGCCAAAGCTGCGTGGGGCGGGATCGATTTCCAGGGCTTGGCTGTCAACCACCTGTGCCACGCTCAAGCCACGCTCGTTGGTTCCATCGCTGTTAAAGCGGAAAATGCCGCCCGTGCCCTGAAAGCCTGCCGATTGGGTCAGCCCAGCCGCGCCCAGCGATGTGCCGCTGCCCGCAAGGGCGCCGATGGCGGCAATACCATCATAGGCCAGCCCGCCAATGGGGTGGGCGTCGCCTGCATAAGCCTCTTTGTAGCGGGCGCGAAATTGCGCAGATGTGGCGGTATCGGGGCGGGCAAACCAGCCGCCCTGCACGCCGGGCAAGGCCAAGGTTTGTGCCGGAATATCCCAGCGGCTGAGGCCGATGAATTGTATATCCACCGGCGACAAGCCAGCCTCGGGCAGCATTTGCGAAAATAGCGGCAGTGCGCCGGCTGTGTTGGCGGTCAGAAACACGGCATCTGGCGCCATCTCGCGGGCCATTTGCACGGCTTCGGGCACGGCACGCAGCACGCCGTTTTGCGAAAACTCATGCGCGACGGCCCCAACCAGCGTGCCGCCATTGGCCAAAACCGCCTTTTCCACCGCCTGCAGGCCCAGCTGGCCAGATAGATCGGTGGAATGGATCACCATAAATCTGGATTTGCCACGCTCTATCGCCAAACGCACCAACCGATCGGCGGCGTTTTCAAACGTGTGCCCCAAGATAAACAGGTTGCCATTGCCGCGGGCAATGATGGGGTTGTTGGAAAATGACAGCACGTTGATGTTTTGCTGCGCCAAGGCCACCGCGACGGCATTGGCCGATTCTGCGTAGACCGGGCCCAAAATGATCTTTGCGCCATCGCTGACCGCTTGCAGGCCAGCCGTGCGGGCCTGTTCGGGGTTGCCTGCCGTGCCATAGACGCGCAGGTCAATTTGTACGCCTTGCAGATCAGCCATGGCCAAGCGCGCGGCGTTCTCCAGCGATTGGGCCAGCACCTCGTCGCCATTTTCGCCACTGCCGCGCGGCACCAGCAGGGCCACGGGCACCGGTGCGCCGGGGGCAATGCGGGCGCCCGGCGCGCCGCCCGGTTGGCAGGCCGAAACCGTGAAAAGCGCAATTGCGCCAAGGGCAAAGGCACATAGGCGGCGGGCCGTGGATATTAAGGCGAACATGGACAGATACTCTCCCTCGGTTTATGGCGGACATACCCCCACCTTTGGGGCGATAATAAACGCAGTCAGGGGCGGGTCCAGTGTTGAATCAGGAAAAGGCCAAACTGCCGGCAGGCTTGTATTTGATTGCCACACCGCTGGGTGCCGCGCGCGATATCACGCTGCGCGCGCTGGATTTGCTGCAAACAGCCGATGTGCTGGTGGCAGAAGACACCCGCAGCCTGCGCCGCCTGATGGATATTCACGGCCTGCCGCTGGGCGAGCGGCCGCTGGTGGCCTATCACGACCACAACGGCGACAGGATGCGCCCTAAAATAAAGGCGTGGTTCGCGCAGGGTTTGGCGGTTTTATACGCCTCCGAGGCCGGCACGCCCTTGGTGGCAGACCCCGGCTTTGATCTGGTGCGCATGGCCCAGGAAGAGGGGGTGCCCGTGACCTCGGCGCCGGGGCCATCGGCGGTGATCACAGCGCTGACCTTGGGGGGCTTGCCGACCGACAGGTTTTTATTCGAAGGCTTTTTGCCCAATACCAGCAGTCAGCGGAAAACCGCGCTGGCCGCCCTGGCCGAGGTGCCCGCAACGCTGGTTTTTTACGAATCACCCAAACGGCTTGCCGCCATGCTGCGTGATGCGGGCCAAGTGCTGGGCGCCGAGCGCCAAGCGCGGGTTTGCCGGGAATTGACGAAAAAATTCGAAGAAATCGTTCCCGGCACCCTGCAAGAGCTGGCCCAACGCTACGCCGATGCCGCCCCCAAGGGCGAGATTGTTGTGTTGATTGATCGGGGACGTTTGGAAAAAATTAATGAAGAGGACGTAGAAACCATGCTGCGTCAGGCATTGGCGGCGGGCACGGTGCGCGATGCGGCAGATCATGTCAGCGTGGCCACGGGTTTGCCGCGGCGCAAAGTGTATCAAATGGCGTTGAAACTGGGCAAGGATGGCTAAGATGGGCGCGCAGGACTAGTTGTTGGATAGGGGCCCCGGTGTGGCCACCCAGCGGCGGGCCCGCGGGCAAAGGGCGTATTGGGCAGGCGTGGCGGCCGAGGCCGCAGTGGAACGCACCTATTTGGCCCGCGGGGCACAGCTGCTACAGCGGCGCTGGCGGGGCAAGGCCGGTGAAATTGACCTGATATTTTCCGACCCTCTTAGCGGTGAAGGGGCCCTGATTTTTACCGAGGTCAAAGCCGCCCGCACCCATGCAAGTGCCGCCCATGCGCTGCGCCCGGCACAAGCGCGCCGGCTGTGCCTGGCGGGCCAAGAGTTTGCCGCCGGGCGCCCAACAGGGCAATTGACGCCCATGCGTTTTGATCTGGCCATGGTGGATGGCCAGGGGCAGGTTGCGTTGGTGCAAAATGCGATTGGGGAATTCTGATTTGCCTATGGGCGCCGCTTACGCCATGAAGATGGCGAAGCAGACGGAGCAGACCCATGAAAATTGCCTTTCAGATGGACCCGATCGGCCCGATCAATATCGAGGCTGACAGCACGTTTCGCATTGCCCTAGAGGCGCAGGCGCGTGGCCACGAGTTGTTTTACTACACCCCCGACAGGCTGGCCTATCAAGAGGGGCGTATCACGGCGCGGGGATGGCCGCTGCGCGTTCAGCGCGTGGCGGGGGCGCATTATAGCTTGGGCGACGAGCAAGAGGTGGATCTGGCCAGTTTCGACGTGGTTTGGCTGCGCCAAGACCCCCCCTTTGATATGTTCTACATCACCACCACCCACCTGTTGGACCGTTTGGCGCCCGGCACATTGGTGGTGAACAACCCGTTTTGGGTGCGGAATTACCCCGAAAAACTGTTGGTGTTGGATTTCCCCGATCTGACCCCGCCCACCACAATCGCCCGCGATCTGCAAACCATCCGCGCGTTCAAGGAAAAACATGGCGATGTGATTTTAAAGCCGCTCTATGGCAATGGCGGTGCTGGCGTGTTTCGCCTGACGCCAGACGACCGCAACCTGTCATCCTTGCATGAAATGTTTACCGGCTTTTCCCGCGAGCCGTTGATCGTGCAGAAATTTTTACCAGCAGTCTCACAGGGTGACAAGCGGGTGATCTTGGTTGATGGGGCGCCGGTGGGGGCGATCAACCGGGTGCCGCAGGCCGGCGAGACCCGGTCGAACATGCATGTTGGGGGGCGCCCTGAAAAGGTGGCGCTGACACCACGCGATTTGGAAATTTGCGCCCGCATAGGCCCGCTTTTGCGCGAAAAGGGGCAGGTTTTTGTGGGCATTGACGTGATCGGCGATTACCTGACCGAAATCAACGTCACCTCGCCCACCGGCATTCAAGAGCTAGAGCGTTTTGACGGCACCAACACCGCTGAAATTATCTGGCAGGCGATCGAGGCAAAGCGCGCCTGACGGGCGCGCCTAGCCGCTTGCCGGCGTTTGCAGCCTGTAGCTGACGGCCTCGGCCACATGGGGCTGGCGCACATCGGCGCTGCCGTCCAGATCGGCGATGGTGCGCGCCACCCGTAGCACGCGGTGAAACCCCCGCGCCGAAAGGGCAAAGCGCTGCGCCACGCGCGCCAGCAAGGCACGCCCCTCGGCATCGGGGGTTGCGATGCTTTACAGCAATGCGCCTTCGGCATCGGCATTCAGGGCCACATCGCCATGGCCGGCAAAACGCTTGGCCTGCACAGCCCGGGCGTTGGCCACCCGCACGGCCACGGTGGCCGAACTGTCCCCCGAGGGGGGCAGATCAAGGTCGCTATAGGCCACGGGGGGCACGTCGATGTGCAAATCAAAGCGGTCGATCATCGGGCCGCTGATGCGCCCATATAGTCTTCACCGCAGATGGGCGCGCGGCTGCAGGCGCGCCCGGCATCGCTGAGGTGGCCGCATTTGCACGGGTTGGCCGCCGCCAGCAGCAAAAAGCGGCAGGGGTAATTCACATGCGCATTGGCACGCGCCACGCTGACATGGCCGGTTTCGATGGGTTGGCGCAGCGTTTCCAGCACTGGCCGGGCAAATTCGGGGAATTCGTCCAAAAACAGCACGCCATTATGGGCCAGCGAAATTTCACCAGGTTTGGCCGCGCGCCCACCCCCCACGATGGCCGCCATCGAGGCGGTGTGATGTGGAGCGCGAAAGGGCCGCGCGCGGCTGATGCCACCGGACTCTAGCAACCCCGATAGCGAGTGTATCATCGAGGTTTCCAGCGCCTCGGCGGGGGTGAGGGGCGGCAAAATGCTGGGCATGCGGGCCGCAAGCATAGATTTTCCAGAACCGGGCGGTCCCACCATCAGCACGTGGTGGCGCCCGGCTGCGGCAATTTCCATCGCCCGTTTCGCCCGCTCTTGGCCCTTGATGTCGCGCAGGCAGCGGCTGGTTTCATGGGCCAAAACCTCGCCGGGTTTGGCTGTGCTTAGGGGGACTTGACCATTGAAATGGCGCACCACATCGCCAAGGCTGGCGGCGGCGATGACTTGGCAATCGCCAACCCATGCCGCCTCGGCCCCCGAGCCCTGCGGGCACAGCAGGCCGCGCCCTTCGCTGGCCGCGTTCACCGCCGCGGGCAGCGCACCCACCACCGCCACCAGCGACCCATCCAGCGACAGCTCGCCCAAGGCTGTCACCCGTTCGGCGGCATCGGGTGCCACGATCTGCAGCGCGGCCAGCAGGGCCAAGGCGATGGGCAGGTCGAAATGGCTGCCCTCTTTGGGCAGGTCGGCGGGCGATAGGTTAATGGTGACACGTTTCGAGGGCAGCGCAATGGCCAGCGCCGACAGCGCCGCGCGCACCCTGTCGCGGGCTTCGCTGACGGCTTTGTCGGGAAGGCCCACAATGGCAAAGGCGGGCAGGCCCGGGGTGACGGCGCATTGCACCTCGACCGTGCGGGCCGATACCCCCTCAAAGGCAACTGTATAGGCCCGCGTTACCATAGCACCCCCAATGCATGGGCGCTTGCAGCCCACGCCTGTGTGTAAAGTGGCTAGCGTGGATCAGGTGAACAAAGGGTTAATGGGTGTGGAAAAGATTAACCCTTTGTGCCGTCGGAAAAGACGCGCGAAATTTGGGCGGCGCTGTCGGCTAACCCCCATGGCGCATTGATCACGAACATCCCCGAGCCAACCATCCGGTGACCGGGGCGCACTGGGGCAAAGGCCACCTCGTGGCGCAAGCTGTTTGGGTAATTGGCCGCCTCTAGCGCCTCTAGCATGGCGTGATGTGCACCGCCCAGCAGCAGCGGATACCACAGGGCAATGACGCCCACGTTCCACTTGCGATGAAGCTTGGCAATTTCGCCCGGAATGCGGGCATAGTCGGATTTGATTTCGTAGCTGGGATCAATCAGCAGCACGCCTCGGCGGGGGGTAGGGGGGCACACGGCCTGTGCCATTTCGAAGCCATCGCGCTGATGCAGGCGGGCTTTGGTGCCTTGCATGGCCTGCGACAGGGCGGCGTGTTCTTGGGGGTGCAGTTCGGCCAGTTCGATACGGTCGTCGGGGCGTAAAAATTGCGCGGCCAACAAGGGCGAGCCGGGGTAGGTTGTATCGCCAAACTGGGCGCGAATTTTTGCCAGCGCTTGGGTATAGGGGGTATTGGCCAAAAGGTTCTGCGCAAGGATCCGCGCTATGCCGGCCTGTGCCTCGCCGGTTTTCAGCGCCGCGCTACTGCCCAAATCGTAAAGGCCCCTGCCGCTGTGGGTTTCGATATAGCACAAAGGCTTGTCCTTGGCGCTCATGTAAGACAGCAGCACCGCCAGCAGCGCGTGCTTTTGCACATCGGCCGGGTTTCCGGCATGGTAGATATGTTGATAAGACAGCATATGCCCCCATAAACCAGTGCCCGCCGCCCGCCAAGAGATGATAGAAGATCTGCCCCAGCAAATCAGCGCCTGCCGCCTGTGCGAGGCCCGCTTTGCCGCCACCGCCACGGCCCATAAGCCGCGCCCGGTGCCGTGGTTTTTGCCACAGGCACGGGTGCTGGTGGCGGGGCAGGCGCCGGGGATGCGGGTGCATCAGGCGGGCCGCCCCTTTGCCGATGCCTCGGGGCAGCGGCTGCGGGCGTGGATGGGGCTGGGCGAGGCACAGTTTTACGACAAGACACGCATTGCCATTGTGCCCATGGCCTTTTGTTTTCCCGGATACACGCCGCGCGGTGCGGATCTGCCGCCGCCGCCCCTGTGCGCGGCCACATGGCGGGCACAGGTGATGGCGGCATTGCCCAACCTTCGGGTGGTGTTATGCGTGGGCGCGCATGCGCAGCGCTGGCATATGGGGGGGCGGGTGCCCGTGGCGCAGCGCGTGGCCGATTGGCAGCAGTATGCGCCGGGCATTTTCCCCTTGCCGCACCCGTCTTGGCGCAATACCGCATGGCTGAAACGCAACCCTTGGTTTGCAGCGCAATTGCTGCCTGCCCTGCGCGCGCAGTTGAAAGAGGTGCTGGATGACTGAAACGCACAGCGAATTAGACAAGGCCCATGCCGCGATGGAGGCCGCGCCAAACGAAGATGGCGCGCGGCTGCGATACTATCAGATTTTGGCAGATACCGAATTGTGCTTGTTGCTGCGCGCCGAGGCGCAGGGCGACATGATCGAGCCAGAAAGCTTTGATCTAGGCGATATGCGGGTTGTGCTGGTCTTTGACAGCGAAGAGCGGCTGGTGCAATTCACCGGCGCCGCCGCGCCTTATGCGGCTATTTCAGGGCGGGTGCTGGCGGGCATGTTGGCGGGCCAAGGGCTGGGACTGGGTGTGAACCTAGAGGCGCCATCGGCCTTTTTGGTGCCCCCCGAAGGGGTGGCGTGGTTGGTCGATACGCTGGGGCATACCCCCCAAGAGGCCGAGGCGCGCATTCAGGCGCTGCACCGCCCCACAGGCCTGCCGGCTGTGGTGCTCGAGGCGCTGGCCGAACGGTTATCGCGCATGGCCGGTCTGGCACAGGCGGCGTTTTTGGTTGGGGCCGAATATCACAGCGGTGGGCATGGCCATGTGCTGGCCATTTTAAACGCCGCCCCGCGCGCGCAGGCGCCCTTGGCCAAGGCCATGGCCGAAGCCCTGACATTTTCGGGCATAGAGGCCGGTGCACTGGATGTGGTGTTTATCGACGACAGCCATCCGTTTTTGCCGCAATTTCGGGCCCAAGGGCTGGCGCTGGATATTCCCCAGCCGCCCCAGCCTAAGGTGCAGGTTGTCACTGCCCCGGGCAGTGACCCTGATAAACCACCGATTTTGCGCTGAACAAAAGGCCGATCAAAAGGCTGTTCAATACCCTGCGCTGCGGTCGACCAAGTGCAAGAAATCCAAGCCTGCCTCGCCGCGGCGAATGTTTTCGGCAATCACTTCGGCGGCGGTGTCGCAGCGCGTTGCACTGGCGATATGGGGGGTAACCGTGACCTTTGGATGCGCCCAATAGGGGTTTTCGGGCGGCAGCGGCTCGGTTCTAAATGTATCCAGCGTGGCTTGCGCGATATGGCCGCGATCTAGCGCCGCAAGCAGTGCGGCATCATCCACCAGCGCGCCGCGCCCGGGGTTCAGCACCATCGCGCCTTTGGGCAACATGGCCAATGTTTCGGCGTTCAGCACGTTTTCTGTATGCGGTGTATGAGGCAATAAAAGCACCACAATTTCTGCGCCGCTTAGCGCCTGTTGCAGCCCCTCTGGGCCGTAAAGGCATGTCATGCCATCAACAGATTTTTTACTGCGGCTCCAGCCGGTTACGGGGAAACCCAGCGCTGCCAGCGCCTGCCCGCAGGCGGTGCCCAGCGTGCCCAAACCCAAAATCGTGACGGGGCGGTTTTTGGCCAAGGGCGGGGCCGTGGGGCGCCAGTGGCCATCTTGGCCGTTAATGTGGCTGTCTATTCCCAAATGCAGGCGCAGAACATGGCCGGTGACCCATTCTACCATGCCTTGGCTTAGCCCTTCGTCCACCATACGGGCCAAGGGAATACGCAAGCTGGCATTGCCAACCACGTTTTCCACCCCGGCCCATAGGTTCAGCACCGCCTTGGCACGGGTATAGGGGGTGAAATCTTGTAGCCAAGAATTGGGCGCATAGACGATATAATCTACCTCGTCGGGCGGGAATTGGGAGCGCAAATCGGCCTCTAGCCCGGCCTTGGCCAAGGCATGGCGCAGGGGCTGTTCGTAATCTTCCCATTTTTCTTCGCGCGCGGCGAATAGCACGTTTACCGGCATGTCTTACCTCGGTTTATGGACATGGGCGCTTTGCATCATGCCGAAGGCTGCCAAAAGCACCAACATTGCAGACCCACCATAGCTGACCAGCGGCAAAGGAACACCCACAACCGGGGCCAGCCCCATAACCATCAGCATATTTACCGCGAAAAACAGGAAAAACGTAACGGCAATGCCAATGGTCAGCAGGGCAGAAAAACGGTCTTTGTTGGTGATGGCGGTGTTGATGCAAAAGATGATGATCAGCGCATAAAGCGTCAGCAGGCTGGCGGCGCCAATGAAGCCGAATTCTTCGGCCAAGGTTGTAAAGATAAAATCGGTATGTTTTTCAGGCAAAAAGTTTAGCCGCGATTGCGTGCCTTGCATAAAACCTTTGCCGCCCCATCCCCCCGAGCCAAGCGCAATTTTAGATTGGGTTATGTGATAGCCTGCGTTCAGCGGGTCTTGGCTGGGGTCTAAAAAGGTGTCGATGCGGCGGTATTGATAGTCTTTCAGCAGCTGCCAACTGGTGCCGCGCGATTTGAACACCGCCACCACCACGCCGATGCCAGCCGCGATGACGGCGGCGAAATAGGCCCAATGCACGCCCGCCACAAACATCACCGCCGCCCCGGCAAAGACCAACAGCAGCGATGTGCCCAAATCTGGCTGGATCACCACCAGCGCGGTGGGAAGCAGAATGAAAAATACAGGCAATGCCACCCATAAAGGGTGCGATACTTTCTTGATCGGCAACCAATCGTAATAGGCGGCCAGCAACATCACCAAGGTTATTTTTGCCAATTCCGAGGGCTGCAACCGCATAAAGCCCAGATCGATCCAGCGTTGGGCGCCCATGCCCACCTCGCCAAACAGCTCGACCGCGAAAAGCAGCGCCACCGATACAGCATAGGCCAGCGCCGCCACGTTGCGCCAAAACCAAATGGGCACCATCGCAATGATCAGCATCAGCGCAAAGCCAGCGGCAAAGCGTTTCATTTGCGGTTCCGCCCATGGCTGCAGGCTGCCGCCGGCCACGGAATAGAGCATCAAAAAACCCACGCAGCCCACGCTAAGCAGCAACAGCGCAATGGGCCAGTTCAGATATAAAATCTTGCGGGGGCCGGTGGGTACATATTTGACGGTATATTCAAGATAGCTCATGCGCGGCCCCGGTCGCGGGTATCTTCGCGGGCTTGGCGTTCGCGTTGCAGGCGTTCTTGTTGTGCCTTGATGCGGCTGCGGTCTTTTTCGGGGTAGGCGGCCAAGGGCGGCGTGTCGCCGTAAAGCGCCTGCAAGGTGATATCGCGCGCCACGGGTGCTGCCGCAGCAGACCCGCCGCCGCCATGTTCGATCACCACCGAAACGGCAATGCGCGGGGCATCGGCGGGGGCGAAATTGACAAACAGCGCATGGTCGCGCCGCTCCCACGGCAGGTCTTCGTTGCGGGTCACACCGCGCCGCCGCTCGGCCTCGGTGATGTTGCGCACCTGCGATGTGCCGGTTTTGCCCGCCATGCGAAACGTGTCTTCGATGATGCGGCTGCCATAGGCAGTGCCATTGCGGTTGTTGGTGACGGCAAACATCGCGCGGCGCAGCTTGGCCAGATTGCTGGGGTCCAGCCCCAGCGGTTCCCCCCGGCCTGTGGGCTGTTCTACCCCGTCGATGGATTTTACCAGCCTTGGGCTGACGCTGCGGCCCGTGGCCAGACGTGCCGTCATCACCGCCAGCTGTAAGGGCGAGGCCAGCACAAAGCCTTGGCCGATCGAGGCGTTGACGGTGTCGCCCACAACCCAATCTTGGGCAAAGCGCGCGCGCTTATAATCGCGGGTGGGGGTGACGCCCGCCTTGACCGAAGACATTGGAATGTTGTGGCGAATTCCCAGCCCCAGCCGCTGTGCCATGGCCGAAATGGCATCAATGCCGATTTTCAGCGCCAAATCGTAATAATAAACATCACAGCTTTCAGCCAGCGAGTTCATCAGATCCACGCTGCCATGGCCTGCGCGTTTCCAGCAATGAAACTTGCGGCCCGACAACTCTAGGTGGCCCGGGCAATAAACGGTGTCTTCAGGGGTGATGATCCCCGCCTCTAACGCCGCCAATGCCGTGACCATCTTGAAGGTCGAACCGGGGGGGTAGAGGCCTTGCACACTTTTGGGCACCAAAGGGCGATAGGGGTTGTCGGTCAGGGCCCGGTAATCGGCCACAGAGATGCCGTTGACAAACAAGTTCGGGTCGTAAGACGGAGACGAGGCAATGGCCAAAACATCGCCGCTGTCGCAATCCAGCACGATGGCGGCGGCAGATTGTTCGCCCAATCGCGCCTGCACGTAATCTTGCAGGCGGTGATCCACGGTCAGCTGCACATTGGCCCCGGCCTTGCCTTCGCGGCGGTCAAGTTCGCGCATCACCCGCCCCGAGGCATTTACCTCGACGCGCTTGGTGCCGGCCTTGCCGCGCAGCATCTCTTCGACCTCGGCCTCGACGCCCACTTTGCCAATCTGGAACCGTGGAATGCGCAGCAGTGGATCTGGGTCTTCGATACGTTCCAAATCGTAATCGCTGACCGGGCCAACCCGGCCCACCACATGGGCAAAATCGGCGCCACGCGGGTAATGGCGGCTCAGCCCAACTTCGGGGGAAACACCGGGCAGGGCGGGGGCGTTAACGGCCACTTTGGAAATATCGTCCCAGCTGACACGGTCTGCCACCGTCACCGGCGTATCGCCGCGCAAGCGTTTCAGATCGGCGCTGGCGCGTTCTAGCTGATCGGGTGGGATGGGCACCAAGGCGCTGAGGCGGCGCAAGACCAGATCTACATCGCCGCCGGCGTCCTCGCGCACCATGTTGATGCGATAGCTTGGCACGTTTTTGGCAATCACCACACCGTTACGGTCGTAAATTTGGCCACGCGCCGGCGGGATCAGGCGAATGTTGATGCGGTTCTCTTCGGCCAGCAATTTGAACTGATCGGCCTGTTCCACCTGCAAATAGCGCATGCGCATGCCCAGCACCGCCACCACGGCCGCCTGTGCGCCGCCCAACATCAAGGCGCGGCGCGTCAGGCTGCGGCTGCTGGTTTGGCTGTCTTTTGCAGTGCGTCTCATTGGCGGTGCCCCGTGGGATCTAATTCGCCGGGTGTTGATTTGCGCAGGCCAGTGGCGGCGTATGACAGCACCACCACCAGCGGATATATCATAATGGTGCCGCTGACCTGCACAATCGTCAAGGACAGCGGCGCCTGTGGGATCATCAGCAGGCTAGAGACCAGCCGATAGCCCAGATGCAGCGCAAGCATGATGATGGCCACGTTCAACCATTCCACCCAAAACGGCAAATCGCGCAAAAACCGCCCACGGGTTTTTAAAAATGCCGCCCCCGATACCACCAAAGCGGCCCAAAGGCCCGGGGGGCGCTGAAACAGAAAATCGGCCAACACCACCACGCAGGCAATGGCGATCGAGGGCACATATTCGGGCCGCCGCGTGGCCCATGCAAAGGTAAGCGCCATGATGAAATCGGGCGCAGGCAGGCGGGCGGGCATAAAGGTGCCGGGCATCAGATGCACCAAGATAACCACCAGCCCAAAGCCCAGATAGCCCGCGCGCATGCCCCACAGGCGTCGCCCAGATTGCACGATCATTGCGTGGCCTCGGCTGCGGATGCGCCGGGCTTTGACAGGCCGGGGCTGTCTTGGGGCACAATCAACGCCCCGGGGTCAGTGATCACCTCGGTGCCGTGGCTGCGCAAAACCCGCAAAAATTCCAGCCGCTCGTAATCGGCGGCAAGGCGCACGCGCAACCGCCCACCGGGGTCTTGGGCAACTTGGCCAATCAGCAGCCCGGCGGGAAACACGCCGCCATCGCCTGCCGAAACCACCCGGTCGCCGGGGCGTACGATATCGCGATTTTCAACAAAACTGATTGGGGGGGCCGGGCTGTTGTCGCCCTGCACCAATGCCCGCTGTCCCGATGGCTGGATAATCGCCGGTATCCGGCTGGCGCTATCGGTCAACAAAACCACCCGGCTGGTATTTTGCCCAACACCCGAGATACGCCCAACCAGCCCGATGCCATCCATCGTGGCCCAACCATCCATCAGCCCATCGCGCGCGCCCACGTTCAACAGAACCGATTGCCGAAACGGCGAGCCGCTATCGGCCATGACAACGCCCGTCACATGGGTAAGGCGGGGGTCAAGGCGCACTTTGTTCAAATCCAGCAAGCGGGCGTTTTCTTGTTCCAGCTGTAGCGCGGCCTCTTTCCAGGCTTTCATCTGCTGCAGTTCGCGCCGCAGCTCTTGGTTTTGTTGGACCACGCGCTGATAGCTTTGAAAATCGCGAAACAGGTTCACCGTGGCGTTCAATGGCGTCATCAAAATGTCAAAGCTGGGCAGCACGGTATCTGTGATTTGGGCGCGCAGGCGTTCTACCCTTGGGCTGTCGATCCGCCAAATCAGCAAAAGCACGGTCAAAACAAGAATGACGACCGCTGTCAGCAAACGCCGCAGCGGCCCGATGTAATCGTCATCCTTGATCCGTTCCTTTGCCAAGCGTCCCCCTTGGGCCAAAGGTGGTTGCCTTAGCTGTCGTAGTCAATCGCGTGGCGCAGCTGTTTTTCATATTCCAGCGCTTTGCCGGTGCCCAAGGCCACGCAATTAAGCGATTCGTCTGCAATCGAAACGGCCAGCCCGGTTTGTTCGCGCAGCGCCAGATCCAGATCACCCAGCAGCGCGCCGCCGCCGGTCAGCATGACGCCGCGATCAACGATATCGGCGGCCAGATCGGGCGGGGTTGCCTCAAGCGCTGTCATCACGGCCTCGCAAATTTGCTGAACCGGTTCTGAAAGCGCCTCGGCGACTTGGGCTTGGCTAATTTCGGTTTCCTTGGGCACGCCATTGAGCAAATCGCGCCCGCGGATCAACATCGAGCTGCCGCGCCCATCGTCGGGCATGCGCGCCGTACCAATCGAGGTTTTGATGCGCTCGGCGGTAGATTCGCCCACCAGCAGGTTTTGCTGGCGACGCAGATAGTTGATGATGGCCTCATCCATGCGGTCACCGCCCACGCGCACCGAACGGGCATAAACGATATCGCCCAGCGACAAAACGGCCACCTCGGTGGTGCCGCCGCCGATATCAACCACCATGTTGCCGGTGGGGTCGGTGATGGGCATGCCAGCCCCAATGGCCGCGGCAATGGGTTCGGCGATCAGCCCGGCGCGGCGCGCCCCGGCTGACAGCACCGATTGGCGGATCGCACGCTTTTCCACCGGGGTGGCGCCATGCGGCACACACACGATGATTTTGGGCTTGGAAAAGGTAGAGCGCTTATGAACCTTGCGGATGAAATGTTTGATCATTTCTTCGGCGACGTCGAAATCGGCGATCACACCATCGCGCATGGGGCGGATGGCCTCGATGCTGCCGGGTGTGCGCCCCAGCATCAGCTTGGCGTCTTCACCCACCGCCAGCACCTTTTTCACGCCGTCTTTCACGTGATAGGCCACCACCGAGGGTTCGCTCAGAATGATGCCGCGACCTTTGACATAGACCAAGGTATTGGCGGTACCGAGGTCAATCGCCATGTCAGACGAAAACAATCCGGGCAATTTGTCGAAAACTGACATGGTCTGCTTTATCCCCATTACAAGCACTGCAGGTCCGACTCTATAAGCCTCCGCACGCACGCCGTTATAGGATGCCAAGGCAGTTAGGAAAAGGGCATAAACCCGGGCAGTCAGCGTCAATCCGCCCAGTGGTGGGTGGCGCCCTGCCGGTTGCCTCGCCCGGCCAAATCGCCTAACCCTGCAGATAAAACATGGATGAGGCCGAAATGTATCGCGTCTGGAACTTTGTCACTAACTATTCTCTCTTGCTGATTTCAGGTGCGTTATTGGCGCTTGTCTGGGCCAACGTGGACGCCGCCAGCTATCATCATTTTGTGGAATTCACCCTATGGGATCATGCGCCCATCGGACATGCCCATTACGATGCCAATGGCATGGTCGAACACCGCACACTGACGCTGCATTATTTGGTGAATGATGTGCTGATGGCGTTCTTCTTTGCCATCGCGGCCAAAGAGGTTTGGGAAGCGGTCATTTTGAAAAACGGCTCGCTTAGGGGCAAAAAAGCTGCAACGCCGCTTTTTGCAACGGCGGGCGGCATGCTGGGGCCGATTGCTGTGTATCTGGGGCTGGCCATGGTGATGGGCTCGGATGTTTTTGATGCGGTGAAAAACGGCTGGGCGATCCCCACCGCCACGGATATTGCCTTTTCCTATCTGGTTGGGCGCATGGTGTTTGGCGCAGGCCACCCGGCGGTGCGCTTTTTGCTTTTGCTGGCCATCGCCGATGATGCCGCCGGGCTGGTGATTTTGGCCATTTTCTACCCCTCGGGTGCCTTGGCGCCGCAATGGTTGCTGCTGTCATTGGGGGCGGCTGTGGCGGTGTTTTTGCTGGCAAACTGGCTGCCGCGCTATCTGGACCGAGGCAAGCAAGAGCGGCCAAATTCCACTTGGATGCGCGAAAAACTAGGCTTTTGGCCCTATGCGCTGGCGGCCTGTTTTAGCTGGTTTGGCTTTCAAGAGGCGGGCATCCACCCGGCGCTGGGCCTGTTGCCGATTGTGCCCACCATTCCACATGCGGACCGGGCGTTTGGCATTTTCTCCGAGGCGGAAAGCCACCTGACAGACCTGTTGAACCACATCGAACATCTGCTCAAGCACCCGGTTGAAATTGTGCTGTTCTTCTTCGGCCTGCTGAATGCCGGGGTCGAGTTTTCGGCCATTTCCGAACCCACATGGCTGGTGTTGATGGGCCTGATCGTGGGCAAGCCGGTGGGCATTTTGATTTTTGGCGTGATCGGCGCGCATGTGCTGCGCTTGGGCTTGCCGGCGGGCATGCGCACGATTGATTTGTTGGTTGTGGGCTGCGTGGCCGCGATTGGGTTTACGGTATCGCTGTTTGTGGCCTCGGTCGCCTTTGATGCGGGGCCGGTGCAGGATGCAGCCAAAATGGGGGCGCTGTTTAGTTTTGGCGCGGCGGCCATTTCCATTTTTGCAGGCATTCTGACACGGGTGCAAAAGCAGCATCTTTAACGCCAAATCGGCCCTGTGCCGCCATGGTCGGCAGGCTTTGGCCTGCCTGCCATAATTTTGCCTAGAATGAGTGTCAATTTAACGTTCCATCAGCCATAATGGTGGTGTCATAATCAGTGCCATGGTTTCGGCGCGCCTGCAGGTTTGGGCGTGGCCATGCAGCGGATCGTAAGGGCCGATGCTAGAGTTTGAGAGTGTGAGTAAGTCTTTTTGGACGGGGTCGCAGCGCACGGTTATCCTTGATCGTGCGTCGTTTCGTGTGGAATTGGGCAACTCGCTGGGCATATTGGCCCCCAATGGCACGGGCAAAACCACGCTGATCAATATGATGGCGGGGCTGGAAAAACCCGACGAAGGGGTGATCCGCCGCGAATGCCGCATCAGCTTTCCCTTGGGGTTTATGGGCGGCGTCGTAAGCCGGGTATCGGCGGTGGAAAACAGCCGCTTTATCGCGCGCCTTTACGGGCTAGACCCCGATTATGTCGAATCTTTCTGCCGCTGGCTGTGTGGTTTGGGCGAATATTTCGAACAGCCCTTGGGCACCTATTCTTCGGGTATGCGGGCACGGTTTGCCTTTGCGCTGCTGTTGGCGCTGGATTTTGACATTTACCTGATCGACGAGGGCATGCCCGGCTCGACCGATGCGGAATTTAACCGCAAGGCCGGCGAATTGCTGCGCGAAAGGTTGCGCACCACCACCGTGATTATCGTCAGCCATCAGGCTTCGACGCTGGAAAAATTTGCCCGCCAAGCCGCCGTCTTGCGCGATGGCAAGCTGCATATGTTCAACACCTTGGAAGAAGCGAAACAGCTCTATGAATACGACACCCAAGGCCAG
>RFQY01000002.1 GCA_009924775.1 Paracoccaceae bacterium | reverse complement strand
AAAGCGGCGCAATTTTACCATTTCTGCGCTTGCGAAAGCCGCGCCACCACCGTAGATGCCAAGGCGGGACACCCCTCCCCAACGAGGGGCGCTTATCTGGAAGGATAGCTGACATGGCTATGACTGTACCGGCAACGCGGCCGGCTAACCCGCGTTTTTCTTCTGGCCCCTGTGCCAAAATCCCCAATTTTTCGCTTGATTTGCTGGCAGATGCCCCCTTGGGCCGCAGCCACCGTGCCGCCATTGGCAAGGAAAAGCTGAAAGCCGCAATCGAGGGAACCCGCGAGATTCTGGGCATCCCGGCTGATTACAAAATTGGCATCGTTCCCGCATCGGATACCGGCGCTGTTGAAATGGCGATGTGGTCGCTTTTGGGCGCACGTGGCGTGGAAATGCTGGCTTGGGAATCCTTTGGTGCCGGCTGGGTGAGCGATGTTGTCAAACAGCTAAAGCTGGATGCCACGGTAAAAACCGCCGACTATGGCCAGATTGTCGATTTCGCCACCGTCGATTTCAACAAAGACGTGGTATTCACATGGAACGGCACCACCAGCGGTGTGCGCCTTCCCAATGGCAATGCCATCCCAGCCACCCGCGAAGGCCTGACCATTTGCGATGCCACCTCGGCCGCTTTTGCCATGGATCTGCCATGGGACAAGCTGGATGCCACAACCTTTAGCTGGCAAAAGGTGCTGGGCGGCGAAGCTGCGCACGGCATTTTGGTGCTAAGCCCGCGCGCCGTGGAACGGCTGGAAAGCTACACGCCCGCATGGCCCATGCCCAAAATTTTCCGCCTGACAAAGGGTGGCAAATTGATCGAAGGCATTTTTGTGGGTGAAACCATCAACACCCCTTCGATGCTGGCGGTAGAAGATTATCTGGTGGCGCTGGATTGGGCGCGCAGCGTGGGTGGCCTGCAAGGGCTGATCGCACGGGCCACCGCCAATGCGCAAACCATCTGGACGTTTTGTGATGAACGCCCATGGATTGCCAATCTGGCCGAAGATCCTGCAACGCGGTCCAACACCAGCGTTTGCCTGAAATTCACAGACAGCCGCATTGCCGATGGGGCCAGCTTTGCCAAGGCCGTGGCCAAGCGGCTGGAAAAAGAAGGCGTGGCCTTTGACATTGGCGCCTATCGCGATGCCCCTGCCGGGCTGCGCATTTGGTGCGGTGGCACGGTCGAGCAGGCCGATATCGCGGCGCTGCTGCCTTGGCTGGAATACGCCTTTACCGCCGAGCTGGACGCCCAAGCCTGATTTCGGGCCGGGGCGCCAACCGCCCCGCCGCCCTTTCCCCTTTTCCATTTCCCGGCGCAGCGCATGCGCCCTAGCGAAGGACCACACACCATGGCCCCCAAAGTTCTGATTTCCGACAAACTGTCGGATGCCGCCGTGCAAATCTTCAAAGATCGCGGCATTGACGTAGATTTCATGCCCGAGCTGGGCAAAGACAAAGAGAAACTGGCCGAAATTATCGGCAATTATGATGGGCTTGCCATCCGCTCGGCCACCAAGGTCACCGAGAAAATTCTGGAAAAAGCCACCAATCTAAAGGTGATCGGCCGCGCCGGTATTGGGGTGGATAATGTCGATAAAGAGGCCGCCTCGAAAAAGGGGGTGATCGTGATGAACACGCCCTTTGGCAACATGATCACCACCGCCGAACATGCCATTGCCATGATGTTTGCAGTGGCGCGCCAAATCCCCGAAGCCAGCGCATCAACACATGCAGGCAAGTGGGAAAAATCCAAATTCATGGGGGTCGAGCTGACGGCAAAAACCCTGGGCGTGATCGGGGCTGGCAATATCGGTGGCATCGTCTGCGACCGTGCCCGCGGGCTGCGCATGAAAGTTGTGGCTTATGATCCGTTCTTGTCCAACGACAAGGCCGAGAAAATGGGCGTCGAGAAAGTAGAGCTGGACGAGCTGCTGTCGCGTGCCGATTTCATCACGCTGCATGTGCCTTTGACCGATGGCACCCGCAACATTCTTAGCCGCGAGAACCTGAAGAAAACCAAGAAAGGCGTGCGCATCATCAACTGTGCCCGCGGTGGTTTGGTCGACGAAGACGCGCTGGCCGATATGTTGAAAACGGGCCATGTGGCCGGGGCCGCCTTTGATGTGTTCAGCGTAGAGCCCGCCACCGAAAACCCGCTGTTTAACCTGCCAAACGTGGTGTGCACCCCGCATTTGGGCGCCGCCACCACCGAAGCGCAGGAAAACGTGGCGCTGCAAGTGGCCGAGCAGATGTCGAACTACCTGCTAGAGGGGGCTGTGGAAAACGCGCTGAACATGCCTTCGATGACAGCCGAAGAAGCCAAGGTTATGGGCCCTTGGGTAAAGCTGGCCGGCCATTTGGGCAGTTTCATCGGCCAAATGACGGACGAGCCGATCAAAGCCATCAACATTTTGTATGATGGTGTTGTCGCGGAAATGAATTTGGCCGCGCTGAACTGCGCCGTGGTGGCCGGTATCATGAGCCGCGCCAACCCCGACGTAAACATGGTATCGGCCCCCGTGATCGCCAAGGAACGCGGTATCAAGATCAGCACCACCAACCAAGACAAATCCGGCGCCTTCGATGGCTATGTGAAAGTAACGGTTGTCACCGGCAAACGCGAACGTTCGGTTGCGGGCACGTGCTTTTCCGATGGCAAACCCCGGTTTATCCAGATCAAGGGCATCAATATCGACGCCGAGGTGGGGGCGCATATGCTTTACACCACCAACGAAGACGTGCCCGGCATTATCGGCGCCTTGGGCGGCAGCATGGGCAAACATGGCGTCAACATTGCCAACTTTACCCTTGGTCGCGCCAAAGCTGGCGGCGAGGCGATTGCGCTGCTCTATCTCGATGCCGCGCCTGCCACGCCCGTGCTAGACGAGCTGGCCGCAACCGGCCTTTTCCAGCAAATCAAGCCGCTGGAATTTGACGTGGCTTAACATGCCAAACACAGATTAGAAAAAGGGGCGTCCCATGGGCGCCCCTTTGCCTTTTGCGACCTGCCAATGTCGGCCTGTGAAAAGACCGCAGGGCCAATGCCACGCACCTTTGGCCCAGATATTCACGGGGGGTCAAAATGGGCAACACCGCGCATATGGGCGCCATCACCGCGCTGGCCGATTTGCTGCACAGCGAAAACCGGCCCGAAGCCACCCAAACCGCACAGCTGCTGGCCAGCCTTGGGCCCAGTGCGCTGGCCACGCCTGGGCAGTCCTGCCCGTTTCATGCCGAAATGTGCGCGCTTTTGGCGCAATCGCCCCTGCCCGCCGCGCAGGCACTGCTGCAGGGGTTTGCGCATATTCCATGGGGCACAAACCCTGTCAGCACCGGGCCTGCACAGCCCATTTTTGCCGTGGCCGAATTGCTGGGCGATAGTGCGCCCATTACCGCGCTTAACCTGCGCATGGGCCTGTTTTACCAAACCGCCAATGCCTATTACGGGCTACACGACCACCCCGCCGATGAAACCTATACCATTCTGGCAGGCAGCGCCCACTGGACAGCAGGCGACACCACCACATGGAAAAAGCCCGGCGATATGATCCACCACCCCAGCATGCTGCCCCACGCCTTTCGCACCGGGCGGCAGGGCGTGTTGGCCATGTGGCGCTGGTCTGGCGATGTTAGCACCCAAAATTACCGCATGCTGGATGACCCGCTGGTGCCCTTGGCCAGCTAGGGCCTGACTGCCCACTTTTCACCGCCCCCCCAAACCGCTAAGCCTGTGGCGCGGGCAAACGGCCCATAGTGGGCCAGAAATTTGCGGGGATTTGATGCAACCAATCTATGCCATCGGCGATATTCACGGCCAAAACACCATGCTGGAAGATGTCTTGGCGCTGGTCGAAAAAGATGGCGGCACCAACGCCCGCATCGTGTTTTTGGGCGATTACGTGGATCGAGGCCCCGATAGCCGCGCCGTGGTGGAAACCTTGGCACAAGGGCTGCAAGCCGGGCGCAACTGGGTGTGCCTAAAAGGCAACCACGACCGCATGTTTGAATGGTATCTGGAAACGCCCCCGCGGCACGACCCCTATATGCTGGTGGGCATGCATTGGTTTAGCCCCAAAATTGGGGGCGCAGATACGCTGGCCGCCTATGGTATCACCGAAATCGAGGGCCGGCGCCTGTACGAACTGGGCGGCGAAATTCTGGCCAAGGTGCCGCCACATCACGCGGCCTTTTTGCGCAGCCTGCAGCTGTGCCATCACGTCGAGGGGCTGTTTTTCGTGCATGCCGGCATTCGCCCCGGCGTGCCGCTGGCCCAGCAAACCGAAACCGACATGCTATGGATCCGCGAGGTGTTTCACACCGACCCGCGCGACCACGGCGCCTTGGTTGTGCATGGCCACACCCCGGTAGATCACGCCACCCATTATGGCAACCGAATTAACCTAGACAGTGGCGCAGGCTATGGCCGCCCCATCAGCGCGGCTGTGTTTGAAAACGGCCAAGTGTGGCAGCTCACCCCCCATGGCCGCACGCCGCTGCCACAGGGTGCACGGGGCAGCGCCTAACCGCTAGCTGGCATCAAAATCTAACACCAGCTTGTCTGTGGTGGGCCGGGCCTGGCAGGCCAGCACAAAGCCTGCCTGCAATTCCCATGCTTCCAGCGAATAATTCACCGCCATCTCGGCCTGCCCCTCGGCAACCTTGCAACGGCAGGTACAACACATGCCACCCTTGCAGGAATAAGGCAGCTCTAGCCCATGACGGGCGGCGGCATCCAGCACCGTATCATCACCCGCCTGCATCACAAATTGGCGCCGCGCACCATCTAGCACCACCTCGATTGCGGCACCCTTCTCGGCCGCCGCCTCTGCTGCCGCCGAACGGGGGGCACGTGGCGCATCGCCGGGCTGGAAAAACCGCTCGAAATGCACCAAGCCCGGGTCTATCCCCAATCGGCCCAACGTGCTGCACACATCATCGATCATGTCACCCGGCCCGCACAGGAAAATACCATCGGCCCCTGCCAGATCTACCGCGCCCGCTGCCGCCAGCGCCGCAATCTTGTCACCCGTAATGCGCCCGTTCAACAGCGCCACATCTTGGGGTTCCCGGCTGAGGATATGAACCAATGTCAGGCGATCCAAATATTGGTCTTTCAAATCATCCAACACTTGCCGGAACATAATGCTGTCATGGCTCCGATTGCCAAAAATCAGGCACACCCGCCCACCCCGGGCCAAGGCCGCAGCAGCAATCGAGACCATGGGCGTAATGCCAGACCCGGCGGCAACCAACACAATGTTGGTTTCATCGCCCAGCGTAAAGCGGCCCTCGGGCGGCATCACCTGCACCACATCGCCGGCCTTCAGCCCCTGCGCCCAACCAGAAAACGCACCCCCCGGCACATGCTTGATCCCCACCGAAACCGGCTGCCCCGGCAAGCTGGCAATCGAATACGAGCGGCGCATGTCCTGCCCCGCAACCATGGCGCGCAGGGTCAAATATTGGCCCGGCTGCCAGGCAAAATCGGTGCGATCCGCCTCGAATGTGACGGCCACCGCATGGGCGGTTTCAGGCCGTACCTCGCGGATTTTCAGCTGGTGAAACATAAAGCCCCCTCAGATACATTTAAAATAATCAAAAGGCTCGCGGCATGCACAGCAGCGATACTGCGCCTTGCATGCGGTCGAGCCAAATTCGCTTAGGCGTTCGGTGTCGCCACTGCCACAGCGCGGGCAGGCCACCTCGGCCACCTGAAACAGGCTGGCCTTGCCCCCCCCCGCCACCGGCGGCGCTATGCCATAAGCACGCAGTTTTTCCCGGCCCTCTTGGGTGATCCAATCCGTGGTCCACGGCGGCGATAACAGCCGTTCGATCCGCGGCTCGAACCCTGCCTCGCGCAGCGCAGCGTCAATGGCCAGCTCGATGGCCAGCACCGCAGGACAGCCCGAATAGGTGGGCGATACACCCGCCACCGCCACCCCATCCTGCAGGCGCACCCAGCGCAAAATCCCCAGATCCGCCACCGTCACACAGGGCACTTCGGGGTCGGGCACAGCAGCGGCAGCCGCCCATGCGCGGGCCTCCTGCAGCGCAAGAACGGCCATTACCAGCGCGCCCCCGGATGCGCCCGGTGCAACACCTGCATTTCTGCCAGCATATGGCCCAGCCCCTCGCCATGCAGCCCCTGCCTGCCGCCCCGCAGCACCGGGCCACCCTGCGGCACAGCCAAAAGCGCCTGTTCAAAAACCTCGGCAATCACCGCCTGCCAAGGGGCGCGCATCTGCGCACGTGGGGGCAAAACCCCATCAGCCTCGGCCACGGCCGCCACGGCCGAGCTTTCAAACAGCTCCTCAGTATATAGATGCAGCGCCTCGACCGCAGCCAGCATACGCGCCGCACTTTCCTCGGTGCCATCACCCAGCCGCACCACCCATTCACCCGCGTGACGAATGTGGTAGGCCATTTCCTTTTCTGCCTTGCCTGCCACACCGCGCAACACCTCATCAACGCTTTGCGCCAAAACAGCCAGCCAATAGGGCCGCATAAAGGCGGCAAAATACAGGCTGCGCAGCATCGTATGGGCAAAATCTTCGTTGGGCCGTTCCACCAACAAGCAGTTGCGATACTCACGCTCGCCCCGCAAATAGGCCAGCTCGTCCTCGCCCCGGCCTTGCCCCTCCAGCGCGCCTGCATGGGCATAAAGCGTGCGCGCCGTGCCAATCAGGTCCAGCGCCATATTCGGCATGGCCAGATCTTCCTCCAGCATGGGTGCATGCCCGCACCATTCGCTGATCCTATGACCCAATACCAGATGGTCATCCGCCAGCTCTAAAACAGCCTCAAAAACCGCCATCACATATGCCCCACATCTTCGGGTATCTCGTAAAAGGTCGGGTGGCGATAAATCTTATCGGCGGTCGGTTCAAAATTCTCGCCCGCCTGCACCGGGTCGCTGGCCACAATATCAGCCGAGCGCACCACCCAGATCGAGTTGCCCTCGCCGCGGCGCGTATACACATCGCGCGCCGCCTGCAGCGCCATCACCTCGTCTGCGGCATGTAACGAACCGGCATGTTTATGCGACAGCCCGTTGCGCGGGCGAATGAATACTTCCCACAGGGGCATGGCCCCGCTGGTGGCCTGTGTCATGGCGCTTTCCTTCATCTTGCTGCAAATACTCACATCCCACCGGCACCACAGGGCGCCAGCATGGGTTATTCTGCGGCCATTTTTCGCGCGCGGCGTTTTTCGGCATGGGCCAAGGCGGCCTCGCGCACCCAGGCGCCCTCGTCCCAGGCTTTGCGGCGCGCCTTGATACGGTCGCGCGCCATGGGGCCATTGCCTTTGACCACGGCCCAAAACTCGTCCCAGTCGATGGGCCCATGGTCATAGCCGCCCTTGTCCTCGTTCCAGCGCAGTGCCGGATCTGGCAGGGTTAGGCCCAGATATTCGGCCTGCGGCACCGTGGCATCGATGAATTTCTGTCGCAGCTCGTCATTGGTAAAGCGCTTGATCTTCCATGCCATGGATTGGTCGGAATGCTGGCTATCGGCATCATGGGGGCCAAACATCATCAGCGCCGGCCACCACCAGCGGTTCAGCGCATCTTGGGCCATGGCTTTTTGCGCGGGCGTGCCTTGGGCCAAGGTCATCACAATTTCATAGCCCTGCCGCTGGTGGAACGATTCCTCTTTGCACACGCGGATCATGGCGCGCGCATAGGGGCCATAGGAACACCTGCAAAGCGGGATTTGGTTCATAATTGCAGCGCCATCCACCAACCAGCCAATGATGCCGATATCGGCCCAGCTTAATGTGGGGTAGTTGAAGATCGAGGAATATTTGGCTTTGCCCGACAACAGTTCTTCGGTCATCTGTTCGCGGCTGACGCCCAGCGTTTCGGCGGCCGAATACAAATACAGGCCGTGCCCACCTTCGTCTTGCACCTTGGCCAACAGGGCGGCTTTGCGTTTCAGGCTGGGCGCGCGGGTAATCCAATTGCCTTCGGGCAGCATTCCCACGATTTCAGAATGCGCGTGCTGGCCAATTTGGCGCACCAAGGTGCGGCGATATCCCTCGGGCATCGGGTCGTTTGGCTCGATCTTTTCTTCCGCATCCACACGGGCTTGGAACGCTTGCAAGAACGCGGGCGTTTCGGTGGTGGTGCCATCAGCACCGATCAATCCTTGGGAATACATGCGTGCTCCTCCTGTCGCTGGGGGGGAGTATATGTTACAAACATGAATTCGAAAGCTGTTTTTTGTAACACTTGCCAAAGAATGCACTGCCACGCATCTATGGGCCATGGACAAAACATTGATTTCCTTTGGTCATGGCTATGTTGCGCAGGCATTGGGGCAGGCATTGCTGGCCGATGGCTGGCAGGTTTTTGGCACCACCCGCGATGCCAGCCGCGCCGATGCACTGGCCAATACCGGCGTTACACCCCTGCTTTGGTCCGATGAAGGGGCGATTCGTGCCGCAATGGGGCAGGCCAGCCATCTATTGGCCTCGGCAGCGCCCGGCCCGCAGGGCGACCCGGTTTTGGCAGCTTTTGGGCCCGCTATTGCCGCAGCTGCCCCGCGGCTGCGCTGGGCAGGCTATCTGTCTACCACCGGGGTTTATGGCGATCACCAAGGCGCATGGGTGGATGAAGACACCCCCCTAACACCCAGCACCGCCCGCGGCCAAGCCCGCGTTTTGGCCGAGGCGGAATGGCAGGCCCTGACCGCGCTGCCGCTGCATATTTTCCGGCTGGCGGGCATTTACGGCCCCGGGCGCGGGCCCTTTGCCAAGCTGCGCGCAGGCACCGCCCAGCGCATTGTCAAACCCGGGCAAGTGTTTTCGCGCATTCATCGTGATGATATCGTGCGGGTTTTGCGCGCCTCGATGGCGCATCCGAACCCCGGCCGCATGTATAACCTTTGCGACGATGACCCGGCCCCACCCCAAGACGTGATTGGCCACGCAGCCCAGCTGCTGGGCCTGCCCATGCCACCCGACGCAGGTTACGCGCGCCGCCCCAGCACCGCCGCGCCCAATACTTCCAGAACCTGCGCCTCGATATGGGGGGCGTTCAACCCGGCGCTTTCGTACATATCGGCGGGGCTGGCATGGTCGATAAAGGTATCGGGCAGCACCATCGAGCGGAATTTCAAACCACCGTCAAACACGCCTTCATTGGCCAGAAACTGCGCCACATGGCTGCCAAAGCCGCCCACGGCGCCCTCTTCGATCGTGATCAGCGCTTCGTGATTGGCCGCCAATTGCAAGATCAACGCATGATCTAGCGGCTTGGCAAAACGGGCGTCAGCGACGGTGGGGGAAATGCCCCGCGCCTCTAACGCTTCGGCGGCTTTCAGGGTTTCGCCCAACCGCGTGCCGAAAGACAAAATCGCCACCTGCTTGCCTTGGCGCAGCACACGGCCCTTGCCAATTTCCAACAGGGCGGGCGCATCTGGCATTTGCACGCCCTCGCCCTCGCCCCGCGGATAGCGAAAGGCAATGGGCCCGGCATCATAGGCGGCAGCGGTGGCCACCATATGCATCAATTCCGCCTCGTCTGCGGCGGCCATCACCACCATGCCGGGCAAATTGGCCAGATAGGCAATATCGAAACTGCCCGCATGGGTGGCGCCATCGGCACCCACCAGCCCAGCGCGATCGATGGCGAAACGCACCGGCAGGCCCTGCAGCGCCACATCATGCACCACTTGGTCGTAGCCACGCTGCAAAAAGGTGGAATACATCGCACAAAACGGGCGCATCCCACCGGCGGCCAAAGCCCCGGCAAAGGTGACGCCATGTTGCTCGGCAATACCTACGTCGAACACCCGGCTTGGGTAGCGTTCGGCCATCAGGTTCAGGCCAGTGCCATCGGGCATAGCGGCGGTTACCGCACAAATGCGCGGGTCGCGCGCGGCCAAATCCGTAAGAGTGCGGCCAAAAATCGATGTATAAGAGGGCGCGTTAGAGGGTGCTTTTTGCTGTTTGCCCGTCACCACATCGAACCGCGCGGTGGCATGGCCCTTATCATCGGCGCGCTCGGCCGGGCCGTAACCTTTGCCCTTTTTAGTCAGCACATGTATCAGCATGGGGCCAGTTGCGCGCGCTTTGACGGTGCGCAAAACCGGCAACAGCTGGTCCAGATCATGGCCATCGATGGGGCCAACATAGGAAAAGCCCAGCGCCTCGAACAAGGTGCCGCCAACGGCCATGCCTTTCAGCATGTCTTTGGCGCGCTTGGCCCCTTCGCGAAAGGGTTCGGGCAGCAGACTGACCGCACCTTTTGCGGCCGCACGAAATTCTTGGAACGGCTCGCCGGCATAAAGACGGCTTAGGTAAGACGACAACGCGCCCACCGGGGGGGCGATGCTCATTTCGTTGTCATTCAAAATAACGAACAGGCGCTTTTTCAGGTGGCCTGCGTTGTTCATTGCCTCGAACGCCATGCCCGCGCTCATCGAGCCATCGCCAATCACGGCAATGGCATCGCCCAGCCCGCTTTCGATGGTACCGCCCAAATCGCGCGCCACGGCAAAGCCCAAAGCCGCCGAGATCGAGGTTGAACTATGGGCCGCGCCAAAGGGGTCAAAGGGCGATTCGCTGCGTTTGGTAAAACCCGACAGCCCATCTTTTTGGCGCAGCGTGCGAATACGGTCGCGGCGGCCAGTCAGTATCTTATGTGGGTAAGACTGGTGCGAGACATCCCAAACCAGCTTGTCTTTGGGCGTGTCAAACACCGCGTGCAATGCAACGGTCAGCTCGACCACCCCCAGGCCCGCGCCCAGATGCCCGCCGGTTTCCGACACGGCGCTGATGGTTTCTGCGCGCAGCTCGTCGGCCAGCTGGCGCAGCTGCGCATCTGATAGCCGCTTCATATCGGCAGGCACATGCACAGTATCAAGCAGCGGTGTTACGGGTCTGTCACTCATCAAGGCCCCTCCGGGGGTGTCAGCTGTCGCGGGCAATAACGAAGCGGGCAGCCTGACGCAAGCAATCGGCGCCATCGCCATAGCCAGATAGCGCGTCGCAGGCATGGTCAACCAAAGTGCGCGCTTGGGTTTGGGCGGCCTCTAACCCCAAAAGCGACACAAACGTGGCTTTGCCAGCTTGGGCGTCTTTTCCCACTGCCTTGCCGGTTTTGGCGGCGTCGCCCGTGACATCCAGCACATCATCCCAAACCTGAAAGGCCAGCCCCAGCGCATCGCCATAGCGCGCCAAGGGGGCCAAATCGGCGCCAGCCATACGCGCGCCAACCGTGGCTGACCAAGTAATCAAGGCGCCTGTTTTGCCAGCCTGCAATTCGGTGATTTGCGCCAAATCCAGCGGTTGCGCTGCTGTTTCCGCCGCAATATCCAGCATTTGCCCACGCACCATGCCACCCGCGCCCGCCGCCCGCGCCAAGGATAGGCACAAATCAGCGCGCACATCGCCCATGGGGTGGCAGGCCGGGCTGCCCAGCATTTCAAAGGCCAGCGTTTGCAGCGCATCGCCCGCCAAGACAGCGGTGGCCTGATCCCATTTGATATGCACCGTGGGCTGGCCGCGGCGGGTGCTGTCATCATCCATGCAAGGCAGATCATCATGCACCAGCGAATAGGCATGCAGCGCCTCGATGGCGGCAGCAGGCCATTCGGCCTGATGTTGGGGCACAGCGTGCAGGCGGGCCGATTCGACCACCAGCAGCGCGCGCAAGCGTTTGCCGCCACGGCTGGCATAGGCCATGGCATCGGCAATAACGCCATCATATTGGCCAATCTCGCGGTCAAGCCGGGCTTGCACCAGCGCGGCAACCTCGGCCATACGCGCCTGCAGCATGGGCTACAGCCCTTCGACCGGGGTCAGGCCGGCGGGGTTGCCTTGGCCATCCAGCGTGATGGCGGCCACTTTTTCTTCGGCTTCTTTCAGCTTGGCCTCGCAGCGCTTTTTCAACTGGGCGCCGCGTTCGTACAGGGCGATAGACTGCTCTAGCGGCACATCGCCCCGTTCCAGCTTGCCCACAACATCTTCTAGGGCGCGCATGGCCTCTTCAAAGCTCATCTCGGCCACGGGTTTATCGCTCATGCGGGTGCCTCCTGTAATGCGGTGACATGGGCAGCAACCGATGCCGCCAATGCCCCCAGATCGTAACCGCCTTCCAGTACCGATACCACCCGCCCCGCGCAATGTTTTGCAGCCAAGGCGCACAGGTTTTGCGTAAGCCAGACGAAATCATCTTCATGCCAGTGCAGCTGTGCCAGCGGGTCGGCGCTGTGGGCATCAAAGCCTGCGGAAATCAGCACCAAATCTGGGCGGAACGCATCGATCTGGGGGAATACGCTGGCCTGGTAAAGCGCGCGCATGGCCTTGCCGTCGCTGCCCGGGGCCAAGGGCAGGTTTACCACCTGCCCATGGGCGCCGGTTTCATCTGCGCGGCCACTGCCGGGCCACAGCGGCATTTGATGGCTGGAAAAAAACAGCACATTCTGTTCGTCCCAAAGCAGGTCTTGGGTGCCGTTCCCATGGTGCACGTCAAAATCTACGATCGCCACACGCCCCAGCCCGTGGCGTTGCAAGGCATGTTGCGCGGCCAGCGCCACATTGCCAAACAGGCAAAACCCCATCTGGCGGCTGCGTTCGGCATGGTGGCCCGGGGGGCGGGTTGCCACAAACGCATTATGCGCCTGCCCAGACAGCACAGTATCCACCGCAGCCAAAGCCCCACCCACAGCGCGCCGCGCCGCCAGCACAGAGCCGGGCGACATATGCGTATCTTCGTCAAGCATCACCAAACCCTGCGCCGGGGCGCTGGACAGAATATGCTGTAAATGGCTGCGCGGGTGGCACAGCAAAATATCCTCGTCACTGCATGATGGCGCATCCAAGCGCAGCAAACCCGGCCTGTCGGCCAAGGCGGTTTCAATGGCGTGCAGCCGCGCCACCTGTTCGGGGTGGCCTGCGGGGGTTTGATGGCCCAAACATTCTGAATGGGTAAACAGGGCAGTGGGTTTGCGTGTGCTCATATCAGTCTCTAATCTGGGCGTCGCAGCGGGGGCGGGCCATGCCCGGCTAATCTGTGGCCAGCATATAGCCGGCGCCACGCACGGTTTGTAAATAACGGGGCTGTTTTGGGTCTGTCTCTATTTTGCGGCGCAAGCGAGTGATTTGCACATCAACGGCACGCTCTTGGGCCTGCCCACCTTGGGCGGCACCGCCACGGCCCAGATCTTCGACCAGCTTTTGGCGGCTGATGGGATGGCCCGGCGTCGTGGCAAAAATGCGCATCAACTGCGCCTCGGTGGCTGTCAGGCGCACGGGTTGGTCCCCCTGCCACATTTCACCCCGTTCGATATCGTAGCGAATGTGCCCCAGATGCAGCACTTTGGGCGTCATCGCGGTTTCGGCCACCTCGGGCATGCGGCGCAAAATAGCGTTGATACGCAAAAGCAATTCGCGTGGTTCGAAGGGTTTTGCCAGATAGTCATCTGCCCCGGCTTCCAAACCTTTGATCCGATCTTCGGTTTCGCCTTTGGCGGTCAGCAACATGATGGGGGTTTTCATCATGTCACGAATGGCCCGGGCCAAGCTGATACCGTCTTCGCCGGGCATCATGACATCCAAAACGATCAGGTCAAATTCCAAGCCCGCCAGCAAGCGCCGGGCATGGGCGGCATCGCGGGCAGTAGAAACCAAAAAACCGTTGCGCAGCAGAAATTGGGCCAACAAGGCGCGAATGCGCTGGTCGTCATCCACAATCAGCAAATGGGCATCGATATCGCTCACGCTCCGCTCTCCTTTAGGGCAAGATAGCGGCGGCGCATATCTGCGTCCATCATTGCCTCGAGAACCTGCCGAAAGCCCGCCACGGCCTGCGGCCCCGCGGCACGATAGGCGGCGCGCATGCGGGCGCGTTGAGCGTCGGATAAGCGCTGTTCCAGTGCACGGCCATCATCGGTTAAAAACAAATGCCGCTCGCGTTTGTCTGCAGTGCCTACGCGGCTTTCAACCAAGCCATCCTCGATCAAGGTGCGCAACACCCGGTTCAACGATTGTTTCGTCACCCCCAAAATGGCCAGCAGGTTATTGACCGTGGTGCCCGGCGCACGGTTGATGAAATGCACGGCCCGGTGATGGGCCCGGCCATATTCCATATCGGCCAAGATACGATCGGGATCGGCGGTGAACCCACGATAGGCAAAAAACATCGCCTCGATCCCTTGGCGCAGCTGTTCATCTGTCAAAAACAGCAGGTTTTCCCCGAGGGCTGGGTCAGACATGGGATGTCCTTTGTGATTGCCAAGCTGTGGGGCAGTTTATGTCAGCCTTGTTGACATTCCAAGTATGAACTGGTAGCGAATCGCAGTTTCTGCGCAATATTATGACCGAAGCGGTCTTAAAATGCGCAACTTATGCAAAGAGCTGGCTGATGGAGGCGCAAATGGCTGGGTATGACGACCGCGATGGCAAGATCTGGATGGATGGCAAGCTGGTGGAATGGCGCGATGCCAATGTCCATATTCTTAGCCACGCGCTGCATTATGCCAGCTCGGTATTCGAGGGCGAGCGCTGCTATAACGGCACAATCTTCAAGTCGCGCGAACATTCGCAGCGCCTGCTGAAATCTGGCGAATTGCTGGATATGCCCATTCCCTACACGGTCGAGCAGATCGAAGAAGCAAAATACGCCATGCTTAAGGCCAATGGCTGGACAGATGCCTATGTGCGCGCAGTGGCGTGGCGGGGTGCTGGCGAAGATATGGGCGTATCCTCCAGCCGCAACCCCGTGCGCTTGGCCGTGGCTGGGTGGGAATGGGGTGCCTATTATGGCGACGCCAAGATGAAAGGCGCCAAGCTGGACATCGCGAAATGGAAACGCCCCTCGCCCGAAACCATCCCCACCGCCGCCAAGGCTGCTGGCCTTTACATGATCTGCACCATGTCCAAGCACGCGGCCGAGGCAAAAGGCTGCTCTGACGCGTTGTTCATGGATTACCGCGGTTACGTTGCCGAAGCCACCGGCGCCAACGTGTTTTTCGTGAAAGATGGCGAGGTGCACACCCCCATCCCAGATTCCATTCTAAACGGCATCACCCGCCAAACCGTGATTGGCATGCTGCAGGCCAAAGGCATCACCGTGCATGAACGCCACATCCTGCCCGACGAACTGGCCGATTTCCAGCAATGCTGGCTGACAGGCACCGCCGCCGAGGTAACGCCCGTGGGCCAGATTGGCGATTACACCTTCGAAGTGGGCGCCCTAACGCGCGAAATTGCAGAAGATTACGAAAAACTGGTGCGCAGCTAAGCGTAAATGCCCCAAAAACAAAAACACCCCGCCAGCAACAGCGGGGTGTTTTTTGTTGTGCCATGGCTTTGGCCTTAAAAATCAACCCCGCGCTGGGCTTTTATGCCGGCTTTGTAGGGGTGTTTTACCTCTTCGATCACCGAGACCAGATCGGCATAATCGCAGATCTCTATCGGCGCATCGCGCCCTGTCAGGATCACGCCAGTTTTGGGCGCGCGGGCCTCTAGCGCGGCGATCACTGCGGCAGGGGTGATTTGGGCGTAGCGCAGGGAAATGTTGATCTCGTCCATAATGATCAGGTCGTAATCGCCCGATGCCATCATGGCGGCGCCTTTGGCCAATGCGGCCTCGGCGGCAAGGCGATCACGCTCTTTGTCTTGGGTATCCCAGGTAAACCCCTCGCCCATCATGTGCCAATCCACTTGGCCCAGCTGATCGAAAAACTGCTTTTCGCCGGTTTTCCACTTGCCCTTGATAAACTGCACAACGCCCACGCGCTGGCCCCAGCCCAGCGCGCGAATGGCCACGCCAAATGCGGACGAGGATTTGCCCTTGCCATTGCCGGTATGCACCAGCACCAGCCCCTTTTCAGGGTCGCGCAATTCCTGCTGTTTTTCACGATGCGCCTGCTGCACCGCCTGCATCTTTGCTTTATAGGTTTCCGCCTCGGTCATCTGCCGCTCCGTTTTTGCCAAAAATCCGCTCTGCATGTTCTGCCATATAGATACGCATCCACGGCGTATAGATATCGGGCGTTTTCGACAGCTCTGCCATCAGTTCAGACATATCCAACCAGCGGGTTTGCATCACCTCTTGGGGGTTGGGCGCAAGCACCAAATCAGGGCTGGCCTGCCCCAAAAACAGCGCCACAACCTCGTGTTCGTGCAGGCCATTGCCCACATCGGCGCTGTATTCCACCGTGCCGCGCGGTTGCAGGGTAAGGCCGGTAATGCCCAACTCTTGGTGCAGGCGGCGCTGGGCGCATGCCATGTCATCCTCGGCCCAATGGGGGTGCGTGCAACAGGTGTTGGCCCACAGGCCGGGCGTATGATATTTGCCAAGCGCCCGCCTTTGCACCAGCAACCGCCCCCCCGCCACAACAAAAACCGATACCGCGCGGTGGCGCAGCGCGCGCTGATGCACCGCCAGCTTTTCCACTGGCTGCAGCACCCCATTCACCCATGCGGGGATTACGTCTTGCATTGTTTTGCCTGTTTACGCATGCCGCCCGGATAGGCAAAAACCCACCAATTGCCAAGCCTTTCCAGCCCCCCTTGGCGGCGCTGGGCAGCTGTGGCAATACACCCCCACCCGTAGGAGAGCGCCTTGCCCCAAGACCTGACATCACTGCGCATGCTGGCCGGGCTGCCCTTTGACACCATCATCGACGTGCGCTCGCCCGCGGAATATGCCGAAGATCACGTGCCGGGCGCCATGAACCTGCCCGCCCTTAGCAATGCAGAACGCGCCATCGTTGGCACCATCTACAAACAAGAAGACCCGTTCAAAGCGCGCAAAACCGGCGCCGCGATGGTGGCGCGCAACGCCGCCCAGCACCTAGAGGGGCCATTGGCGCCCATGCCGGGGGGCTGGCGGCCCTTGGTCTATTGTTGGCGCGGCGGCCAGCGTTCTGGCGCCTTTACCTCGATTTTGCAGCAAATTGGCTGGCGTGCCGATGTTGTCAGGGGCGGTTATAAGGCCTATCGCCGCTTGGTTGTGCAGGCGCTTTATCATCAGCCTGTCACCCAACCCATTGTGCTGATCGATGGCGGCACCGGCACCGCGAAAACCGAAATTCTGGCGCATCTGGCACAGATCGGGGCACAAATGCTGGATCTTGAAGGGATGGCCAATCATCGTGGTTCGGTCTTTGGCGGCATGGGCCAGCAACCGGCGCAGAAAATGTTTGAATCGCGCATCGCCATGGCGCTGGCCACATGCGCCCCCGACCGCCCGCTTTACATCGAGGCGGAAAGCTACAAGGTGGGCGATTTGCTGCTGCCGCCCATGGTGTGGCAGGCCATGCAAGGGGCCCAGCGCCTTGTGCTGCAGGCCGATCTGCCCAGCCGGGCGCGGTATTTGGCGCAGACCTATACGCAGATTACCGCAGACGCACAGCGGCTGGCGCACACCCTGCAGGCGCTGCGCCCCTATCACTGTGCCGAACAGGTAGAGGCATGGCAGAATATGGCCCAAACCGGCCAGTTTGTGCCGCTTGCCGAACAGCTGATCGCCCAGCATTACGACCCGCGCTATGGCAAAAAAGCCGCCAGCCGGGCGCAGCCTATGGGCCAGGTGCGCTTGCCCAATATGCAGCCCAGCAGCTTGCAGGCCGCAGCGCTGCAGATCGTCTCTATTGCAGGGAAATAGAGACTGGCCCGGCAGATAGCTGGCCAATAATCGCCGCCCCAATGCCCGCCTGTTGCAGGGCGGCCAAAACCCTATCGGCATGGGGCTGGGGCACTGCCGCCAATAACCCACCTGCGGTTTGCGGGTCATACAGCAGGCGGGTGTGCGGGCCATCGGGGCCAAACACCGGCATGGCAGCCATATTTGCCTGCATTAGGGCCGAATGATGCCCCGCAACCGCCAGCGCAACCGCGCCGTGGTAAAACGGGATCTGCCCCAAACGCAGCTGCGCCGATACCCCCGAGGCGCGGCAGATTTGCCCCAAATGGCCAGCAAGGCCAAAGCCCGTTACATCGGTCATGGCATGGGCCACCGGGCGCAGCAGCGCGGCGGCTTGGCCCTGCGGCTGGGCCATTTCGGCCAGCATCTGGGCCACATCGCGGCCGGGCGCCGCCCCTTGCATATGGGCTGCCAAAATCGTGCCGGTGCCAATGGGCCGGGTCAGCAGCAGCATATCGCCCGCCTTCGCGCCCGCGATGGTAAGGGCAGGCTGGCCCTGTGGCATCAGGCCGGTGATGGAAAAACCTATCGTCAGCTCGGCGCCCATGGTGGTGTGCCCCCCCACGATCTGCGCGCCTTCGCCGGCAAAAATGGCACCGGCGGCTTGCATGATCTCGGTCAGGCTGCGGGCCTGTAGCGCGGGGGCCATGCGCGGCAGCACGATCTGCGCCAGCACGGCCTGCGGGCGCGCCCCCATCGCCCATATATCGCCCAGCGCGTGCACGGCGGTAATTTGGGCCATTTGCCGCGGATCATGGACAAAAGCGCGCAAATGGTCGGTGGTCAGCACTTGGGTTTCGCCGCCAACACGCAGCACCGCCGCATCATCGCCGGGGCCTGCCAGAACATCGGCGCGGGGTGGCTGGTGCAGCCCGGCCAGCGCCTGCCCCAGCACACCATGGCCCACCTTGGCCCCGCAGCCCCCGCACAGCGGCTTTTCTTGCAGCATCTCTGCCACGCCTTGCGCCATATCTGCCGGTGCGGCCGCGTGGGCCATGGCCGGCATATCAGACAGCTGCGCCATGAACCGCGTGTCGATGCGGTTTTTCCACGCCCACAGCCACCGCCCCTTTAGCGCCACGCCCAGCTTTTCGGCCAAGGCACGTTTGCCGCCCAGCGACACCAGTTTCAGATAATCACGTTGCGGCACAAAGCGGCGCATGCGCCCGGCGCCCAAGGCGGCGCGCAGGTTCTGAAACAAAAACGGTGCGGCGCGCACGGCGAAAACCCCCGCCTTTGGCCGTGGGTGGCCCTGAATGCTGGCGCAATCGCCCACGGCAAAAACGCTGGTGTCGCCCACAACCTGCAAATGGGTATCCACGCTGATAAACCCATCGGTTTGCGGCAGGTCGGTGCTGGCCACCCAAGGGTGCGGCACCGCCCCCGCAGCCCCCAGAATGAACCCGGCACTATGCTGACTGCCATCTGGCAACTGCACCGCGCCGGCCACCACCTGCGCCACACCGCTGCCCACCCGAAGCTGCACGCCTTGCGCAGTCATTTCCATCTGTAGGTGGCGGCTGGTGCGGCGCGGAACACCGGCCAATGCCTGCCCACGTTCGAAAACGGTAATGTGCGGGTCTGCCCCAAGGCCGCGCAGCGCATGGGCCATGGCCATGGCCAATTCGGCCCCCGCAATACCACCGCCAATCACCGCCACGCTGGGGGGGCGGCGGCCTGCTGCCACATCGGCCAGAAACAGCTGCCACGCCTCGGCATAGCGATCCAGCGGCTTGACGGGCACGGCGTGCTGCTGAAACCCGGGCATTTGCGGCATTTCGGCGGTGATCCCAATATCGATCGAGGCCACGTCATACCCCACCGGCGGCTGGCCCTGCAGCAGCACCTGCTTTGCCCCCCGATCGAGGCCGCAGGCCCGGCCCAATATCAGCCGCGCCCCGGCAGCGCGGGCCAATTGCACCAGATCAATATCCAACTGATCGCGGCTGTAATGGCCCGCGATATGGCCCGGCAACATCCCCGAATAGGGCGCTGTGGGCCCCGGGTTGATCACCGTCAGCCGCACACCGGGCAGCGGGCGCATGGCCCACATCCGCAATACCAGTGCATGGGTATGGCCACCGCCCACCAACACCAGATCGCGGGTTAGGGGTATGTCAGGCAGCATCAGCGCGCCCCTTATGGTTGGCCCACCCCGAAACGGGCGCTAGGCAAATAAGTTTTTATAGGTATCGCGCAAAATGTTCTTTTGCACCTTACCCATGGTATTGCGCGGCAATTCATCGACCACCACCAAACGCCGGGGGTGTTTGAACCGCGCCAATTGGGTTGAAAGCGCCTGTAAAATGGCCGCCTCGTCCGGGGTGGCCCCTTTTTGCCGGGCCAGCACGCCCACGGGGGTTTCCCCAAAATCGGGGTGTGGCACACCGATAACCGCGCTTTCCAATACGCCGGGCTGTTCGTCTAGCAGCTCTTCGATCTCTTTGGGGTAAATATTGTAGCCGCCCGAAATGATCAGGTCTTTGCCCCGGCCCACGATATGCACATAGCCATCGGCATCGATCATCCCCAGATCGCCGGTAATGAAAAACCCGTTTTCGCGCAGCTCTTCGCGGGTTTTTTCGGGCATCTGCCAATAGCCCTTGAACACATTGGGCCCGCGCACCTCGATCTGGCCGATCTGGCCCTGTGGCAGGGTATCGCCGGTATCGGGGCTGGTGATCTTCAGCTCGACCCCGGGCAACGGAAACCCAACGGTGCCTGCCCGCCGCTCGCCGGTATAGGGGTTCGAGGTGTTCATATTGGTTTCGGTCATGCCGTAGCGTTCCAAGATACGGTGGCCGGTGCGCTGTTCGAACTGCACATGGGTTTCGGCCAGCAGCGGTGCCGAGCCGGAAATGAACAACCGCATCCCCGATGCCAGCTGCGCGGTGAATTCGGGCTGGTCTAACAGGCGGGTATAAAAGGTGGGCACGCCCATCATGGTGGTGGCGCGGGGCATGTCGCGCAAAATGGCCTGCACATCGAAGCTGGGGTAAAAAAGCATCTGCGCGCCGGACAAAAGGCAGATATTTGTCGCCACAAACAGCCCATGGGTGTGAAAGATGGGCAAGGCATGCAGCAGCACATCTTGGTCCGAAAACTGCCAGCTATCGGCCAGCACCTCGGCGTTGGATAGCAGGTTGGCATGGGTCAGCATTGCCCCCTTCGACCGGCCAGTGGTGCCCGATGTATATAAAAACGCCGCTAAATCATCGGGTTGGCGGGGGACGGTGGCAAATTCCTTGGGTTGGCCTGCGGCCAGATCGGCAAAACTGCCCGTGCCATTGCCATTTAGCACCTCTAGCTGGGCACCGGCGGCCTGCGCCACGGGCAAAAGGGTGCTGGCATTGGCACTATCGCAAATCAGCAGTTTGGCACCGCTGTTTTCCACGAAATAGGCCACTTCGGCCGCGGTATAGGCGGTATTGAGGGGCAGAAAAATAACCCCCGCCTGCACACAGGCAGCATAGACCGCCAAGGCCTGCGGCGATTTGGCGATTTGCACCGCCAGCCTGTCGCCGGGCTGCAAACCCAGATGCCCCAACACATAGGCAAACTGCGCCGCCATGCCCACAAACGCCCCATGCGACAGCACCGCGCCATCGGGCAAGGTGATAAAGGCCGACTCTTGGCCCTGATAGCGTTGGAAAAGCGCGTCGTAGAGTGTGTTTGCCATGGTGTGCCCCCCTATTTCAGCACTTGTTATATGCCGGGCGCCTGCCCTTGGTCCAGCCGGGGCATTGACGATTTCCCACGCCCAGATAAGCATGCACACAAAGCGACAGGAGACAGGCCATGAACCCGCTGCGGGGCATTTTGTTTAAACTGGCATCTGTCAGCATGTTCATCACCATGGCCTCGCTGATCAAGGCAACAGCCGATCATGTTCCACCGGGGCAAGCGGTGTTCTTCCGCTCGTTTTTTGCCATTCCGGTCATTTTGGTCTGGCTGTGGCTGCGGCGCGATCTGTCTACGGGGCTGCGCGTGGCCAGCCCGATGGGCCATTTCTGGCGCGGCTTCGTGGGCACCAGCGCCATGGGGCTTGGCTTTGCCGGGTTGGGCCTGCTGCCCCTGCCCGAGGTCACCGCCATTGGCTATGCCGCGCCGCTGCTGACGGTGGTTTTTGCCGCCATGTTCTTGGGCGAAGAGGTGCGCGCCTTTCGGCTGGCTGCGGTGTTTTTGGGGCTTGTGGGCGTGGCAGTTGTGCTGGGCCCGCGCCTGACGGTGTTTTCCGGCGACACGATCGAAACCGCCGCCGCCTTTGGGGCCATGCTGGTGCTTATGGGCGCGGTTTGCGCGGCTTTGGCGCAGATTTATGTGCGCAAAATGGTCCAGACCGAGCAGACCTCGGCCATCGTTTTCTATTTCTCGCTGACCTCGACGCTGCTGTCGCTGCTGACCATTCCGTTTGGCTGGGTTATGCCCGCCCCCACAGAGGCGGGTTTGCTGGTGGTGGCGGGTATTCTGGGCGGTTTGGGGCAGATTTTCCTAACCTCGGCCTATCGCTATGCCGCAGCCAGCGTGGTGGCGCCCATTGATTATGCCTCGATGGTGATGGCCATTGGCATTGGCTATTTCGTCTTTTCGGAAATTCCCACCCTGCAAATGCTGGCAGGTGCGGCGCTGATCATCTTAGCCGGTGTGCTGATTATCTGGCGCGAACAGGCCCTGGGCCTGCGCCGCGAAAAAGCCCGCCAAGGGATCACGCCACAAGGCTGATCAGCGCAGATCCGCCAAGGCAGCGCCGGCATAGACAAAGGGCATCCACACACGCCGCAACCGCCCAAGGGCAAACCGCGGGGGCACGATCTGCATGGCCTTTGGCACGGCACTGGGCCGGCCCAACACCAGACCGGCCAGCAACTGGCCGGTGAAACTGCCCATCGCCACGCCATTGCCATGGTAGGCAAACCCGGCCCAAGCCTGCCCGATACCGGGCACCGGGCCGCAATAGGGCAGCAAATGCGCGCTTAGGCACACCATGCCAGACCAGCCCCAAGGCACCTCTACATGGGCCCATGCGGGAAACATGGCGCGAAAATGGCGTTCTGTAACAGCCGCCGCAGCCCGGTCGGCGCGCGCCGAGGACAACAGCCCGCCACGGCGCCCAAACAGAAACCGGCCATCGGGCATCAGGCGGAAATAATGCAGCAAATGGCGGCTATCAAAGGCCATTTGCGCGCTGTACCAGCCTGCGACTTGCTGCTCGTGTGCGGTTAATTTCCGCGTCACCAGCACATTCGATTGCGCAGGCATATAGCGCGCGGCCATCCACGGTGGCACATCTTCCGAGGCATAGCCATTGGTGGCCAAAACCAGCCGCCGCGCCTGCAAACTGCCTTGGGGCAGATGCAGGCTGTGGCCGGTGCTGTCGCTGTCTATCCGCTGCACGGGGCTGCCCCCAAAAACCCGGGCGCCGGCCTGTTGGGCCGCCCGCAGCAGGCCCAGCAGGTATTTGCGCGGGTTCAATGCAAAACCCAAGGGCAGCGTCATGCCACCATGAAACGGGCCATTCATGCCCAAACCGGCCAATTCGGCCCTGTCATGCAGCACTGGCGCCACGCCATAGGCCCGGGCCACATCGCCCACGCCTGCCACAATCTGCGCCATTGCGCGTGGGCTGTGGGCCAGCAGGGTTTCCCCCTGCGAATGGCAATCGGCATCGATCTGATGGGCCTGCAACAGTGCTGCCACCGTATCGATGGCGCGGCGTTCGCTGCGCTGCCATTCGGCCAAACCTTCGGCGCCTATGCGCGCGGCAATTTGCCCGGCGCTGGCCTTGGCGCCCCCCAAACAGCAAAACCCGCCATTGCGCCCAGATGCACCCCAGCCCGGGTGCCCCGCATCCAGCACCACAACATCGGCCCCAGCCTGGGCCAGCGCCAGGGCCGCCGACAGCCCGGTGAACCCGGCCCCAACCACCACCACATCGGCCCGGCCATTGCCCGCCCACGCAGGGCAGGCCAATTGCGCATCGGGCACGGTGCTGGCCCAGAAATTCTGCTGAACTGGCCCCGGCCCATAGGCATGGGCGCCAAAGATACGCCTCATTGCGCCCGCGCGGCAGCCTGCGCATCGCGCTGCTGGGCCAGACTGGCGCGCTTTGATATCAGCGAGGCAGTAATAACCCCCACCGTAACGATGGCGATCATGAGGGTAGATAGCGCGTTAATCTCTGGGCTTACCCCCAGCCGCACCGCCGAGAAAATCTTGATAGGCAAGGTGGTGGCCGAAGGCCCGGCGGTAAACGAGGCAATCACCAGATCATCCAGCGACAGGGTAAAGGCCAGCAGCCAGCCCGACACAACCGCCGGCGCGATGATCGGCAGGGTCACAAGGCGAAAGGCCGTAAAAGGCGTGCAGCCCAGATCCAGCGCCGCCTCTTCCAGCGAGCGATCAAAGCTTACCAAGCGCGATGACACCACCACCGAGACATAGCACATGGCAAAGGTTGTGTGGGCCAAGATGATGGTTAGAACGCCACGATCCAGCCCTATGCCAATGAACAACAGCAGCAGCGACAGGCCTGTAATTACCTCGGGCATCACCAAAGGCGCGTAGATCATGCCAGAAAACAATGTGCGCCCGGCAAAACGCCCGCTGCGCACCAAAACATAGGCCGCCATCGTGCCCAAAACCGTGGCCAAGGTAGAGGATGCAACCGCAACTTTCAGCGTCACCCATGCCGCATCAAGAAAGGCCTGGTTTCCCAGCAATTCGCCATACCAGCGGGTGGAAAACCCGGCCCAAACAGTGACCAGTTTCGAGGCATTGAAACTGTAGATCACCAAGATAACCATGGGCAGGTACAAAAAGACGAAGCCAAGCGTCAGGGAGGTAGCGTTGAACCATGTAAAGCGCCGCATGATTAGCCCTCGCGCTCGCGTTGTTTTTGCTCGTTGCGCTGAAACAAAATGATGGGAATGATCAAGATCAGCAGCAAAATCACCGCCACCGCCGAGGCCACGGGCCAATCGCGGTTATTGAAAAACTCTTCCCACAGCACCTTGCCAATCATCAGCGTGCCTGAACCGCCCAAAAGCGATGGAATAACAAATTCGCCCAGCGCCGGGATAAACACCAAAAAGCACCCGGCAATAATGCCTTGGCGCGACAGCGGCACAGTCACCAGCCAAAAGGCCGTGAGCCGCGAGCAGCCCAAATCTTCGGCCGCCTCCAGCAGGGCCGCATCCATTTTTTCCAGCGCCGCATAAATCGGCAAAATCATAAAGGGCAGGTAGGTATAGACGATGCCAATATAAACGGCTGTGTTGGTGTTCAAAATGATCAGCGGCTGGTCGATCAGCCCCAGCCCTTGCAGAAGCTGGTTCAACAACCCTTCGTTCGACAAAATCCCCATCCACGAATAGACGCGGATCAAGAAACTGGTCCAAAACGGCAAGATCACCAGCATCATCAGCGTGGCACGCCAATGTTCGGGCGCGCTGGCCATGCCATAGGCAATAGGATAGCCCACCAGCAACGTCAGCACCGTGGAAATCAGCGCAATTTGCACCGAAGACAGATAGGCGCGCCAATACAGCTCGTCTTGGGTGAGGAAGGTGAAGTTTTCAAAATCAAGCTCTTGCAGAAACCCCCAAATGCCTGCCCAGCCTTCGGTAAAATCGAGCGTGGGCAGATAGGGTGGAATGGCCAGAGCGGTATCGGACAGGCTGATTTTCAGCACAATCAGAAACGGCACCAAAAACAGCGCCAGCAACCAAAGATAAGGAACTGCAATCAGCAAAGCGCGCCGCATGTGCCTAGCCCTCTAGCACGGCGGCGGCCGTGTCTGTCCAGCTTAGCCAAACCGCATCTTCCCATGTCAGGCTGCGGCGCGACAGGCGGCGGGTGTTGGCGGTTTGGGCCTTCATCATCGTCCCGTTCGGCAGGCGCACATGATAGGTAGAGATGTTGCCCAAATAGGCGATATCGATAATTTTACCCTGAATGCGGTTGGCCGCCTCTTCGGGCGGTTCAGCGGAAATAGCCACTTTTTCGGGGCGTAGCGCCAAAAAGCATTTTTGCCCCGGTGCAAAACTGCGGTTGGTTTTTGCGTGAAACTGCGGCTGCCCCTCGGCCCATGCCACGCTGTATCCATCGGCTTGCGGGTGCGGGGTGGCGGCACCTTCGATGATGTTCACATCGCCAATGAAATCAGCCACATAGACGGAATTGGGCTGTTCGTAGATCACCGCGGGCGTGGCCACTTGCATGATACGGCCCTCGTCCATCACAGCCACGCGGCTGGCCACGGTCATGGCTTCTTCTTGGTCGTGGGTGACAATCACAAAGGTGGTGCCGGTTTTTTCCTGAATATCCATCAGCTCAAACTGCGTATCTTGGCGCAGTTTTTTATCCAACGCGCCCAACGGCTCGTCTAACAGCAGCAGCTTTGGCGCTTTGGCAAGGCTGCGCGCCAAGGCCACGCGCTGGCGTTGGCCACCCGAAATTTGGTGCGGCTTGCGGCGCGCAAAACGTTCTAGCCGGGTCAGTTTCAACATCTGTTCCACGCGCGCGGCCAGCTGGGTTTTTTCAGCCCCCTCGCGGCGCAGGCCAAAGGCGATATTGTCCCACACGGACAGGTGCGGAAACAGCGCATAGGATTGAAACATCATGTTCACGGGCCGCTTATTGGGGGGCACGCCCGCCATATCTTGGCCCGCGATCAAGATCTGCCCTTCGCTGGGGTTTTCAAACCCCGCCAGCATGCGCATCATCGTGGTTTTGCCACAGCCCGAGGGCCCCAGCAGCGCAAAAAACTCGCGCGTGTAAATATCTTGGGTCAGGTTGTCGATTGCCGTGAAATCGCCAAACCGCTTGGTAACATTCTTGAATTGGATCAGCGGCTTTTCATCGGGGTTATCCCAAGGCGCGAAAACCGTTTGTGCCATGCCTGCCCCCTACAGCAAAAAATGGGGCCGCCCCACAGCGGGGCGGCCCTGAAACGGTATTAGATACCCGATTTAACCTTGGTCCACAGGCGGGTGACAACACGCTGCACTTTGGGCGGATAGGGGCCCTTGATATAGGTGTTGGCCAGCGCTTCGGCTGTGGGGTAAATGGCCGGATCGCCGATGACATCTTCGGCCAAAAACGCTTGGCTGGCCTTGTTGCCATTGGCGTAATACACGTAGTTCGACGCCGCAGCCATGTTTTGCGCATCCATGATAAAGTTAATGAATTTATGCGCAGCATCCGGGTTTGGCGCATCGGCGGGCACGGCCATTTGGTCGAACCACATCAAGGCACCTTCTTTGGGGGCGTTATAGGCAATTTCCACGCCATTCTCGGCCTCGGCCGCACGGTCGCGCGCCTGCAAAATATCGCCAGACCAGCCCAAGGCCACGCAGATATCGCCATTGGCCAGCGCGTTGATATATTCCGAGCTGTGGAATTTCTGCACATAGGGGCGCACAGACATCAGCAGCGCTTCTGCTTTGGCCAGATCATCGGCCTCTTGGGTGTTGGGATCAAGGCCCAGATAGGTCAGCGCGGCGGGCACCACCTCGTCTGGGGCATCCAGCATGTGCACGCCACAGGCCTGCAGTTTTTCCATATTGGCGGGATCAAAGATCAGCGCCAGCGAATCCACCGGCGCGCCCTCGCCCAGCACTTCGGCCACTTTGGCGGTGTTCACGCCAATGCCGGTGGTGCCCCACATGTAGTTCACCGAATAGGCATTGTCGGGGTCGAACCGCGCGGTGCGGTCTTGGATCACGTCCCACATATTGCCCATGTTGGTCAGTTTGCTGGTGTCTAGTTTCTGAAACACACCAGCCTGAATTTGACGCTGCAAGAAGCTGCCTGTTGGCACCACAACATCATAGCCCGAACCGCCAGCCAGCAGCTTGGTTTCCAAAACTTCGTTACTGTCGAATACGTCATAGATCAGGTCGATACCGGTTTCTGCTTCGAATTTTTCCAGCAGCGCTTCGTCGATATAATCAGACCAGTTATAGACGCGAACCTCCTCTGCGGTTGCGGCACTTGCCAAAAGCGCAGCCGCAGCCGTTAGTGAAAGGAAGCGATGTGTCATCATGTTATCTCCCGTTGGTCATGGTTCTAGTGCCGTTGAGCCAAATTTGATCATATCCCGCCCATGCGGGCAATATGGTAATGTTTTCACGACACCGCTAAACTGACAAGAGATGGCAGAAAGCGCGCAAAGGATTTCACGTTAGATGAGCATTCCAGCCCAAAAACCCGGCACTGAAAGGGCCACGCCCCCCGCCAGTGCCGCTGGCCTGCCCGCCCACGAACTGATCTATCGCCAGCTGCGCGACCAAATCTTGTTTGGCGAAATCGCGCCCGGCGAAGCCGTGACAATCCAAGGCCTGTGCCTGCGTTTGGGCGCCGGAATGACCCCGGTGCGCGAGGCCATTCGCCGCCTGATCGCCGAAGGCGCCCTGCAGTTTCAAGGCAACCGCCGCGTGACGGTGCCACAGCTACAGCCCAGCCATGTTGGGGAAATTATTTTTGCCCGCCAATGGCTGGAAAGCCACCTTGCGCTGCGGGCCACACAAAATGCCCAAGCCGGCGATTTGGCGGAACTGGCGCTGATTGACCAGCGGCTTGATCAGGCCATCGCGCGGGGCGAATTGCATGCCTATCTGCGCCATAACTACCTGTTTCATGCCAAGATCTATGCCTTGGCCGATGCCCCCGTTCTGGCCAATATGGCCGAGGGGCTGTGGCTGCGCTTTGGCCCATCGCTGCGGGTTATGATTGGCCGTATCGGCACCCAGAACCAGCCCGACAAACACAAAGACCTGCTGGCCTGCATGCGCACCGGCGATGCCGAGGGGGCGGCGCGCGCCATGCGCGAAGATATGCTGCAGGGCATGGAACAGATCCGCCACATTCTGGAAAGCCCCGGCCAACGCGGCTGATTCGATTGACAAGCAGACATTTGATCATATTCTTGGGCCACCCATTCCGGCCCCCATCCCGGCCCCATGCCACAGCTGTGCGGGGCGCGGGCGGGGCATTTCCATAACGCCGAGGCCGCCATGCGCGATATTTCCAACCATATGCCCACCGCAGAATTGCAGGCATTGGACGCAGCCCACCACATGCACCCGTTTTCCACCCAAAACACGCTGGCCCAGCGCGGTGCACGGGTGATAACGCGCGCCAATGGCGTGTGGATCCACGACAGTGAAGGCCACCAGATTTTGGATGGTATGGCCGGGCTTTGGTGCGTGAACGTCGGCTATGGCCGCGATCGGCTGGCCGATGTGGCCGCGCGGCAAATGCGCGAACTGCCCTATTATAACACTTTTTTCATGACCACCCATGTGCCCGCCATCGCCCTGTCGGCCAAGCTGGCCGAATTGGCGCCGGGCGATCTGAACCATGTGTTTTACGCAGGCTCGGGTTCCGAGGCGAATGACACCAATATTCGCATGGTGCGCACCTATTGGGCGGAAATGGGCAAGCCGCAGAAAAACATCATCATCAGCCGCAAAAACGCCTATCACGGCTCTACCTTGGGTGGGGCCAGCTTGGGCGGCATGGGGGGCATGCATGCCCAAGGTGGCCTGCCCATCCCCGATATCTATCATATCGACCAGCCAAATTGGTGGGCCGAAGGCGGCCAGACAGACCCGGCCGAATTTGGGCTGGAACGCGCGCGCCAATTGGAATTGGCCATCGAAAAGCTGGGCGAAGACAGGGTTGCCGCCTTTATCGCCGAACCTGTGCAGGGCGCCGGTGGCGTGATTGTGCCGCCTGAAACATACTGGCCTGAAATTCAGCGTATTTGCAACAAATACAACATCTTACTGATTGCCGACGAGGTGATTTGCGGCTTTGGGCGCACCGGCAATTGGTTTGGCAGCCAAACCGTGGGCTGGGCCCCAGATATTATGACCATCGCCAAGGGGCTGTCCTCGGGCTACCAGCCGATTGGCGGCTCGATCGTGTCGGACAAGATCGCGCAGGTGATGGCAGCGTGCGAATTCAACCACGGCTATACCTATAACGCCCATCCCGTGGCCGCCGCCGTGGCGCTGGAAAACCTGACCATCATGCAAGAGGAACGGTTGGTTGACTATGTCAGCACCGATATTGGCCCCTATTTGAAACAGCAATGGGAATCGCTGGTAGATCACCCAATGGTGGGCGAGGCCAAGATCGTGGGCATGATGGGCTCGATCGCGCTGACCCCGCACAAGGAAAGCCGCGCAAAATTTGCCGCCGAGGCAGGCACCGTTGGCTACATGGTGCGCGAGCGCTGCTTTGCCAATAATCTGGTCATGCGCCATGTATACGACCGCATGATTATCAGCCCACCTTTGGTGATCACCCGCGACGAGGTGGATATTTTGATCGCCCGCGCCCGCCAGTCGCTGGACGAGGCGATGGCACAGGTGAAAGATGCAGGGCTTTGGCAGGCGGCCAGCTAGGCCGCGCTGCCAATGCATTTTGCGCCAATTCACGCGCGGCTTAAACCCAGTTTAAGGTTTCACAAACAGCTGCCGGGGCCGGTTGCAAAAGGTTTCTGCCGGGCCTTCGGCCGTGATCAAGATGGATTCGGTAATTTCCAAACCCCAATCCTGCATCCATAGCCCCGGCATGAAATGAAATGTCATGCCCGGCTGCAGCACGGTTTCATCCTCGGCGCGCAAAGACACCGTGCGCTCGCCCCAATCGGGCGGGTAAGACAGGCCGATGGGGTAGCCACAGCGCGCGCCCCGTTCGATGCCCGCGCGCGTCAACACATCGCCCAGCGCATTGGCAATATCGCACGCCCGGTTGCCCGCACGGGCGGCTTGCAGCCCGGCCTCTAGCCCCTCGATCAGGGCGGCTTCGGCGCGCTTTACCTCGTCTGGGGGGGTGCCCAGCCAAACGGTGCGGCAAAACGGCGTGTGATAGCGCCGATACACGCCGGCCAATTCGAAAAACGTGCATTCATCTTGGCGCATCTCTTGGCCATTCCAGGTAAGGTGGGGCGCGCTGGCATCGGCCCCCGAGGGGCACATGGGCACAATGGCCGGGTAATCGCCCCAATCCGCGCCCACGCCCAGCAGCGAATCGCGGTAAATCTCGGCCACCAGCTCGTTTTTACGCAGGCCGGGGCGGGCGCGTTCCAGCGCGCCATCTACCATTTTCTCGGCAATGCGGGCGGCGCGGCGCATAAAGGCGATTTCTTCGTCGGATTTGATCAGGCGCTGCCAATTCACCAGCGCGGTGGCGTCCACGATCTGGGCTTCGGGCAGGCTGGCGCACAGGGTTTCATGCGCTTTGGCAGAGTAATAATAATTCTCCATCTCAACGCCAATGCGCTGGGTCGCGGCGCCATATTCCGCCAAAAGCTGCGCCAAATGCTGCATCGGGTGGCGCTCGGTGGATTGCACATAGTTGTCGGTGTAGGGGCGGATATCATCAGCGCCCAGCCATGTGGTGCGGCGCGCGCCATTGGCGTCCATCCCACGACCCCACCACACCGGATCGCCGTGCATGCGCAAGATCACGCCTTGGTGCACGTAAAACGACCAGCCGTCATAGGCCGTCAGCCATGCCATGTTGGATGGGTCTGTCACAAACAGCACATCAAGCCCGGCTTTGGCCATGGCCTGGCGCGTGGCGGCGATGCGCCGGTCATATTCCGCACGCGAAAAAGGGATGTCGGGATTTTGCATTCGGGCCTCCTGTTTGCCCATAGATTGGCAAAGCCCAAGGCGCCGTGACATTTCGGAAACGACACTTTTTGACGCAAGATTGCTGCGGTTTTCCATCCAAAACGCCGCCACAGCCCCCTGCGCATAAGGTGAATCGCCCATTTGGCGCGAATCCACGGGCAATTGCCCGCTGATTGACCCAAGTTTTGGGCTTTGTTCCCGAATTTGGCGCAATTCACGCCGAAAACGACGCATGCGTATTGCATGACAAAGCAAGAGTCGGTTTAGTCAGGGGCGGATAAGAGGCGGGTACGCCCGCATATGATAAAACGGGGAGCCACCTTGGCCAACGGAAAGAACGACGACGCGTTCGTGGTGTTTGACCGCGTTCAGAAAAGTTACGACGGCGAAACGCTGGTCGTTAAAGACCTTAACCTGACCCTGCCGCGTGGCGAGTTTTTGACCATGCTTGGCCCGTCGGGTTCGGGTAAAACCACCTGCCTGATGATGCTGGCTGGCTTTGAAACAGCTACCCATGGCGAGATTTTGTTGGACGAGCGTCCGATCAACAATATCCCGCCGCACAAGCGCGGCATTGGCATGGTGTTCCAAAGCTATGCGCTGTTTCCGCATATGACGGTTGGCGAAAACCTAAGCTTCCCGTTAGAGGTGCGCGGAATCGCCAAATCGACCCGCGAGGAAAAAATCAAGCGGGCGCTGGACATGGTGCAGATGGGCCAGTTTGCCAATCGCCGCCCCGCGCAATTGTCGGGTGGTCAGCAGCAGCGTATCGCCCTTGCCCGCGCCTTGGTGTTCGAGCCAGAGCTGGTGCTGATGGACGAACCGCTGGGCGCGCTGGACAAACAGCTGCGCGAACACATGCAGTTCGAGATTACCCGCTTGGCGCACGAACTGGGCATCACCACGGTTTACGTAACCCACGACCAAACCGAAGCGCTGACCATGTCCGACAGGGTTGCCGTGTTCAACGATGGTGTGATCCAGCAATTGGCGCCCCCAGACCAGCTGTATGAAACCCCGCAAAACAGCTTTGTTGCCCAGTTTATCGGTGAAAATAACACGCTGAACGGCGTGATCACCGCGATCAAGGGCGATCTGTGCGAGGTCAAGCTGGACAATGGCGAAGTGATCGATGCCAAGCCCGTGAACGTATCGAAAGTGGGCGAACGCACCTGCGTTTCTATCCGCCCCGAGCGTGTCGAGGTCAACCCGGCCCGCCTGCAGCCCGGCGCCCATACGCTAAAGGCCGAGGTGCTGGAATTCATCTATATGGGCGATATTTTCCGCACCCGCCTGCGTGTGGCCGGCAACGAGGAATTTATCGTAAAAACCCGCAACGCGCCCGATCAGGTGCGGATGACGCCCGGCACCCAGATCGACATTGGCTGGTTGCCACAGGATTGCCGCGCGCTTGATGCGTAACGGCCAAAGAACAGCCGTGCCCCCAGCGGGGCACGGTCGTTTCAGGAGGGTAGATGGTCTGCCCGTCACGCTGCCCTCCGCCAATTGAAAATACGGGTACATTTGGGAGTATGAAATGAAACTCAAAACAGCTCTGATGGCGACAGCCCTGACTGGTGTTGCGTTTGCTGCGCAAGCGCAGGAAATCACCGTTATGTCCTGGGGCGGTGCCTATACCAAAAGCCAGGTAGAGGCCTATCACAAGCCCTTTACCGCAACCACCAACATCAAGGTCAACTCGGTCGACGCCGACAACCCCGCAACCCCGATCAAAGCACAGGTCGAGGCGGGCAATGTTTCGATCGACGTGGCCGACGTGGAATTCTCGGATGCGGTACGCCTGTGCGATGAAGGCCTGCTAGAGCCGATCGACCACGCCATGCTGCCCGCAGCACCCGATGGCACCCCCGCAACCGAAGACTTCATCGAAGGCGCGCTGCAAGATTGCGCCGTTGCCAACATCGTGTGGTCCACCGTTTACGCGTATAACTCGAAAAACGTCAGCGGCACCCCCACCACGATCGCTGATTTCTTCGATACCGCCAAATTCCCCGGCAAGCGCGGCCTGCGTAAATCGGCCAAGTCATTGCTGGAAATGGCGCTGATGGCCGATGGCGTGCCCGCCGGCGAAGTATACGACGTTCTGGACACTGACGCAGGCGTAGACCGCGCATTTGCCAAGCTGGACAGCATCAAAAGCGATATCGTCTGGTGGGAAGCCGGCGCACAGCCGCCGCAGCTGCTGGCCGATGGCGAAGTTGTGATGTCGACCGCCTATAACGGCCGTATCTTCAACGCAGCCGTTGCCGAAAACCAGCCGCTGGAAGTGGTGTGGGACGGTCAGATCCTAGACTTTGACCTGTTTGTTGTACCCAAAGGCGCACCGAACAAAGACGCCGCGATGCAGTTCATCGCTTTCTCGACCGACACGCAGCGCCTGGCTGATCAGGCCTCGTGGATCTCGTATGGCCCCGCGCGCAAATCGTCGGGCGCATTGGTTGGCAAATATTCGGATGGCAAAACCGAAATGGCCCCCCACATGCCCACCGCAGCCGCGAACCTGACCAACGCTTTGGTCAACAACTTCGAGTTCTGGGTTGATAAAGACGCCGAGCTGAACGAGCGTTTCAACGCTTGGCTGGCTCAATAAGCGATAGTGCGGAAAACGGGGCCGGCACCACCGGCCCCACCACCGCAGCGGGTGGGCCAATGGCCCACCCCACACCGACAGCAGGGTAAAGAAAAAATGACCGACGCAACAGCAAATGGCGCCCCCGCCAAGCTGACGACAGCAGATGGAAAGCCGCTCAAGGCTGCTTTGGCCAGTGCACAATCGCATGCACGACGCAGGGCGTTTTTCCTTGTGTTGCCGTTATTGGCCTTCATCGTCATCACCTTTGTGGCGCCCATTGGGCAAATGTTGCACCGTTCGTTCCATAACGACGGTTTCACCATGCACGAAGACATTGGCAGCGGCGTGCGCACGCCGATCATGACCAATTTGAAAGCGTGGTTCGATGCCAACCCCGCCGGGACCGAGCCAACAGAAGAGGCCTTTGCCGCACTGGCCGCCGATATGGTGGTGCTGCGCGAACTTAAGGCCCCCGGGCAGGCCGGCACGCGCATTAACTACGAGCTGTCTGGCTCGCGCTCGATGTTTACCAAGGCCGCGCGCAAGGCCAACGATCTGGAAGCACCCTTTAAGGATGCGTTCTTGGATCTGGATAAAGATTGGAACAACCCCGATCTGTGGCGCGTGATGCGCGATGCCTCGTCGGCCTATACGTTTAATTTCTATCTTGCCGCCCTTGACCTGACGCGCAATGCAGATGGCAGCATCGAACAGGTCAATGAAAACCGGCAGGTTTACGTTACGCTGTTTTCCCGCACGCTGCTTTTGTCGATATTGATCACGGTTTTGACCTTTATGTTGGGCTATCCCATTGCCCATCTGCTGGCCACCTTGCCGCTGCGCTATTCCAACTTGCTGATGATCTTGGTTCTGTTGCCGTTTTGGACATCGCTTTTGGTGCGCACAACCAGCTGGATGGTGCTGCTGCAAAGCCAAGGCGTGGTCAACGACAGCCTAGTGGGCATGGGCCTGCTGGACGACGAGAACCGCCTGCAGATGATGTATAACCAAATGGGCACGGTGATCGCCATGACGCATATTCTGTTGCCCTTCATGGTGTTGCCGCTTTATTCGGTGATGCGCCCGATCAACCCGTCTTATGTGCGCGCCGCCCGCAGCCTTGGCGCCACCAGCTGGACAGCGTTCCGCCGCATTTATTTCCCGCAAACCGTGCCGGGCATTGGTGCAGGCGCTTTGCTGGTGTTCATTTTGGCGGTTGGCTATTACATCACGCCCGCCTTGGTGGGCGGCGCCGATGGGCAGCTGATCTCGAACCTTATCGCCTTTCACATGCAAAAATCGCTGAACTGGTCGCTGGCCGCTGCTTTGGCAGCCCTGCTGCTGGGCGGCATCTTGATCTTGTATTGGCTCTACGACCGCCTGATTGGCATCGACAATTTGAAACTGGGGTAAGCCATGGCACTTCCTAATCACGCCTCTACATTAGAACGCGTTTGGCATTACACCTATCTGGTGATCTGCGCGCTGATCTTTCTGTTCTTGATTGCCCCTATTTTGGTGGTGATCCCCCTTAGCTTTAACATCGAGCCGTATTTCACCTTTACCGAAAAGATGTTGAAGCTGGATCCAACTGGCTATTCGATGCGCTGGTATGACCTGCTGCTGACCTTTGGCATGACCGACCCAGACGCCACCCGCAACGCCAGCTGGTGGGCCGATGCATGGGCCAATGCCAACTGGATCAACGCCGCGAAAAACAGCGTGATCATCGGCTTTTTCTCGACCTTGATCGCCACGGTGCTGGGCACGGTTGCAGCCCTTGGCCTAAGCCGCCCGGAAATGCCCTATCGCCGAGTCATTATGGCCATTCTGATTTCGCCCATGATCGTGCCAATCATCATCGTGGCCACGGGGCTGTTCTTTTTCTACTCGTCGATCAGCATTCAAGACTGGGGTATTCCCTATTTGGGCGTGGTGCTGGCGCATGCCACTTTGGGCATTCCCTTTGTCATCATTACGGTCACCGCCACTTTGGTGGGGTTTGATCATTCGCTGACGCGTGCCGCCGCCAATTTGGGCGCCGATCCTGTCACCACGTTCCGCCGTGTGCAAATGCCGTTGATTTTGCCCGGCGTGATCTCGGGCGCGCTGTTTGCATTTGTTACCTCGTTCGACGAGGTGGTTGTGGTGCTGTTCGTGGGTGGCTTGGACGAGCAGACAATCCCCCGCCAAATGTGGAACGGTATCCGCGAACAAATCAGCCCGGCAATTTTGTCGGTGGCCACAATTTTGGTGATCATCTCGATTGCGCTGCTGACAACGGTGGAACTGTTGCGCCGCCGGTCCGAGCGGCTGCGCGGCATCAGCCCCAGCTAAGCACCACGCGCAACGCATGAAAAAGGGGCGGGGCCAACTGGCGCCGCCCTTTTTGTTGGTGCAGTGCTGCCTTAGCCCTCGAAGGTGCTGCAGCGATAGGCCGATTTGGCCAGCCATTCTGGCGCCACCTGCACCCCCCAGCCGGGCGCATCGCTGACATGGGCCTGCCCATCGGTAATTTTGTAAGGATCGGTTACAAACAATTCCCGCTGCCAAGGGTAGTAATCATCCCCCTCGATCGAAAATTCCAGATATTTACCGGCATTGGGCAGCGCGCGCAAAACATGCATGGTGAACAACGTAACCAAAGACAGGTTGGCACAATGGGGCTCGCCCATGGCGTGGCGGATGGTGGGAATAATCTGTTCCGTGCGGCCGGGCCATTCATCGACATCGCGGCCACATTCGGCCCCAATGCGCACCTTGAACGCATCAAAACCATGGGCATCGCGCAGGGCCTGCAGGCGCGTGGCCTCGTCTTGGGGGGAAATATCGCGCCGCATAGACGAGGCATAGGCCCGCAGCGGCCCGGCACTGCCCCCCAAAAGCGCCGCAACCGGCTGGCCCGCCACTTGCCCGCGCCAATCCCACACCGCGGTATCCAGCCCGGCCATGGCACGGCGCAAAAACGTGCCGGGGTATTTATGTTCGCGCAGGGGAATATCGGCAATGACCTCTTCCAGCGCATCCACCCCGCGCCCCAAGGCCCAAGGTGCCACTTGGCGGTGCAAAATTTCGCACGAAATATCGCTGTTATAGGTCGAAACCTGCCCCCAGCCCTGCACCCCGTCTTCGGTGGTGACCCGCACAAAACCCACCAGCGGGGTTGCAAAGGTTTCAATGCTGGAAATGCGCGGCCCAGTATCGGCCTGGCCCAGTTTGTGGCGCAGGGGCACTGCCCCCGATGCGGAATAAGGAATGCTCATGTCTGGTCTGCAATCAATCGGGCCGCCCGGTGGGCCAGCATCATGGTTGGGGCATTGGTATTGCCCGAGGTGATATTTGGGAAAACCGAGGCATCCACCACGCGCAAGCCCGTGATCCCCTGCACCTTTAGGTCCGGGGTTACCACTGCGCCTGTGTCGCTGCCCATGCGGCAGGTGCCAACAGGGTGAAACACCGTGCCACAGCGTTGGCGAAAATCTTCCAAAATCTGGGCGTCATCCATCTGGCGGATATCGCAATACATCGGCGCCTCGATCAGCTGCGCCATCGCCTTGGTGCGCGCCAAGCGCCGGCACAGCCGGGCCCCGGCCACCACCTGCGCGCGGTCCTCTTCGGTGGCCAGCGAATTTGGCACAATCAAAGGCGCGGCCATAGGATCGGCGCTGCTGATATCAATGCGCCCACGGCTGGTGGGGCGCGACGGCTGAAAGCCCAGAATAAAGCCTGCAAAAGGATCGGGCCGTATGACCGAGCGTTTGCCATCAGGCGTGGTGGTATAGGTGACAGGGTTAAAATAAAGCTGCTGGTCGGGATGGGCCAGATCGGTGCTAGATTTGAAAAACCCACCGCATTGGTTCACCGACAAAGACAGCGGCCCCCGCCGCCGCAGCGCGTATTGCATGGCAACCATCGCCTTGCCCCACAAGGGCGACAACAGGTTGTTCAACGTGGGCTCTGTGGCGCGGAAATAATAGTTGATGCCCAAATGATCTTGCAGGTTGCCGCCCACTTCGGCCCGGTCCAACAGCGGGGTTATCCCGTGCTGGCGCAACACATCTGCCGGGCCAATACCCGACAGCTGTAACAGCCGCGGCGAGGCCACGCTGCCAGCTGACAAGATGATTTCGCGGTTGACCCGCACGCTGTGCTGTTGGCCGCCCTGCATATAGGTCAGGCCAGTGGCGCGCCGCCCATCAAAGCGAATACGCTGCACATGGGCACCTGTGATAATGCGCAGATTGCCACGCCGCCGGGCAGGGCGCAAAAACGCCCGCGCCGAAGAATTGCGCCAGCCATTGCGCGTGTTGATTTGGTAAATCGCCGCGCCTTCGGGGGTGGGGCCGTTCAAATCGTCGGTTTGGGGTAGGCCCAATTCGGCATTTGCGGCAAAGAAATGGCGCGTGGCCTTATGCACTTGGTCCGAGACATCCTGAATATGCAGCGGCCCATTGCCCAGCGTGCTGCCATCGGGCAATACCCGGGTTTCCAACCGCTGATATTCGGCGCGCACATTTTGCCAGCCCCAGCCTTCGGCCCCGGCATTTTGCCAATCGTCAAAATCATTGGGCAAACCACGGGCATAAACCATGGCATTAATCGCCCCCGACCCGCCGATACATTTGCCACGCGGCCAATAGCCCTGACGCCCTGCCAAACTGTCTTCGGCCACGGTTTGGAATTTCCAATTCACCGCCGGGTCAAAATAGGTTTTGCCATAGCCCAGCGGCAAGGCAATCCAAGGCGAGCGGCCCTGCCCCCCCGCCTCGAGCAGCAGAACGCGGGCCTTGCCCGATGCTGTCAAACGCTCGGCCAGCACGCAGCCAGCCGAGCCTGCGCCGACAATAATGTAATCGAAGTTTTCCACGTAACCGCCTGCCCCAAAACAGTGTTCAGTTCGGCACCCTGACAAAAGCGTTTGGGTTTTCCAAACAGAATTTTTAAGGCAGGCCGCAAATTAGGATGTGACGCAGCGGCCTAGTCTGGCTGATAGAATTCCGAATTCCCTGCACGCACGTTCAACCACCACCCCGATTGCGCGGGCCAATCGGAAAATTCGGTGTCATGGCCAAGATATTGGCTGGCATGCAGCGCCCACATCGGGTTCACCAGCGCCTCGCGGGCAATGGCGATCAGGTCGGCGTGGCCCGCTTGCAAAATGGCCTCGGCCTGCTGGGGGTGGGTGATCAGGCCTACGGCCATGGTGGGCATATCGGCTTTTGCACGCACGGTTTCGGCAAAAGGCACCTGAAAGCCCGGCTGCCGTTTACCACCCCGGGCCGAGGTGGCAGGCCCGGCAATGCCACCCGATGAACAATCGATCAGGTCCACGCCGCAGGCCTTTAGCTGCTGCGCCAAAACCACGGTATCAGACAATTGCCAGCCATCTTCGTCGCCATCCACCGCCGATGTGCGGAACGACAAAGCAATCTCATCGGGAATAGCGGCCCGCACCGTGCGGGCAATATCCAGCGCCAGCCGCATGCGGTTTTCCAAACTGCCGCCATAGGCATCGGTGCGGAAATTCGACAAAGGCGACAGGAAGCTATGCACCAAATAGCCATGGGCGCCATGAATTTCGATCAGCTGATAGCCCGCCGCCACTGCGCGCCGCGCGGCAGCGGCGTAGCAGTCCAAAAGCGTCTCTATTTCAGGCAAACTTAGGGCGTGCACATCGGGCCAGCCTTCGGCAACAGGCACGGCCGAGGGGCCAACAGGCGGCCAAGGCATGTCGCCGCGGGCAAAATCATCTGCGTTCAGCGGGCCATTGCCATACCACGGGCGTTGCATACCCGATTTGCGCCCCGCGTGCCCCAGCTGAATACCCGCCACAGCACCATTTCGGCGGCAGAACTGGGCAATACGGGCATGCCCGATAATCTGCGAATCGTCCCACAGGCCGGGGCAGCCATGGGTAATGCGGCCATCTTTTTGCACCGCCGTAGCCTCGGTTATAATAATGCCCGCGCCCCCCATGGCGAAGCGGCCCAAATTCACCAAATGCCAATCTTCCAAATGCCCTTCGTGGGCGGAATATTGGCACATGGGCGAAATAACCACACGGTTTTTGGCCACAATGCCGCGCAAGGTAAAGGGCTGAAACAGTTTTGGGGCAGTGCTCATTTTTATCTCCTGTTGGCGGCGTTTGGGCCATTGCACCCTGTCTGCCGCCATTTGCCAAGACAGCAGAAACACGGGGGGGATGGGGCGCATAACGCGCCATGGGCAGATAGGCCAAAACCCGCCCCTGCCAAGGCCGGGCCACAAATGGGGCCAGTTTGGTTGCGGCGGGGGGCTTTGGCGCTTACCCTTGGGGGCAAAGGGACATTGCCGAAAATGCCAACAGCCCAACAAAGGGACAGACCATGACCGAACGCCGCGCAGCAGAGATTTACTTAGTCACTAAAACAGCACTTTTGGCCCATGGCGCAGGCACGTGGCAGGCCGAAGAGGTGGCCCGTGCCACCACCCATTCCGAACAGCACGGCAATGTTATCTGCGGCCTGCAATACGTGGAAAGCTATTGCACACAGCTGGCCAGTGGCCGGGTTGATGGGCAGGTTCAGCCCGCCATCACCCAGCCCCGCCCAGCCGCGGTGCTGGCCGATGCCAAATGCGGCTTTGCCCAGCCTGCCTTTGCCGCAGGGCGCGATTTGGCCATTGATACGGCACGCAAGAACGGGGTGGCCCTGTTGGCAGTGGCGCAAAGCCATACCTGCACCTCGCTGGGCTATTTCACCGAACAAATCGGCCGCGCGGGGCTGATTGGGCTGGGCTTTACCAATGCCTCGCCGGTTGTGGCGGCCCCCGGGGGCAAAACCCGCGTTATTGGCACAAACCCTATGGCCATGTCGGTGCCCGACGGCCAAGGTGGGCTGGCGGTGCATTTCGATTTTTCCACCTCGGCCGTGGCTTTGGGTAAGATCACCATGGCCAAATACGCGGGCCAACCCATACCGCTGGGCTGGGCCGTTGACGAAAACGGCACCCCCACAACAGACCCAGACGCCGCCCTGCGCGGCAGCCTGTGCAGCGCGGGTGGGTACAAGGGCTGGGGCCTTGGGGTGATGGTCGAGTTGATGGCCGCGGCGATGACAGGCTCGGTCAATTCGCTGGATGTTGGCGGGCTGAAACTGCCCGATGGCCCACCCCACCGGCTGGGGCAAATGTATGTGCTGATAGATACCACCACCTTTGGCGATCAGTTCACCACCCGCTTGGCCCGGCTGGCCGATGCCGTGGCCGCCGAAGAGGGCACGCGCCTGCCCGGGCAAAACCGCACGCCCGCAGATTTGGTCGATGTGCCCGATGCGCTGTGGCAAAAGCTGCTTGCCCTGGGCGCAGGCGCCTAGTCGTTATCATTGGTGCCAGCCCCTGCCCCGCTGCGGCGCGAGGCCTCGGTGGCGGGAACGGTGGTTTTCAGCGCCAGCAGCTCGAGCGCGGCCAGCGTGGCCGCGTCACAGGCGGCGCGGCCCTGTGGCACGCGGGCAGTTGGCCCCCGCCATTCTGGCCCCAATGGCGCACCCAAACCCAGCCGCAACGCGCCACAAAGCGCGCTTGGCGCCACGGGCAGCGGGGCAGGCCCGGGCAATGCCACCGTGCCCGCCTTATAGGCCACCACCAATTGCTGGCCCAAAACACTGGCAGCCTGTGCCAAAAAGGGCAGCATCAACAGCGGCTGGCACAGGGGCGCCACCTGCAGGGGGCCGGCCAAGGGACCATCGGAAATTTCGGCACTATCCAGCAGAACAGAGCCTGTATGAAGCGGGCAAAGCAGCCCTTGGCCTTGGCCAATTACCTGCCCCGGCGCCAAATGTGGCATGCTGCGCTGTGCGGCCAGACAGGCCAAAAGCGCGCCCAGCCCATCGGCCCCATAGCCGCATAACCAGCGCACCGCAAAACCGGCCTCTTCGGCCATGCCCCAGCCAAGGCCGGCACCGCGCGCGGCCTTTTGCGCCAAGGCATCTGCTTCGGTCAGCGAAAAAGACAGCGGCGCTGCGTAGGCCGTGCTCATGCCGGGGCGCCCTGCGCCAGATCGGTTGGGTAGGGCATGCCGCGAAACAGGCTGATACGCACCCATTTATCCGAGCGCGGATCGAAATGGCTGGCCCCGAAAAACGCCAGTTTACAGCGCATCAAATCAATCGGCAGCATGGTATCGGCGATCAGGTTATCTTGCACTTCGGCAAACGGGTGGCTGGGGGCACGCAGCACCCTGCGCACCACCAAACGATGCTGCGGATGGGCCAAAAGAAAGCGGGCCAAGGGCAGTGTTTCGGGCTGCGCCTGCAAATCGGCCCACAGCGCCTGCACCAAATGGGCGATGGCCAAAGGCTGCTCTTGGTCGGCACCCGGTTCGGCATGGCGATCGCCCAAGCGCGGCTCTAGCTTTTCCTCGGATACATACCAAAACCGCGCCATTTGGGCGGGGTCGCTAAAATCTGTGCGCAGGGCCCATGCGTAATGCTGTGCCACAATCTGGCGCAGCTGGCCCAATGGCAGGGCCCCGTTGATGCGAAAACTGGCCTGCTCGTCGGCGCTAAGGCATCTAATACAGGCTAAATCGGCCCTAAGGCTGGCCAGCTTTTCCACCTGCACAGGGTGGGACGAGCGCCAAGAGCTGGCGTTTTCTTCGGCATCGGCCAAGGCAGCCCGCAGCCCCGCCAACTGCTGGGGCGTGGCCATGGGCAGGGCGCGCACCCGGGCCAACGCCTCTTCGCGGGCAAAGATCCAGTTGTTCAACAGCACGGGGTGGCGCACCAAAAACGGCGCCATGCCAAGGCCCGTGGAATTGCCCACCCCCAATTGGCGGCACAATTCAGGCGCCAGCGCCACCGCCTGCGCACCACCTTGCTGGGTGGCCAGATGGTTGACGATATCCACCGTGAACCACCGTATCAGCCAAACAGTCAGCATTTCTGCCTGAAAGGGCGCCGCCATTTCCGGGCGCTGCGCGATATCGGCGCGATCTGCAGCGCCGAATTTACCAGCGCCATAAACCGCAGTGGTGCGCATCAGGTAGCCCACCTCTTGCAATTCGGTCGCATCGGGTTGGCGCCCTGCTGCCAAGGCACCCACAACATGGGTAAACAACCGAACCGAGCGGTTGGCACGGCTGAGCGTTAATTCGCGCGGACCAATGCGGCCAGCTTCTTGCAGGGGCACGTTTTGTTGCAGGCGGTCCAGATCTTGGCGGCTGGGGACACCATCGAACAGGGCAAATGTGGCATCCCACGCCGTGGCAATCACCCGGTCTGATCGCATGTGGTCGGGCAGATCATGGGCAAAGGCCACCAAGCTGTAGCTGCGCTTTGGCCCATGGGCGCAATACACCGCCCGGCCCACACCGCGTGCATCTACCTGCCAAAGATGGCGCTCAAAGCGCCAATTTTCTTGGCGCATGCGCCGCAGCAAAATACGCAAAAACGACAAACGCATGGGGTGTGCGCTGCCCATGCGCGCAAGCCGCATTACCTGCGCGGGGCTGCGGTAATAGCTGCGGGGCGTGGCCGGCTGGCTGTGGGGCTGTGTCATGGCATGGCACCTTGGGCGGCGGGGTTAGGGCTGAAAGCTGTGGGCAAAAAACCGACGCCAGTTTTCGCCCATCACACCGTCTATCGTGGCACGATCTAGCCCGCTGGCCTTTAGGCCCTGACGAATGGCGCCAAAATGGCGATTGTCTTGAAACCAATCTGGCATGGGGGGAAAGCCGGGGTTGGCGGCACTGCCCTCGCCATAATCGATGCTTTTGGTCCAGCGGCCAACGCGCATCCACTCTACCACGCTATCGGGCTGGTCTTGGCACAGATCGGTGCCGATACCGATATTTTCTGGCCCCATCACATCGGCGGTGCGGGCGATCATATCGCAAAAGCTGGCCAAGGTGCAGGCAGGGCCATTTTGCAGATGGTGGGGATAGATGGAAAACCCCAGCATCCCGCCGGTTTCACCCAAGGCGCGCAAGACATCGTCGGTTTTGTTGCGCAAGGCGGGGTGCCAGCTGTGGGGGTTGGCATGGGTGATGGCAATGGGGCGGGTGGAATGCTCGATCGCCTCTAGGGTAGAGCGTTGGGCAGAATGGCTCATGTCTACCACCATGCCCACGCGGTTCATTTCGGCCACAACCGCGCGGCCCATGCGGGTAAGGCCGGTATCGTCATCCTCGTAACACCCCGTCGCCAGCAAAGACTGGTTATTATAGGTAAGTTGCATGAAACGCAGGCCCAGTTGGTGCAAGATCTGCACCAGCCCGATATCGTCTTCGATGCACGAGGGGTTTTGCGCGCCAAAGAAAATGGCCGTGCGCCCCGTTTTCTGGGCCACGTCTATATCGGCGGCGCTATGGCCTTGGAAGATCAGATCGGGGTAGCGTTCGAACCATCGGTTCCATTGTTCAATATTGGCCACGGTTTCACGAAATGTTTCGTGATAGGTGATGGTAACATGCACCGCATCCACGCCACCGGCGCGCATTTGTTGGAATATTTTCTCAGACCAATTGGCATATTGAAGCCCGTCAATCAGTGCCGCTGCTGGCATAGCACCCCCCTTTGGAACCCCATGTGCCTGACAAAGACTAAACAGAAACCTGTTGATATTTCTACCCCATAGCCAAGCAAGGCCCGGGGGTTTCCCCCATCTACAACTAAAGTTAAATGGCCAAATCGGGCGCCAAGCCATAGGCAGACAAAGCGCCATGGCATCAAGCCTGGCAAACAATGCAAAAGGCTATGCAGATTTATGAAGCGTTACTTTTCCAACGGGGTTTCCCCGTTACTGCTAAATGCGGTTGTCGCCACCTATATCATGGCAGTGTTGAACGGTGGGTTTTGGGGGCATCTTAGCGGTATTTTCCCCGGCCA
>RFQY01000001.1 GCA_009924775.1 Paracoccaceae bacterium | reverse complement strand
TCACCGTGCCCGTATCCCACGCCCCCTCGCCCCCCGGTAAGATACTGCCCGCCACATTCGGCGACAGCGGCCGCGTGGCCAACTGGAAGTAATGCACCGGCGTCAAACGCGGCACTTGGGCGCCAGCGGCCCCTTGATGATAGGCGTTTGTTGCCAATAGCAGCCGCTCGGCCCGCAACAGCGATGCCCCCGCATGCACCTGCCACGCCTGCCCGTCATGGGCGATACGCTGCACGCCAACACCTTGGCAAATTTGCGCACCCGCCTGTTGCGTCGCACGCGCCAAACCGCGCACATAGCCCATGGGCTGCACCGTGCCTGCGCGCGCGTCAAACAAGGCGCCATGCACCGCCGGGCTGCCCACAGCCTGCTGCGCCTGTTGGGCGTCGTGCAGGCGCACGGGCGCCGCGCGCCGCTGTTGCTGGGCAAACCGGCGCTGCAAATCCGCCATGCCGCTGGGCGCATGGGCGCAATGCAACGTGCCATTTTGCACCGCCTCGCAGGCAATGCCATACCTGTTGATCAGCTCGAACACCTGCCCCGGCCCTGCGCCCAAGGCCGCGTTCAGCCGCTGGCCTGCCTCTTGGCCCAAGGCCGCCTCGACCTGATCGGGCGGCAGCCATAGCCCGGCATTGACCAAACCCACATTGCGCCCAGACCCGCCATGGCCCACCTCTTGGGCCTCGATCAACAGCACGCGCGCACCTGCCGTGGCCGCGGCCAGCGCCGCCGAGCAGCCGGTAAACCCACCGCCAATCACCAACAGATCCACAGATGCCTGCACCGGCAGCGCCATCGGCTCTACATGTTCCTGGCAGGATGCCTGCCACAGGTTGCCACCAGTCATTCTTCCCTCATCTCGCCCGAGTCGCACCGATAATCCCGTTAAGCCCGCCACCGGCCCCAAAGCAATGGAAAAGCAATGCCAAAGCGCGCAGAAAACGCAACATGGCGCCACCCACGGGGGGCAGCGCCATGCAAATTTCAACCCATAGGCGCCTTAAAAGAACGCTTGCAGCCCGGTTTGTGCACGCCCCAAGATCAACGCATGCACATCATGCGCCCCCTCATAGGTATTCACCGTTTCCAGGTTCACCATGTGGCGGATCACCCCAAACTCTAGGCTGATCCCGTTGCCCCCATGCATATCACGCGACATCCGCGCAATATCCAACGCCTTGCCACAGTTGTTGCGCTTGACGATCGAGATCATCTCGGGCGCCGCTTTCGCCTCGTCCATCAGGCGGCCCACCCGCAGGCTGGCCTGCAAGCCCAATGCAATTTCGGTCTGCATATCGGCCAGCTTCTTTTGATAGAGCTGCGTCTGCGCCAAGGGGCGCTTGAACTGGTGGCGGTCCAGCCCGTATTGGCGCGCTGCGTGCCAGCAAAACTCGGCCGCACCCAAAACGCCCCATGAAATGCCATAGCGCGCGCGGTTCAAACACCCAAACGGCCCTTTCAGCCCCTCGACATGGGGCAACAGCGCCTCTTCGCCCACTTCCACACCATCCATCACGATTTCCCCCGTGATCGAGGCGCGCAAGCTCATCTTCTTTTCGATCTTCGGCGCCGATAGGCCCTTCATCCCTTTTTCCAAAATGAAGCCGCGGATCTTGCCGCCATGGGCCTCGGATTTGGCCCAAACCACGAAAACATCGGCGATAGGGCTGTTGGAGATCCACATCTTCGAGCCGCTCAGCACATAGCCACCGTCGGTTTTCACCGCGCGTGTTTTCATGCCCGCCGGGTCCGATCCGGCGTCAGGTTCGGTCAAGCCAAAACAGCCAATCCATTCGCCCGTGGCCAATTTTGGCAGGTATTTCTGGCGCTGCTCCTCGGACCCATAGGCATAGATCGGATACATCACCAAGCTTGATTGCACCGACATCATCGAACGATAGCCGCTGTCAACCCGCTCAACCTCGCGCGCGACCAGCCCATAGGCCACATAGCCACCCCCCAAACCGCCATAGGCCTCGGGAATCGTGGTGCCCAGCAGGCCCATGCTGCCCATTTCGGCAAAAATCGCCGGATCTGTCTGTTCGTTCTGGAAGGCCTCCAAAACCCGCGGCTGCAGCTTTTCTTGGCAATAGGCGCGGGCGCTGTCGCGGATCATCCGCTCGTCTTCGCTCAGCTGATCCTCCAGACGGAACGCATCTTGCCAATCAAAAGAAGACAGGTCTGGCATGTCTTTGGCCCGCAGGCTGGGTTTATCGTCAAGCATCAATGCCTCCTAAAACTGTGATTGGCGGCATTGTATCATGCAAGAACAGCAGTTAATATATAGATTATAGCATAGTTGCATGAGGTTTTCGCATATGTTGCCGCCGCGCCGCCTGATGCCCTCGCTCACCGCCCTGCGGGCCCTCGATGCTCTGGCGCGCCTGGGCAGCGCCACCGCTGTCGCCGAAGAGCTCAGCCTCACCCAAAGCGCCGTCAGCCGGCAATTGCAGGCCCTAGAACACCAGCTTGGCGCCCAGCTGATTGCCCGCAAAGGCCGCGGCATGGTGCTCACCCAAACTGGCCAAGACTATGTCGCCCAAATCCGCCCCGCCTTGGCGCAAATCAGCCAAGCCGGCCTGCGTTTACAAATGCAGCCCAGCGGGGCCGGCACGGTCAGCTTGGCAATTTTGCCAACATTTGGCATGCGCTGGCTGGTGCCGCGACTGCCCGAATTCACCCGCCGCCATCCCGAGGTCACAATCAACCTCTCTACCTGCCTGACCTTGCCAGATTTCGCCACCGCCCCCTTTGATGCCGCCATTTATTTCGGCACCCCCGAACTGCCCGATTGCCACAGCCTGCAGCTGCGCCGCGAAAGCGTGCGGCCCGTCTGCGCCCCAGACATGCTGCAGCGCCTGCCCGTCACCCAGCCCGCCGATATCTTGAAACTGCCGCTTTTGCACATCCAGACCCGCCCTTATGCATGGCCCGAATGGTTGGCCCGCCACGGCTTGGCGCCCCCCGCCGGCAGCGCCATGGTCTTTGACCAGTTTTCCACCATCACCCAAGCCGCGCTGCACGGTCTTGGCGCGGCCCTCTTGCCGCAATATCTGGCCGAACAAGATATTGCCACCGGCAGGCTGGTGCCCGTCTGGGGCGGCGCCGTTCAGGCCCGGGGCGCCTATCATTTGGTCTGGCCACGCATGCGCCCGCCCAGCCCCGCGCTGCTTGCCCTGCGCGACTGGCTGGCCACCCAATCCGAAGACGGCGACAGCCTGCCCCGCTAGACGCCTGCGTTTTCATCTTGCCCAAAATACTCTGGGGGGTCAGGGGGGCAAAGCCCCCCGGCCCTTAGCCCAAGGCGTAGCCCGCACCGCGCACAGTGCGCAGCGGATCGCCGCCACCAAAGCGCGTCAAGGCCTTGCGCAGCCGGCCGATATGTACATCCACCGTGCGCGTATCCACGTAAATGTCGCGCCCCCAGACCCGGTCAAGCAGCTGTTCGCGGCTCCACACCCGGCCCGGTTTTTCCATGAATGTCGACAGCAGGCGAAACTCGGTTGGCCCCAGCTTCAGCTCTTGGCCATCGCGCATCACCCGATGGGTTTCTGCGTCCAGCACAATATCGTCAAATTCCAGCCGTTGCCCCACCGCCGCCGGGCGGGTGCGGCGCAGTTGGGTGCGCACGCGCGCCATCAACTCGACCAGCGAATAGGGCTTGACCACATAGTCATCCGCCCCGGTTTCCAGCCCCCGAACCCGGTCCACCTCTTCCGAGCGGGCCGATAGCATAATCACCGGAATTTTTCTGGTCTCCGTGCGCAGCTTCAAGCGGCGGCACACTTCGATTCCAGACAGGTTGGGCATCATCCAATCCAGCACAATCAGGTCTGGCGCTTCTTCGTCGACCAGCATCAGCGCATCCTCGCCATTATCGGCGCTGATCACGTAAAACCCTTCCGCTTCGAGGTTATAGACCAATACCTCGCGCTGCGCCGCCTCGTCTTCGACCAGCAAGACCCGCGGTTGATCGGCAGACATTCTATGCCTCCTTTTTGTCCAAGGCGCTGCTCAACCCGTCGGCCTTTGGGCGGCTGTCATCGGGCAATTCACCTTCGACCAAATACACAACCTGTTCGGCAATTGCCGTCACATGGTCGCCCATGCGTTCGGTATTTTTGGCGATGAAATGCAGATGCATACAGGCGGTAATATTGCGCGGGTCTTCCATCATGAATGTCAGGAATTCGCGAAACAGCGCGTTATACATCTGGTCCACATCATGATCTCGCGTGATCACATCATGGGCCAATTGGGCGTCGCGGGCGATATAGGCATCCAGCGCGTCTTTCAGCATCAATTGCACTTCGCGCGCCATCCGGCGCAGGGCGGCATGGGCGCCCTCGATAGGGGCCATATTGGCCAAAACGCCGGTGCGTTTGGCCATGTTTTTGGCATAATCGCCAATACGTTCAAGGTTGCCCGAAATTTTCATCACCGACAAAACGATGCGCAAATCCACCGCCGTGGGCGAGCGCAGCGCGATCAGCCGCGTGACATCTTCGTTGATCAGCAACTCTAGCGCGTCGATGGCCTTGTCGCCATCGCGCACTTGCTCGGCCAGTTCGGTGTCGTTTTCATCCAGCGACCGGGCGCCTTCCAAAATGGCGTTTTCCACCAGCCCGCCCATTTTCATGATGCGCGCCTGGATCGCCTCTAGCTCGCGGTCGAAGGCAGAAACGATATGTTGGGTACTGTCTTGCATAATCATGCCTGCTTTCTCAGCCGATCCGGCCGGTAATATAGCTTTCGGTGCGCGGATCTTGGGGCTGGGTAAAGATCCGGCTGGTATCGTCAAATTCCACCAGATTGCCCAAGTGAAAGAACGCGGTTTTCTGGCTGACGCGGGCGGCCTGTTGCATCGAATGGGTCACGATCACGACCGAGTAATTGGTGCGCAAATCATCGATCAATTCTTCCACCTGCGCGGTTGCAATCGGGTCCAGCGCCGAGCACGGCTCGTCCATCAGCAGCACTTCGGGCTGGGTGGCAATGGCGCGGGCAATGCACAGGCGTTGCTGTTGCCCACCCGACAGGCCAGTGCCCGGGGCGTGCAAACGGTCTTTTACCTCGTTCCAAATCGCCCCGCGGCGCAGCGCGGTTTCGACAATCTCGTCCAGCTCGGCTTTGTTGCGCGCCATGCCATGGATACGCGGGCCATAGGCCACGTTGTCATAGATCGATTTTGGAAAGGGGTTTGGTTTTTGAAACACCATCCCCACGCGGGCACGCAATTGCACGGGGTCTACGCGCTTGTCGTAGATATCTTCGCCATCCAGCTGAATGCTGCCTTCTACGCGGCACACATCGATGGTGTCGTTCATGCGGTTCAGGCAGCGCAGGAAGGTGGATTTACCACAGCCCGACGGGCCGATAAACGCCGTCACCGTGCGGGGCGCGATATCGACATTCACATCTTTGATAGCGTGGCTATCACCATAATAGACCTGCACATTGCGGGCCGAGATCTTGATTTCGTTTTGATCCACGTTGATCTCCGCGTTGTTTGTTGGGGCGTCATACATGGGCGTATACCTTGCTTACCACCGGCGCTCAAACCGGCGCCGCAGCACAATGGCGGCAATGTTCATGATAACGAGGAAGCACAACAGCACGATAATCGCGCCCGAGGCCCTCTCGACAAATGCGGGGTCGCCGCGGGTTGTCCAGTTATACACCTGCACCGGCAAGGCCGAGGCCGGGTCCAAAAACCCTTCGGGCGGGCTGCCGGGGTATTCGCGCACAAAGGCCACCATACCGATCAGCAGCAAAGGCGCGGTTTCCCCCAAAGCTTGGGCCAAGCCGATGATCGTGCCGGTCAGAATGCCCGGCATGGCCAAAGGCAATACATGGTGGAAAACCGATTGCATCTTTGATGCCCCCACCCCCAATGCCGCATCGCGGATCGACGGCGGCACCGCTTTCAGCGCGGCGCGGGTGGCGATGATAATGGTTGGCAATGTCATCAAGGTCAGCACCAAGCCGCCCACAATCGGCGCCGATTGCGGCAAACCGACAAAGTTGATGAAAATCGCCAAACCCAAGATACCAAACACAATCGAGGGCACCGCCGCAAGGTTCGAGATATTCACCTCGATCAGGTCGGTCCATCGGTTTTGCGGCGCGAATTCTTCCAGATAGATCGAGGCCGCAACGCCGATGGGCAGCGACAGGCACAAAACGATCATCATCATATAGGCCGACCCCAAGATCGCCACGCCCAAACCCGCCGCTTCGGGGCGGGTATCGGATGCATCGGGGGCGGTAAAAAAGCCCCAGTTATAGCCCAGCGTGATAATCCCCGCCGCGCGCAACGCATCCGCCATTTCCAGCTGCTCGGGTGAAATGTTGCGATCAAGCGCGGCGCTTTCCATGGTCACGCGGCCCTTGAAATAGCCATCCACCCGGCCCTGCGCCAACACCTGCAGGGAAATAGTTTGCCCCACCAATTCCGGGTTGGCCAAGACCATGTTACGCAGCGTTGCGGGCGCTTCTTTGGAAATCAACGCCTCGATGTCTTTCTTGCTGACACCTTCGGTGCTGATCCCTTGCGCCTCGACCGCTTGGGCCAGCGCCCGGCCCAGCAAAGGGGCATAGCCAAAAGTCGTGACCTTGGCCATTTTCGCCGGGTCGCGCTCGCCGGTTTTGTCCAGCTTGGCGGGGTCTAGATAGACCTCTAAATTCACAAAGGTTTGGCGAAACGACGAGGCGCCATTGGCAATGATCGAGCTTAACAGCCCCACCAAGGCCAAAATGCCAATGGTGACCGCAACCAGACCCATCCGACGAAACCGCGCCTCGGCCGCGTTGCGCTTGCGGGTGCGGGCATCCAGCACCAGCAGCGATTTTTGCGCATGCGCCCCCTTGGGAAAAGAGATATCGCTCATTCGTACTGCTCCCGGTATTTGCGCACGATGATCAGTGCAATCACGTTCAGCCCCAGCGTGAAGACAAACAAGGTCAGCCCAAGGGCAAAGGCCACCAAGGTTTCTGGGCTGGCAAATTCGGTGTCGCCCGTCAGCTGGCTGACGATTTTCACGGTGACCGTGGTCATGGCCTCGAACGGGTTTAGCCCCAGTTTCGCGGCAGCGCCGGCCCCCATGACCACGATCATGGTTTCGCCAATGGCCCGGCTGGCGGCCAACAAAATGGCCCCCACCACCCCGGGCAATGCGGCGGGCAGCACCACTTGGCGGATGGTTTCCGAGCGCGTGGCCCCCAAGCCATAGCTGCCATCGCGCATGGCCTGCGGCACCGCGTTGATAATGTCATCCGACAGCGAGCTGACAAAGGGGATCAACATGATGCCCATCACCAAACCCGCGGTCAAAACCGACGAAGACGATGTGCCCAGCCCCAAGGGCTGCGCCAGATAATCGCGCAACAACGGACCGACGGTAACAAGGGCAAAAAGACCGTAAACAATGGTGGGAATACCGGCCAGAACCTCGATGGCGGGCTTGGCCAAGCCGCGCAATTTTGGGCCGGCATATTCCGACAGGTAAATCGCAATCATCAGCCCCAAGGGCACGGCAAACAGCAAGGCCACAAAGCTGACGTATAGCGTGCCCCACAGCAGCGGCAAAATCCCCAGATCCGACCCGCCGCGGAACTGCGGGTTCCAAACGGTAGAGAAGAAGAAATCTTTCGCGGGGTACATTTTAAAGAAATTGATCGTCTCGAACATCAACGAGAAGACGATGCCGACAGTGGTCAAAATTGCCACCAACGAGGCCCCGATCAGCAGCGCTTTTACAAAGGCTTCGCTAATGTTGCGCGCCCGCAGCTCGGGCGTGATGCGGCGCAGCGACAGCACCAGCCCCAGCACCGCCAGTACCAGCACCAGCCCCGTCATGGCCAAACGCCCGGCGCCGCTCAGGGTGCGGTATTCGGTGGCGGCGACCAGCACGGCTTGCGGCACATCCGAGCCAAGCGCAACACCGCCCGCGGCCAGCATGGCGCGAATATCGGTGTTTCCCGTGCTGAGCTGGGCGATGGATGCCTCGGTCAAACTGCCCGCCTGCACCAGCGCGTCCAGCCCATCGGCGATACGGCGCACATCTGCCATGACCAAGCTCAGCGCGCCGCCTTCGGGGATCACACTATCTGGGATGGTTGCGGATATACTGCCCTCGATCAGGATCGGTTGCACAAACAACCACACCCCAAAAACAAAAAACGCGGGCAAGGCCGCGAATAGCGCCACCGACTGCCCATGATAGGATGGCAAGGAATGCAGCTTGCGCCCGTCGCCCCCCACCACGGCCAAGGCCCGTGACCGCCCGACAAAAAAGCCGAGCCCAGCAAGGCCCAGCACGATCAGGGAGAGTAATCCCAAGCTCATAGTCCATCCGCCAATTGGTTTGGCGGGGGGCGCACGCTGCGCCCCCTGCCGCGTGGTCTTAGTTCAATGCGCCCATGGGGGTGCGGTTGGCAACCATTTCCTGGGTCTTTGCCAACTCGGGGTCGGATACCAGGCCATAGGCTGCCAGCGGGCCATCGGGGCCTGCCATGTCATCGGAAACGAAGAACTCGATATATTCCTGCATGCCGGGGATCACGTCCAGATGCGCGTTTTTCACGTAGAAATACAGCGGGCGCGACACCGGGTATTCGCCCGAGGCGATGCTTTCAACCGAAGGAACAACGCCGCTCATCGTGGCAACTTGCAGCTTGTCGGTGTTGTTTTGGTAGAACGACAGGCCAAACACGCCGATGCCGTTTTTGTTGGCGTCAACACGGGCCAGCGTTTCGGTGTAGTCGCCATCGATATCGATCGAGACGCCATCGGTGCGCAGCTGCATGCAGGCTTTGCCCGCTTTTTTCTTGTCGCCTTCCAGCGCCGCTTTGTGCAGCTCGAATGCGCCATTGGCTTCGCAGCCTGCTTCGATCACCTTCTCGTCAAACACTTCGCGGGTGCCGTGCTTGGTGCCGGGAACAAAGGCCAAAATGTCCTGTGCGGGCAGATCGGCGCGGATTTCGTTCCAAGTTTTATAGGGGTTATCCACCAGCTGGCCATCTTTTACCACTTTGGCGGCCAGCGCGTTGTGCCAATCCGACGGGGTAAAGGCAAAGGATGCGCCGTTGATGTCCGAGGCAAACACGATGCCATCATAGCCAATGCGCACTTCCATGATCTCGGTGACGCCGTTGCTGGCGCACAGATCGATATCCGACTGCTTGATGCGCGAGGACGAGTTTGCGATGTCGATGGTGTTTTCGCCAACGCCTTCGCACAGCTTTTTACGGCCAGCGCCCGAACCGCCCGATTCAACAACCGGCGTGGGGAATTCGAAGTTTTCACCAAAGGCTTCTGCCACGATGGCGGCATAGGGCAGCACTGTCGACGAGCCAGCAATCTGAACGTTGTCGCGGGCAAATGCGGTGGTGGCGGACACGGCTGCAATGGCAAGAACCGAGGCTGACACTTTGAAAGACATAGGAAGCTCCTTATCGGGTTGTCCGGGGTATCCGAGCGATACCCTTCGCCGCCCCAACTACGCGCGTCTGACGATGCTTTTGTGACACTAACGTAACAGTTTTATGACAATGCGCGCCGCCAATTGGCAAAACAGGCGCACCCCACCCGGCGGCGCGGCGCGGCGCCCCCCGTTACCCGGTGGCGGGCAAAATAACGGTAAAGGTCGTGCCCTCGCCCAAACCGCTTTCAATGCGCATCCGGCCACGATGGCGATTGATGATGTGCTTCACAATCGCAAGGCCCAGGCCCGTGCCCCCCATTTGCCGGGACCGGTGGCTATCAACCCGGTAAAACCGCTCGGTCAGGCGGGGAATATGCACCGGGTCAATACCGGCGCCCTTATCGGCCACCTGCACCCGCACGGCCGGGCCACGCAGGCCCGCCTCGGGCGCCGCTGCATGCACCGTCACCGTCACTATGCCACCCTGCCCACCATATTTGATGGCATTTTCAATGAGGTTGGTGAAAACTTGCCGCAGCTGATCGCCATCGCCCGGGATCACAACCTCGCTCTCGGGCATCTGCAGCTGCAAGGCGACATTGCATTGCTCGGCCATCGGGTTCATACGATCCGCTTCGCTGGCCATAATGGCCAAAAACCGCGCGCGGGCCGCCGGGTCATCGCGCGCAGGCCCTTGTAATGTTTCGATAAACCCGATCAACGCGGTCAGCGGCGTGCGCAATTCATGGCTGACATTGGCAACAAAATCGCGCCGCATCTGGCCGGCCTGTTCCAGATGGCTGACATCGTTGAAACACAACAAAACCCCATCCAGCCCAGCCCCCTGCAGCAGGCTGGCGCGCATGTCAAAGCTCACATCTTGGCGGGCATCATTGGTCAAATAGCGCGCCGATTGCACCGCCCCGGTTTTCCGGCACGCCTCTAGCGCATCCAAAACCGACGGTTGGCGGATCACCATCACCAAAGACCGGTCCACCAAGCCCGCCCCAAACACAGCCTGCGCCATGCTGTTGCCCGCCAAAATACGGTCCTGCGGGTTTACCAAAAGCGCCGGCTGCGGAATGGCCTCTAGGATATTCTCAGCCAGCCCCATATTCAGCCCGCCACCGCCGCCCGGGCCGCCGCAACCCCTTTGCTGAATTCAGCACACAGCGCCTCGGGGTCTTCCAAACCAACAGACACCCGGAAAAACCCCTCGGAAATGCCCAAGGCCGCCCGCCCCTCGGGGCTCAACGCCCGATGCGAGCTGGACGCAGGATGCGACAGCGTGGTGCCCACATCGCCCAATGTCGGGGCAAAGGCCACGCCGCTTGCGGCATGGGCAAACGCATTGGCCGCCGCGCGCCCGCCCTCTAGTTCAAAACTCACCATATTGCAGCCCCGGTTGCCCAGCACCGCCCGCGCCCGCGCGGCATCGGGGTGGTCGCCACGCATCGGGTATAACACCCGCGCCACCCCCGCCAACCCTGCCAGATGATCGGCCAGTCGCACCGCCGTGGCCTCGGCCCGGTCAAAGCGCAGCTCGAAACTCAGCATGCCCCGCTCTGCCAACCAACAATCAAACGGGCTGGGCGTCATGCCCGTGGTCACCGAAAAATCGTAAATCGCCTTTTGCAGAACGGGATCGCGCGCGCAGACATAACCCAAGGTCACATCCGAATGCCCCGCCAACAATTTGGTGACCGAGTGAATCACGATATCGGCCCCCATATCAAAGGGGCGAAACGCCCGCGGGGTGGTGAATGTATTATCCACCACCAGCAATATCCCCCGCTCTTTTGCCAGCGCCGAAATCCCTGCCAAATCCGCCACCCGCAGCGTTGGGTTGGACACCAGTTCCACCAAAATCATCCGCGTTTCAGGCCGAATAGCCGCCGCCATCGCCCCCACATCGCACGGATCGGCCAAAGAGGTGGCAATCCCCAAACGCGGCAAATCCTGCGCCATCAGGCGCAACGACCGCCCATACAGCTGATCGCCCCCCAACACATGATCGCCCGCCTTCAACAGCCCCATCAGCACAGCGCTCACCGCCGCCATCCCCGAGCCCAGCACCAAACCGCCCACGCCCCCCTCCAGCGCATCGATACGCCGCGCCACGACATCGGCATTGGGGTGGCCCTCGCGGGCATAGGTATAGCCCGCCACACGCCCCTCATATTGGGCATCCAGCCTATCCGGCGTGTCGCTGCCATACACAACCGATGGCATCAACGGCGTCACCACCGGCCAGCTGGCGCTTTCCGGCAGGCGCTCGGGGCGCATAAGGGTGCTTGGGTCTTTCCGCATCATTCTCTCCGATCGTGCCAAAAATACTCTCGCCGAAGGCTCCCAAGGCCCGCAGCCCGGGCCCTTACCCCGCGATTTCGCGCAGCTCGCCGCGAAAACGGCGCATATTATCTGCATAATGCAGCGCGCTGGCGCGCAGGGCCGCAACCGCCGCCTCGTCCAACTGGCGCACCACTTTTCCCGGGCTGCCCATCACCAAGCTGTTGTCGGGTATCTCTTTGCCCTCGGTGATCAGCGCATTGGCGCCAATCAGGCAATTGCGCCCGATCTTTGCGCCGTTCAGCACCGTGGCCCCCATGCCAATCAGGCTATTTTCGCCAATTGTGCAGCCATGCAGCATGGCCTTGTGGCCAATGGTGCAGCCCGCCCCAACGCTCAGCGGAAACCCCAAATCGGTGTGCAGCACGGCATTTTCCTGCACATTGCTCCCCGCACCGATCTCGATCACCTCGGTATCGCCGCGCAAGGTGGCGCCGAACCATACGCTGGCCCCCGCCTGCATCACCACATTGCCAATCACATTGGCATCATGAGCCACCCAAGTGTCAGGGTCGATCTGGGGCGTCAGCCCACCAAGTGCAAAAAGTGCCATTTTCAGCCCAGCCTTTCAAATTCGTTTTGCAGCGCGCGCATGTGATCCACCAATTTGGGCTGCTGCAAGCGGCGCAGCCTTGTGGCGGTAACGATGGTTTTCAGATCCTCGAATGTACGATCCAGATCATCGTTGACAAGAACGAAATCATAACTGCCCCAATGGCTCAGCTCGTCCCAGCTTTTTTGCATTCGCTTGGCGATGACATCGGCGCTGTCTTGGCCGCGCCCCTCTAGGCGGCGGCGCAACTCGGCAATCGAGGGGGGCAAAATAAAGATCGACAAAACATGCGGCCCCAGACTGGAATTCACGATTTGCTGCGCGCCTTGCCAATCGATATCAAACAGCACGTCGCGCCCCTCTTTGATGGCCGCCTCTACTGGCGCCTTGGGCGAGCCGTAGTAATTGCCAAAAACATAGGCATGTTCCAGCATGCCATCTTGGGCCACGGCCTGGCGAAAACTGTCTTGTTCCATGAAATGGTAATCTTGCCCCTCTACCTCGCCGGGGCGCGGTGCGCGGGTTGTGGCAGAGACCGAAAACGACAGCGACGGATCCCAAGCCAGAAGGCGCTTTGACAGGGTCGATTTCCCCGCCCCCGAGGGCGACGACAAGATGATCAGCAGGCCACGGCGGGTCATAGGCTACTCCACGTTTTGCACCTGTTCGCGCATCTGGTCGATCACGGTTTTCAGATCCAGCCCAAGGCGCGTCAGGTCTTTGTTTTGCGATTTCGAGCACAAGGTGTTGGCCTCGCGGTTGAATTCTTGCATCAAGAAATCAAACCGCCGCCCAATGGGCGCGTCGCTGGCCAGCAGGTCGTGCGCGGCCCCCACATGGGTGTGCAGGCGGTCGATTTCTTCGGTCACATCCGATTTTACCGCCAGCAGCGCCAATTCTTGCGCCATGCGCTGGGGATCGTGGCCATCGCTATTGGCGGTGATCCGGGCGATCGCGGCGGTCAAGGCGGTTGCGGCTTCGGCGTTGCGCTGGGGCAAAACGCCCTCGATCTGGGCCAATAGTGCCACGATCTGGGCCAGTTGGCCCTGCAGCACCTGCGCCAAGGCCGCGCCTTCGCTGGCGCGGGCGTGCAAAAACGCGTCCAACACCGGCTCGAATGTTTCCAAAAGATGGGCCTGCAACGGCGCGGGGTCAGGATCGGGGCTTTTTTGTTCCAACACCCCGCGCAGGGCCAAAATATCGCTGGCGCGGGTGGCGGCCAAGGGCAGGCCTTCGGCCTGAGCGCGCGCCTCGATTTTGGCCAAGGCTGCCAGAACTGCGGCCAAAGCGGCCTCGTTCACGCCCAAGGGCGCCTCGGTTTCATTGCGCGACAGCCGCAACGACAGCGAGACGTTGCCACGCGTCATCACCTGCGACAGCCGCGCGCGCAGCGCCTGTTCAAGCGCGGGCAGCCATTCCGGAACACGCAAGCGCACATCCAGCCCCTTGCCGTTCACGCAGCGTATCTCCCATGTCCAGCTAAACCCAAGGGCTGTGCCGCTGGCGGTGGCGAACGCCGTCATAGAATGTGTCATGGCCCCTCCTCGGCTGTTGGCCCCAGCCCTACTGCCTTCTGCCCAGCGGGGCAAGATATCGGCGCGATTAACCAAACTGCCCCAAAATTTTTGCAGCTGGCACGGCGCCTGCTAGTTCCGGGCAACGCCAGCACCGGCCTGCGGTTAACCGCGCGGTAACTTTGGTTGGCACAGTATTAAACCACGCGGCTTTGGGAATGATCGGGTGACAGAAATCGGGAATGGCTTGGGCAGGTTGGGCGCGGGGCCGGTATTGCCACAGAATTTGCGCCATGCCGCGCCACTATTGGCGCAGTTCGATGGCTATTGGCAGGCCTTGGCGGCCCAGTATGGCGCGCCGCCCTTTCGCCATCACGTGGATCCGCGTGCCTTGCAAAATGGGTTGGAAAACGCCTTTCTGGCCGAGGAAATCGCCCCCGGTCACGCCCGCCTGCGGGTGGCGGGGCAGATGTTTCGCCAATTGCTTGGATCAGATCCACGCGGCATGCCACTGTCGGCGCTTTTCTTGCCGGGCGCGCGCGCCAATTTGCAAGCGCTGCTGGGGCAGGTATTTGCCACCCCTGCGGGGGCGCGGGTGTTGGTGGCGGGGCCCGCGCGCCTTTTGGGCAGTGCAAACAGCGGCATTCTACAGCTATGGCCCCTGCGCGATGATACCGGCGGGGTGACCCGGGTTTTGGGCTGTATGGTGTTGGCGCGGGCCCCTGCCCACCGCAGCGCACCACAGCGCCTGAACATTGTTCATTACAGCCTTCACCCCCTGATCAGCGCCGCCCACCCAGACCCGGCGCCAAACACAGAAACGCCGCGCAAGGGCGCGGCGCATCTGGTGTTGGTCAAAGGCCGCGGCGCGGTTTAGCCGGCGGCGGCCTGTGCGCGTTCGGCCCGCAAATCTGACAGCTCTTCAGCGACCAAGAAGGCCAATTCTAGCGCTTGGCTGGCATTCAGGCGCGGATCGCACGCGGTGTGATAGCGCGAGGACAGGTCTTCATCCGTCACCGCGCGCACCCCACCGGTGCATTCGGTCACATCGGCGCCCGTCATCTCGAAATGCACCCCGCCCGGCACCGTGCCGTGGCCTTTGTGCACGGCAAAAAATTCGCGCACCTCGCTTAGCACCGCCTCGAAGGGGCGGGTTTTGAACCCGGTCGAGGATTTGATCGTATTGCCATGCATCGGGTCGCAGACCCAAACCACATTGGCGCCCTCGTCTTGCACAGCCTTAATCAGGCGTGGCAGATGTTCGCCCACTTTGCCCGCGCCAAACCGGGCAATCAGCGTCAGCCGGCCCGCCTCGTTTTGCGGGTTCAGCTTGGCCATCAACACTTTCAGATCTTCGGCCGTGGTCGAGGGGCCGCATTTCAGGCCAATCGGGTTAAGCACGCCACGGGCAAATTCCACATGCGCCCCATCGGGCTGGCGGGTGCGATCGCCGATCCACACCATATGGCCAGATCCGGCCAGCCACTTGCCACTGGTCGAATCCAGACGCGTCAGCGCCTCTTCATATTCCAGCAGCAGCGCCTCGTGGCTGGTGTAGAAATCGACCGTTTGCAGCGCATGTGTGGCATCCGAGGTGATGCCAGCCGCGGTCATGAAATCCAGCGTATCGCTGATACGGTTGGCCATGTCGCGATAGCGCTCGGCTTTTTCGCCCTCGGCAAAGCCCAAGGTCCAGCTGTGCACCTGATGCACATCCGCATACCCCCCCGTTGAAAACGCGCGCAGCAGGTTCAGTGTGGCGGCCGCCTGCGTGTAAGCCTGCAGCATTTTCTTGGGGTCTGGAATGCGCGCTTCGGGGGTGAAGGCCAGTTCGTTGATGATATCGCCACGATAGCTGGGCAGCTCGACCCCGTTGACCACCTCGGTGGGGGCGCTGCGCGGTTTGGCAAATTGGCCGGCCATGCGCCCAACCTTGACCACGGGCACCTTGGCGCCATAGGTCAAAACCATCGCCATTTGCAGCATCACTTTGAATGTATCGCGAATGGCGTTGGCGCTGAATTGATCAAAGCTTTCAGCGCAATCACCGCCCTGCAGCAAAAACGCCTCGCCCCGCGATGCGGCCCCCAAGGCGCGCTTGAGCTTGCGCGCCTCGCCAGCAAACACCAGCGGCGGATATTTTGACAATTGCCCCTCGACCGCGGCCAGTTCTGCGGCGTCGGTGTAATCGGGCATTTGTACACGTGGCTTTGTTCGCCAATCCGATTTCTGCCATTCGCTCATCGTCGTTCTCCGGGTAAGGGCCTTTGGGACGCGCCTTCTATACAGAACCGTTGCGCCAGTGGCCATAACCGAATTACGGCACTCATGCGTCGATTTCGTGCTATTTTGAGCCTGCAACCCCTTGAAGAACTGCGCCAAAACTGGTGAAGTGGCGGGCAGCCTTCTCACCGAGTCCCGCAATGCCCGCAAAACTGCCTACCCCAAAGCCAAATGCGATTCCCGTAAAGCCCGTGCTGAAAACGCGCCGCTTTGTGTTTGTTTTGCTGGATAATTTCACCCTGCTCAGCTTTGCATCTGCATTGGAATGTTTGCGCATTGCCAACCGCATGATTGGCGGGCCTGCCTATAGCTGGATGCTGATTGGCGATGGTGGCAATTTGGCCTCGTGTAGCGCGGGCACCGAATTCAAGCTGGATGCAGACCTGATCGAGCTGAACCGCGAAGACAAGGTTTTGGTGTGCGGTGGGATTGATGTGCAAAAAGCCACCACCAAACGCATTATCAGCTGGCTGCGCCGCGAAGCACGGCGCGGGCTGGTGTTGGGGGGGCTGTGCACGGCCTCGTATTCGCTGGCCAAAGCCGGGCTGCTGGATGGCAAGCGCGCCACGATCCATTGGGAAAACCAAGACAGCTTTTCGGAGGAATTCGAAGAGGTGACGCTGACAAAATCGGTGTTTGTGGTCGATGGCAACCGCATGACAACGGCGGGCGGCACCTCGTCTATTGACCTGATGCTGAAACTGATTGCCGATGATTACGGCGAAGAAATTGCCAATTTGGTGGCCGATCAGCAGATCTATTCCTCGATCCGCACCGACCAAGACACCCAACGCCTGAGCGTGCCCACCCGTATCGGCGTGCGCCACCCCAAGCTGAGCATGGTGATTCAAAAGATGGAGCAAAACATCGAAGAGCCCATCAGCCCCTCGGCATTGGCCAAAGAGGTGGGCATGTCGACGCGTCAGCTGGAACGATTGTTCCGCCGCTATTTGAACCGCAGTCCGAAACGCTATTACATGGAATTGCGCCTGCAAAAAGCGCGCAATCTGTTGATGCAAACAGATATGTCGGTGATCAACGTGGCCTTGGCCTGTGGGTTTGCCTCGCCATCACATTTTTCGAAATGCTACCGCGCGCATTACAATACCACCCCCTATCGCGAACGCGGCAGCCACGCCACGCGCTTGTCGATCTAGGTCCATCGCGCGCGGCCGGGGCGCGGCTGGCCTAGCGGGCTGGCGTCACGCGATAGACCGCGCCATTGCCCTCTGACAGCATCCACAGGCTGCCATCGGGGGCCTCGCGCAGATCGCGCACGCGCGCGGTTTGTGGCGCGCTGATCCGCTCTAGCTCGGCAGTGCCGCCGGGGGCCAAGCGGATGATCATATCGGAATTCAACGAGCCCACCAAAAATTGCCCCGCCCAATCTGGCCACAACCGGCCTGAATAAATCACCAACCCCGATGGCGCGATCGAGGGATCCCAGTAAAAGACTGGCTGCTCCATTCCCGCGCGCGCAGTGCCCACGCCGATTTTCAGCCCCGAATAATGCGTGCCATATGAAATGACCGGCCAGCCGTAATTGCGCCCGGGCAGGATGCGGTTGATCTCGTCGCCGCCGCGCGCACCATGTTCGTGCGCCCACAGCTGCCCCTTGGCATCAAAGGCCAGCCCCTGCGGGTTGCGGTGCCCGACCGAATACAGTTCTGGCACCGCCCCCGCCAGCCCAACCAGCGGGTTGTCGCGCGGCACGGTGCCATCGCTGTTGATGCGTAAGACACTGCCATTGTGGCGGGTGATATCCTGGGCGGTTGCGTCTGCGCCACGGTCGCCGATGGTAAAAAACAGCCGCCCCGAGGCATCTTGCACCATCCGCCCCCCGCTGGCGCCCGGTGTCATCTCGAATATCCGGCGCGGGTTTTGCAGCGTTGTCTGGTCGCGCGACAGCTGGGCGCGGGTGATGGCCAGCCCCGTGCCCCCGGCCGCATGGCGCACCGTATGAGACAAAAATATGTGTCGGCTGGTGGCAAAATCACGCGCCACCAGCACCTCGAGCAAGCCGCCTTGGCCGCTTGGCACAACCTCGGGCAGGCCGGACAGGGGTTGGGCCTGCCCTGCCCCATCCAGCAACCAAAGCCGCCCCTCGCGTTCGCTTAGCAAGGCATGCCCACCGGGCAAGAACGCCAAAGACCATGGCGTTTCAAACCCTTGCGCAACGGTCTCTACCCGAATGTCGCCGGTTTTCGTGGCCAGCGTTTGGGCGTTGGCCGCGTGAAACGTCAGGCAAAAAAGGGCACATAGAATACGCAGCATGGCAAATCCTGTGGCTGAAAAGCTTGTGTCTGGTGGCATGGGGGCCAACCGATATGTGGGGTGTTGGGCCCGCGCGGCAAGGGCCATGCCCCATCCCCCGGCTTACGTTGCCAGAGGTCACGTTAATTCCCTTTTCTTTTATCAAAGGCCGCACTAAGGTTTTCGCCGGACCATTGTTCCAATTGGGAGTTTACTTATGAAAAAACTGATGATGGCAACCGCCGCTGCTGCGTTGATGGCGACTGGCGCGTTTGCAGGCGGGCATAGCAAAGAAGTGAAACTGGGTGTCATCCTGGGCTTCACCGGGCCTTTGGAATCGATCACGCCGCATATGGGTGCGGGCGCCGAATTGGCCATGAAAGAAGTGTCCGACAGCGGCAAGCTGCTGGATGGTGTGATGGTTACGCCCGTGCGCGGCGATTCCACCTGCATCGATGCGGGCGCGGCCACTGCAGCCGCAGAACGCCTGATCACCGCTGACGGGATCAAAGGCATCATGGGCGCAGATTGCTCGGGCGTGACCGGCGCGATCTTGTCGAACGTGGCACTGCCCAACGGCATTGTGATGATCTCGCCCTCGGCCACCTCGCCGGGCTTGTCGACCGCCGAAGATAACGGCCTGTTCTTCCGCACCGCGCCCTCTGATGCGCGTCAAGGCGTTGTGATGACCGAAATCCTGATGGAAGAAGGCATCAAAGAAGTGGCCGTATCTTACGTGAACAACGACTACGGCAAAGGCTTGGCCGATAGCTTCCAGGCCGCGTTCGAAGCGGCTGGCGGCAAAGTGACCATCAACGCCGCCCACGAAGACCAAAAAGCCGACTATTCGGCCGAAGTGGGCGCATTGGCAGCCGCAGGCGGCCAGCGTTTGGTTGTGGCCGGCTACGTCGATGGCGGCGGTTCGGGCATTGTGCGCGCCGCATTGGATGCCGGCGCATTCGACAGCTTCCATTTCCCCGATGGGATGGTGGGCGCGAAGCTGGAAGAAAACTTTGGCTCGGAAATCGATGGCTCGACCGGCCAGCACCCCGGCACCGACAGCCCGGGCGCAGCCAAGTTCCAAGAGATGGCAGGCGATGCGTTCGACCCCACCAGCGCCTTTGCAGCGGAAAGCTATGACGCCGCAGCGCTGATCATGCTGGCGATGCAGGCGGCCAACTCGGACGATCCGCAGGTCTACAAAGACAAAGTGATGGACGTGGCCAACGCACCGGGCGAAAAAATCTACCCCGGCGAGCTGGCCAAAGCGTTGGAACTGCTGAAAGCGGGCACAGATATCGATTACGTCGGTGCAAGCGCGGTTGAACTGATCGGCCCCGGTGAATCGGCTGGCAACTACCGCCAGATCGTTTTCAAAGACGGCAAAATCACCACCGCCAAATTCCGCTAATCGTCGAAAGACACGATGTAAGCGAAAGAAAATTGCAGCCCGGGGCCACCCCCCGGGCTGTTTGTTTCCTGCAGGTCTGTGGGTGTTAGGTAAAGCTTGAAATGCGTGCCGCACCTCGGCTAGTGACGCCGAAATTCATCACCCCGCCAGCGGTTCAACAACGGAGGTCTGCGGCCTGATATGATCAGAGTCGAAAACTTGCACAAACATTTTGGCGGCTTTCACGCGGTTGATGGGGCCAGCCTGGAAATTCAGCCTGGTTCGATCACCGGCCTGATTGGCCCAAATGGCGCTGGCAAGACCACGCTGTTTAACGTTATTGCCGGGGTGTTGCCCCCCACCAGCGGGCGCGTCACCATGGCGGGCGAGGATATCACTGGCCTGCCGCCGCATGCGCTGTTTCACAAGGGGCTGCTGCGCACGTTTCAGATTGCGCATGAATTCAGCTCGATGACATGCCGCGAAAACCTGATGATGGTGCCGGGCAACCAAGCGGGCGAACAGGTGTGGAACACATGGTTTGGCCGCAAACGCATTGCCGACGAAGAACGCGCGCTACGCGCCAAGGCCGACGAGGTGCTGGAATTTCTGACAATCAGCCATTTGGCCGATCATAAGGCAGGCCAAGTGTCTGGTGGGCAGAAAAAGCTGCTGGAACTGGGCCGCACCATGATGGTGGATGCCAAGATCGTGTTTCTCGACGAGGTGGGCGCAGGCGTCAACCGCACGCTGCTGAACACCATTGGCGACGCGATTTTGCAGCTGAACAAAGAGCGCGGCTACACCTTTGTTGTGATCGAGCATGACATGGATTTCATCGGCAAAATCTGCAACCCGGTGATTTGCATGGCCGAGGGCAAAGTATTGGCCGAAGGCACCTTGGCCCAGATCAAGGCCAACGAGCAGGTGATCGAGGCCTATTTGGGCACTGGCCTGAAAAACAAAGATAAACTGGCGGAGCCTGGCGTATGAGCACCCCCAACACATCCACCGCGCGCGGCGGTGCTGGCGCCTCGGCGCTGGCGGGCGATGCGCCCTTTTTGATCGGCGAGGCCATGACCGGCGGCTATGGCAAGGGCCCCGATATTTTGCACGCCTGCACCATTGCCGTGAACCCCGGCGAAATTGCCGTGATCGTGGGCCCAAACGGGGCGGGCAAATCAACCGCGATGAAGGCGGTCTTTGGCATGCTTGATCTGCGCGAGGGGCATGTGCGGCTGGATGGCGAAGATATCACCCACCTGTCCCCACAAGAGCGCGTGCGCAAAGGCATGGGGTTTGTGCCCCAGACCAGCAATATCTTCACCTCGATGACGGTGGAAGAAAACTTGGAAATGGGGGCGTTCATCCGCACCAACGATATCCGCGAAACCATCGAACAGGTGTTTGATCTGTTCCCGATCTTGCGCGACAAACGCCGCCAGCCGGCGGGCGAGCTTTCGGGCGGGCAGCGCCAGCAGGTGGCGGTGGGGCGCGCGCTGATGACCAAGCCAAAAGTCTTGATGTTGGACGAACCCACAGCCGGTGTCAGCCCCATTGTGATGGACGAATTATTCGACCGTATTATCGAGGTCAGCCGCACCGGCCTGCCCATTTTGATGGTGGAACAAAACGCCCGCCAAGCGCTGGAAATCGCCGACAAAGGCTATGTGCTGGTGCAAGGTGCCAATGCCTTTACCGGCACCGGGCGCGATTTGCTGAATGACGCCGACGTGCGCAAAAGCTTTTTGGGGGGGTAAGATGGAATTTCTCAATGCCTTTGTGGCGCTTTCAAATTTCGTGCTGATCCCCGCCATTGCCTATGGCAGCCAGCTTGCCTTGGGCGCGCTGGGTGTGACACTGATTTACGGCATCTTGCGCTTTTCCAATTTTGCCCATGGCGACACCATGGCCTTTGGCACCATGGCAACCGTGTTGATCACGTGGTGGTTTCAATCGATGGGTGTTAGTTTTGGCCCCCTGCCCACCGCGCTTTTGGCGCTGCCCTTTGGTATCGCGGTCTGTGCCGCGTTTGTGTTGCTGACAGACCGGGGCATTTACCGCTTTTACCGCCGCGTAAAGGCCAAGCCGATCATCTTGGTGATGGCCTCGCTGGGGGTGATGTTCATCATGAACGGCCTTGTGCGCTTTATCATCGGTCCCGATGATCAGCGCTTTGCCGATGGGGCGCGCTTTATCGTGACGGCGGGCGAATTCAAGAAAATGACGGGCCTGTCCGAGGGGCTGGCGCTGAAATCGACCCAAGCGATCACGCTGGTCACAGCCATTGTCGTGGTGGCTGCGCTGTTTTGGTTTTTGAACAAAACCCGCACTGGCAAATCGATGCGCGCCTATTCCGATAACGAGGATCTGGCGCTGTTGTCGGGCATCAACCCCGAACGCGTGGTCATGGTGACATGGCTGATTGTGGCGGGTTTGGCCACCATCGCGGGTGTGCTTTATGGGCTGGATAAGTCGTTCAAACCCTTTACCTATTTCCAGCTGCTTTTGCCCATTTTCGCCTCGGCCATCGTGGGCGGCTTGGGCAACCCCTTGGGGGCGATCGCGGGGGGCTTTGTTATTGCCTTTTCCGAGGTGATGGTCACCTACGCATGGAAAAAGGTGGCGGGCTACCTGCTGCCCGAGGCATGGGCGCCCGATGGCTTGGTACAGCTGATGTCCACAGACTATAAATTCGCCGTCAGCTTTGCGATCTTGCTGATCGTGCTGCTGTTCAAACCCACGGGCCTGTTCAAGGGGAAATCGGTATGAGCACCAGTTTGAAAACCCCGCTTTTGTTTGCCGTTGTGGCGGCCATGATCATTGCCACCGGCCAGATGCAAAGCTGGAACACCGCGCTGCAAATTTTGAATTTCGGCCTGATCAGCGCCATCATGGCGTTGGGCGTAAACCTGCAATGGGGCTTTGCTGGCCTGTTTAACGTCGGCATCATGGGCTTTGTGGCGCTGGGTGGCTTGGCCACTGTCATTGTCTCGATGCCCCCCACAACCGAGGCCTGGTCGGCGGGCGGGCTGCGCATTTTGCTGGGCCTTGCCATGGGGGCTGCCACGATTGTGGCGGGTATCTTGCTGTGGGCGCGCCTGCCCCGCGGGCGGATGCGCGGGCTGGTGGTGGCGGCAGTGCTGGTGCTGGGCTTTGCGCTGTTTCGCATGGTGTTTGACGGCGGCGTCAGCGCGGTAGAGGCCGTGAACCCCGCCAGCACCGGTTATCTGGGCGGTTTGGGCCTGCCGATTTTGCTGGCATGGCCCTTGGGCGGCGTTCTGGCGGCAGGGGCTGCGTGGATTATCGGCAAAACCGCGCTTGGGCTGCGTTCGGATTATCTGGCGATTGCGACGCTGGGCATCGCCGAAATCATCATCGCCGTGATGAAAAACGAAGATTGGCTGGCGCGCGGCGTGAAAAACGTGATCGGCCTGCCCCGCCCGCTGCCATACGAGGTAGACCTGCAACAAGACCCGGGCTTTGCTGCCACCGCCACCAGCCTTGGGCTGGATCCGGTGACCGCCTCGACGCTTTATGTGAAACTGGGCTATTCGGCGCTGTTTACCGTGGTGTTGGTGGTGCTCTTGGTCTTGGCCCAGCGGGCCCTGCACAGCCCATGGGGCCGCATGATGCGCGCGATCCGCGACAACGAGGTTGCCGCCGAAGCCATGGGCAAAGATGTAACCCGCCGGCACCTGCAGATCTTCATTCTGGGATCGGCTGTTTGCGGCATTGCGGGCGCCATGATGACCACGCTAGACAGCCAGCTGACCCCCGGCGCCTATCAGCCGCTGCGCTTTACCTTCCTAATTTGGGTGATGGTGATTGTTGGCGGCTCGGGCAACAATCTGGGCTCGGTGCTGGGCGGGTTCTTGATTTGGTTCTTGTGGGTTCAGGTCGAACCTGTGGGCCTATGGGCGCTGGAACTGCTGACCAGCGGCATGGCCGAAGACAACGCCTTGCGGATGCACCTGATCGACAGCGCGGCCCATATGCGGCTGTTGACCATGGGTGTTGTGCTGCTTTTGGTGCTGCGCTTTAGCCCCAAGGGCTTGCTTCCCGAAAAATAGGTGCGGGGCCCTGTGCCACGCGATAAAGGCGCGCCCCAGTGGCGCGCCTTTTTCATTTAACGGCCCTTGAACAGCCCGCCTAAAATGCCGCGCACAATACGCTTGCCCGTGGTGCCACCCAACTCGCGCAGCAAGGCCTGCCCCAGCGCCGCGCCCAAACTGTCTGGCTGGCTGCTGCTGGTCCGCCGCCCGCTGCTGCCGGTATAGCGCCGCCCGCTGCCCGCACGCGGCACCGCTTGCGCCTTGGCGGCGCTTTGCGCTTCGGCCTGTGCCTGTTCTGCGGCGGCTTGGGCGGCGGCGGCATATGCAGCGGCTTGGGCCCTTTCGGTCAATATTTCATGCGCCAATCTGCGATCAATCGCGCGCCCATATTTGTCTGCCAAACCGCTTTCGGCCATCACCGTGGCCCGCTGGGCTGGTGTGATGGGCCCAATCTGCGACGATGGTGGCCGGATCAAGGTGCGCTGCACAATCCCCGGCACCCCCTTTTTTTGCAACATCGAGGTCACAGCCTCGCCCACACCCACCTGCAAAATCGCCTCTTGCGTATCAAAGGCCGGGTTTGGCCGATAGGTTTCTGCCGCCTGACGCAGCGCCTTGGCATCGCGGGCGGTAAAGGCGCGCAGCGCGTGCTGCACCCGGTTGCCCAGCTGGCCCAAGATATCTTCGGGCACATCCGCCGGGTTTTGCGTGACAAAATAAACCCCAACCCCCTTTGAGCGGATCAACCGCGCCACCTGCTCGACCTTGTCAAGCAGCGCTTTGGGGGCATCATCGAATAGCAAATGCGCCTCGTCGAAGAAAAACACCAGTTTTGGTTTTTCCGGATCGCCCAGTTCTGGCAGTTCCTCGAACAACTCCGACAATAGCCACAGCAAGAACGTGGCATAAAGCCGGGGGCTGGCCATCAGCTTGTCGGCCGCCAGAATATTCACCATCCCCCGCCCTTGGGCATCGCAGCGCATCAAATCGGCCAGATCAAGGGCTGGTTCGCCAAAGAAATGCGTGGCCCCCTGGTTTTCCAGCACCAAAAGACGGCGTTGGATGGCACCGATAGACGCCGCCGAGATATTGCCATAGCGCAGCGCAATCTCGCCTGCGTTTTCGCCAAGCCACACCAACAGCGATTGCAGGTCTTTCAAATCCAACAGCGGCCAACCCTGTTCATCGGCCAGACGGAAGGCGATGTTCAAAACACCCTCTTGCGCCTCGGTCAGCTCTAACAGCCGCGCCAATAACAAGGGCCCCATTTCGGCCACCGTGGTGCGCAGCGGGTGCCCCTGTTGGCCAAAAATATCCCAAAACGTCACCGGGCTGGCGGCATAGGCGAAATCTTCGAAACCGATGGTAGCATTGCGCGCCATAAAGGGCGCATGCAGCTTGCCCGCCGCATCGCCCGCGCGCGCCATGCCCGACAGATCGCCCTTTACATCAGACAAGATCACCGGCACCCCGGCGTTGGAAAACCCCTCGGCCAAGATCTGCAAGGTCACGGTTTTGCCCGTGCCCGTGGCGCCTGCCACCAACCCGTGACGGTTGGCATATTTCAGCGCCAAATATTGCTTTTCCGCATACTCTGGCCCACCACCGCCGATAAACACACCCTCTTGCACCACAGCGCCCCTTTCAAACACAGCAAACACAGCAAACGCAGGCAGCATACATTCTTAATGTTTCTCTGCCAGTCTGAATTCGTCCGCTTGCCCCATGTCCTCTGGGCGCGGGCATTTCCTCCCTGTCAGACTGGCCGCATCCTTGGGATGCGGCCTTTTTTTCAAATGTTGCCCCAGCCGTGCAAAGAATGTCTTTTTTGCCTGTTGACGGGTCGCAAAAAACGCCCTAGCGTCACTTTCAATGACTAAGTCGGCCAGTCCGGCGGGGAGTGTACTTATAAAAAAAGGGGCCTATGTAGCCCCTTTTTTCTTTTCCTGCATCGGCGAAAATCTGCGCGTTTCTGCAGGCTTAGCAGGCTTTCTGGCCTGACATCGGCATTTTTGCATGCTAAGCCAAACACAAGGGGCACCCCCCCAGCAGCAACATGGGGCACATCCGATGGCACGCATTCTTTCCACCCTTTGCATCGCGGCACTTTTGACCGGGCTTGCGCCGGCTTGGGCGCAAGATCAGCAAACCGGCACCGGGGCAGACCTGCCCGTGGGCGAGCCTGTGACCCAAGACAAAGTACCGGGTCAGGCCTATATCCGCGAAACCAATGGCGATTGGGGCATGGAATGCCTGTATGTGCCCGAAGGCCAAGAAGAGCCCTGCCAAATGTTTCAAGCCCTGCTGGATGACAGCGGCAACACCGTGGCCAATGTGCGCATTTTCCGCCTACCCGAAGGGGGGCAGGCCGCCGCCGGTGCCCTGATTGCGGTGCCGCTGGAAACATTGCTGACCGCACAGCTGACCTTGGGTATCGATGAGGGCATCACCAAACGCTATCCCTTTACCGTCTGCGACAGGCTGGGCTGTTATGCCAGAATCGGGTTTACCAACGAAGACATCACCGCCTTTAAAAAGGGCGCGGTGGCAAAATTGGGGCTGGTCCCTTACGTCGCGCCCGATCAACGCTTGCAGCTGTCGCTGTCGCTGAAAGGGTTCACCGCCAGTTTCGGCAAAACATCGATCATGCAATAACGCTTAGGGCCGCCCACGCAAGCGGCACAGCAGCAACCGCAGCGCGCTGCCCGCAGCCCCACAGACCAGCGCCCCGTCCGCCACGCGCCCGGGCTGCGCTGCGGCCATGGCCAAGATATGGGCACTGTCCCAGCTGGGCAAAATGGCTGCCGCCACACCGGGCCCACGGGGCACGCTTGCCCGCCCCCGTGCCAAACGATGCAGCCCCTTTTGCGCCAATTCAGCCACCGCATTTGGGCGCCCATCCACCAAGGGCTTGCGCCCTGCCCGCTCTAGCGCTGGAATGGCGCGCAGCCACGCAGCCACCCCCTGCCCATAGCCGATATTGCGCAGCGCCGCTTCGGCCGCAGCTGGTGCCCCCAAGGCACGCGCGGCCACCCACATCAGCCCCGCCGCCGTATCCTCGATAAACCCATCAAACGCCGCCTCTTCTTCGAACGGGTCGCGGTAAATATCCCATCGCCGCGCCAAAATCAGCCTGTCCAGCAGCGCGCAGGCCGGGTCATCCAGCACCCCCACCAAAGGTGTCACCACCTCGTGGCGCCGCACCCCCTGCCCGCAGGAAACCTCGTCCAGCGCATCGCGCCACCATTGCAGGCGCATCTCGGCAATCATCGGCTCGGCCGTCACCCATGGTGCGCGGCTGACTTCGACATTCAGCGCATAAAGCGGAAACAACACCGCGCGCGCGGCCACGGGCGCGGCCATGGCGGCGCGAAACCTGTCGGGATCGGCGCGCTGCACCAACGCGGCACAGGCGGCTATGTTTCCCTCGCTCACGATCTTGGCCATTGGGTTGTGCGGTTCATGCAGCCTTGTTTCACTTTGCTACAAATACTCATTCCACCGCCGCAACACTGCGCAGCAGCTTCCAATTGATCGCGTCCAACAGCGCCTCGAAACTGGCATCCACTATGTTCGGGCTGACGCCCACGGTGGACCAGCGCCGCCCGGCGGCGTCTTCGCTGTCGATAATGACGCGGGTCACCGCCTCGGTGCCGCCTTGGGTGATGCGCACCTTGAAATCGACCAGCCGCATGTCGTCGATCATCTCGGAATAGCGGCCCAGATCCTTGGCCAGCGCCTTGGCCAGCGCGTTCACCGGCCCCCGGTCGCTGCCGGTTTCGTCCATGGATTCGCTGACCGACAGTTTCTTTTCGCCATCCACCCGCACAACAACCACGGCCTCGGATAGGCTGACCATTTTGTCATATTTGTTTTTGCGCCGCTCCACCGTCACCTTGTAGCGCTTGACTTCGAAAAACCGGGGCAATTGGCCCAGCTCGGCGCGCGCCAGCATTTCAAACGACGCCTGCGCGCTGTCATAGGTATAGCCTTCGGCCTCGCGCGTTTTCACCAGCTCCAAAATCCGCGCCAAGGCCGGGTCGTTTGGCGCAACCTCTATCCCGGCATCGGCCAAGCGGCGGCGCAGGTTGGATTGCCCCGCTTGGTTTGACATCGGAATGATGCGGGCATTGCCCACCAAGGATGGTTCAATATGTTCGTAGGTGCTGGGGTCTTTCAAAATGGCGCTGGCATGCAGCCCGGCCTTATGGGCAAAGGCGCTGGCCCCCACGTAAGGGGCTTGGCGCAGGGGCACGCGGTTTAAAATATCATCCAGCTTGCGGCTGATCCGCGTCAAGCCCTGCAGCGCCTCTAGGGTAATGCCCGTGTCAAACTGGGTGGCATAGGGCGCCTTTAGCAATAGGGTTGGGATCAGGGTGGTCAGGTTGGCATTGCCGCACCTTTCGCCCAGCCCGTTCAGCGTGCCTTGGATCTGGCGCACGCCCGCATCCACCGCCGCCAAGGTGCAGGCAACAGCGTTTTCGGTGTCGTTGTGGCAATGAATTCCCAAACGATCGCCCGGAATACCGGCAGCAATCACCGCGCGGGTGATTTCGCCCAGTTCGGCGGGCAAGGTGCCGCCATTTGTATCGCACAGCACGATCCAGCGCGCACCGGCTGTGTATGCGGCATGCAGTGCGGCGATCGCATAATCCGGGTTGGCCTTGTAGCCATCGAAAAAATGCTCGGCATCAAACAGCGCCTCGCGGCCACGCGCCACCACATGGGCCACCGATTGCGCGATGTTATCCAGATTTTCCTGCAACGCGATGCCAAGCGCGGTTTGCACGTGGAAATCATGGGTCTTGCCCACCAAACACACCGCCGGCGTGCCCGCGTTCATGACAGCCGCCAGCACATCGTCGTTTTCGGCGCTGCGACCTGCACGTTTTGTCATGCCAAAGGCGGCAAACGTGGCGCGGGTTTCGGGGCGGCTGTCAAAAAAGGCGCTGTCTGTGGGGTTGGCGCCGGGCCAGCCGCCTTCGATATAATCCACGCCCAAATCATCCAGCGCTTGGGTGATCTGAATTTTCTCGGGCGTCGAGAATTGCACGCCTTGGGTTTGCTGACCGTCGCGCAGCGTGGTGTCGTAGATGTACAGGCGCGCGCGGCTCATGGGCGGCCCCCGGTGGCACGGGCGCGCAGGGCTGTGTTGTGGGCACCCCACGACCCCATGCCGCCAGCCGGGTCAAGGCACACCCCGCGCGGGACGCTTGGCGCCCGGGCAGTATCGGGCCGGGCGCGACGCTGTGGTGTGCACATCTTCATAGAACCCCCTCCAATTTGGTCGGGTCAAATGTTGGGCCGGGCACCAGATCTACCCCATCCTTGGCCATGCGCACCTCTAGCCCTGCGGCCAGAAACGCCGCTTTTAGCCGGTCCACTTCGGCAAAATCCTTGGTCTGCATCGCAGCGGCACGGGCGCTGGCCAAGGCCTGTGCAAATGGCGCCAGATCGGCCACCGCGCCACGCGCCCAATCACCCATTTGCGGCAAAAGCAGCCCCAACATATGCCCCGTGGCCGCCAGCGCGGGGCCATCACCCGCCTGCGCCAAGCGGTGCATTTCAGCCAACACACCGGCGGTGTTCAGATCATCGCACAGCGCAGCGAATGCCGCCTTTGACGGCTGGCTTGGCGCCACATCTTCCACCAAAGCGCGCCATTTGCGCAAATTCGCCTCTGCCTCGGCGCGTTTTTTCTCGGTCCAGTCCATGGGCTTGCGGTAATGCGTGCCCAGCATCACCATGCGTATCACCTCGCCCGGCACCCCCTGCTCCAGCAGGTCACGGACCGTAAAGAAATTGCCCAAGGATTTGGACATTTTCTTGCCTTCCACCTGCAGCATCTCGTTGTGTAGCCAGAAATTTGCAAAACCACCCTGCGGATTGGCGCAGCAGCTTTGCGCAATTTCATTTTCATGATGGGGAAAGGCCAAATCGATGCCCCCCCCGTGGATATCGAAACTTTCGCCCAGCAACTCGAAACTCATGGCCGAGCATTCGATATGCCAGCCCGGCCGCCCCCGGCCCCAAGGGCTGTTCCAGCCGGGCAGATCGGCGTCCGAGGGTTTCCACAACACGAAATCCATCGGATTGCGTTTATAAGGCGCTACCTCTACCCGGGCGCCGGCGATCATATCCTCGACCGAGCGGCCCGACAGCGCGCCATAATTGGCATAGCTTTCCACCGCAAACAGCACATGGCCTTCGGCCTCGTAGGCATGGCCGCGCGCCACAAGCTGATCGATCATCGCAATCATCTGGGCGATATATTGCGTGGCCCGCGGCGCATGATCAGGCCGCGCATTGCCCAATGCATCCATATCGGCGTTGTACCAGGCAATGGTTTCCTCTGTGCGCTCGGCGATCAATTCTTCCAGCGTGCCCGCGGCACCCGCCTGTTTACGCGCCAGCGCCGTTGCGTTAATTTTATCATCCACATCGGTGAAATTGCGCACATAGGTCACAGCATCTGGCCCATAGACATGGCGCAGCAAGCGGTTGAGCACGTCAAACACGATCACCGGCCGCGCATTGCCCAAATGCGCCCGGTCATACACCGTGGGCCCGCACAGATACATGCTCAGGTTCGTGGCATCAATTGGCACAAACCGTTCTTTTTGGCGGGTCTTGGTGTTGTAAAGGCGAATGTCGCTCATCTTATCCTCGCGCGCTATCAACGCGGGCTTAGCAACTTCGTCTGAAATGCGAAAGTGTGAACGGCCCGCCTGAATGGTCAGTGGGTCGTACAAATGCCAATAAGGGTGCACACCATGGTCATGAACGCAACATTACCGCCAACCGCCCCCCTTGCCAAGGCCCCATAGCGGTGACAGTTTGCGCGCAAACTACGCAAGGCGCGCACTGGCTGCGCAAGGGGGGGCTGGTGCAGGCATCCAAACGAATCTCGGGTGTTGTGGGCGCAGATGGCGATGGCTGGGGGCTGTTTTTTCGTGCCCGCGCCTTGGCCGAGGCGGGCCACAAGATTACCGAACTTACGATTGGCGAGCATGACATCCGCACCGCCGCGCCCATTTTGCAGGCCATGCACGCCGCCGCCATGGCAGGGCACACAGGCTATGCCAGCATTCCGGGCACGGACGCCTTGCGCGATACAATCGCCGCCCGCGTGGCCCAGCATACCGGCGTGCCCACAACCCGCGCCAATGTGCTGGTCACCCCGGGCGGGCAATCGGCGCTGTTTGCCGCCCATCACGCCGTGCTGGACGAGGGGCAGCGCGCGCTGTTTATCGACCCCTATTATGCCACCTATCCCGGCACCATTCGCGCCGTGGGCGGCGTGCCAGTGCCCGTTGCCGCAGCCCCCGAAGACGGGTTTCAGCCGCGCGGCGCCGATATTGCCGCCGCAGCCCCCGGCGCGCGCAGCTTGTTGATCAACAGCCCCAACAACCCCACTGGCGCAGTGTATTCTGCCCAGACCTTGGCCGCGATCGCCCAAGCCGTCATTGCCCACGACCTGTGGCTTATTTCAGACGAGGTCTATGACACCCAAGTCTGGCAAGGCGCGCATATCTCGCCCCGCGCCCTGCCCGGCATGGCCGCGCGCACGCTTGTGGTGGGCTCGCTTTCCAAAAGCCACGCCATGACCGGCAGCCGCCTTGGGTGGGTTGTGGGCCCAGAAGAAATGATCGCGCTGATGGCCTCGCTTGCCATTCACACCACCTATGGCGTGCCGGGTTTCATTCAAGATGCCGGCGCCTTTGCCCTGCGCCAAGGGCCCGAATTCGAGGCAGAGATTGCCGCCCCCTTCGCCCGGCGCCGCAAAATTGCCTTGGATATTTTGCAAGGCCAAAACGTGGTGCGCGCCCTGCCCCCGCAGGGGGCGATGTATATAATGCTGGATATACGCGCCACCGGCCTAAGCGGCGAGGCCTTTGGCACCTATCTGCTGGATCACCACCAAATCGCGGTCATGCCCGGCGAAAGCTTTGGCCGCGCGGCGGCAGGCCATATTCGCGTGGCCCTGACCGTGGAAGACCGCAGCTTTGCCGCGGCTTTTGAAACGCTGGTCAGCGTTGCATGCAAATTGGCGGCTTAAGCGTTTGAACAAACAGCGCCAAAAAACGAAAGCGCAGGTCTGAAAGCGACCTTTCGTCGCGAACGGAAAAGACGGGCCCCGCCTTGGGCCTATCGTTCCCCCAGTTCTAGGGAGGAACCATGACCGATTGGGATTGGAAAATTGCGCTGGTGACCCGCACCATCGGGGCCGAGCGGGGCATGGCCGCGCGTGGCCGGCCGTAGCCTGTGCCGCACACGCAAACCCTTCTATATTTCCGGAGCCAATCATGAACGATCAGTCCCCCCGCCGCAGCGGCGGCCGCGATGCACGCCGCGCCGCACGCCAAGCGCCTTTGGCAGAAAATCTGCGCCCCATTCGCCCCGGCATGACCGGCGGCCAGTATCGCCCCCTGTCCGACAGCGATATGGACAAAATTCACGAAGCCGCCCTGCAGGCCTTGGAAACCATCGGCTTGGCCGACGCACCCGAATCGGGTGTGCAGATTCTGACCTATGCCGGCGCCATCTTGGGCGATGATGGGCGCATTCGTTTTCCCCGCGCCTTGGTTGAAGACATGCTGGCCAAAGCCGCGCGCGGCATCACCCTGCATGGCCGCGACCCGCGCCACGACCTAGACCTCAGCGGCCAGCGCGTGCATTACGGCACAGCCGGTGCAGCGGTGCATATGGTCGATGTGCAGGGCCAGCATTACCGCGACAGCACCGTGCAAGACCTGCACGATGCCGCCCGCATTTGTGACCAGTTGGACAATATCCATTTTGTGCAGCGCCCCATGGTGTGCCGCGATATTGCCGATAACCGCGAGATGGATCTGAATTCGATCTATGCCTGCGTGGCGGGCACAAAAAAACATATCGGCGTGTCCTTTACCGACCCTGACTATGTGGATGATGGGTTTGAACTGCTGCATATGATTGCCGGCGGCGAGGCCAATTGGCGCGCCCGGCCCTTTATCAGCAATTCGAATTGCTTTGTTGTGCCGCCAATGAAATTTGCCACCGAAAGCTGCAAGGTGATGGAAAAGGTCATCGCCGGTGGCATGCCTGTGTTGTTGCTATCGGCGGGCATGGCCGGGGCCACCGCCCCCTCGACCGTGGCGGGCGCCATTGTGCAGGCCGTGGCAGAATGTTTGGCGGGCGTTGTCTATGTCAATGCCATCGCCCCCGGCCACCCGGCGATTTTTGGCACTTGGCCCTTTGGCCTAGATCTGCGCACCGGCGCGATGACCGGTGGTTCGGGCGAACAGGCCTTGCTGACGGCGGGCTGCGCGCAGATGCACCATTACTATGGCCTGCCCGGCGGCGCCGCAGCGGGGATTGCCGACAGCAAATTGCCCGATATGCAAGCCGGCTGGGAGCAAATGTGCTCGAACGTCATGGCCGGTTTGGCCGGGCTGAACATGGTCTACGAGGCCGCAGGCATGCATGCCTCGCTTTTGGGCTTTTGCCACGAATCGCTGATTTTGGGCGATGACCTGATCGGTCAGGCGCTGCGCTGCGTGCGCGGCATCGAGGTGACGCCGGAAACGCTGGCACTGGACCAGATCGCCGAGGTCTGCTTGGGTGGTTCGGGCCATTATCTGGGCACCGATGCCACGCTTTCGCGGATGCAGGCCGACCATGTTTATCCCACCTTGGGGGACCGCACCTCGCCCAAAGAATGGGCTGAAAAGGGCAAGCCCGATTTGGTGGCGCGCGCCATCGCGCGCAAAGAGGCAATCTTGTCCAGCCCCAGCAGCGCAGCGCTGGACCCAACAACCGATGCCGCCATTCGGGCGCGGTTTAACATTCACTTGCCCCGTTAACGCGCGGTTATACCTAACAAAAAAGGGGACCAAACGGCCCCCTTTTATTATGCCCCAGCACAGGGCTGGCCCCACCCATTACGGGGTAACGGTGACCTTTTTCATAAAATCTGGCGCCCCAACCACGGCCCCATTGCGGCCCTTGCCGCGCTTGATGGCATCCACCACCTCCATGCCCTCGGTCACACGGCCCACGACCGTGTATTGACCGTTCAGGAAATAGCCCTGATCGAACATGATAAAGAACTGGCTGTTGGCGCTGTTTGGGTCTTGGGCGCGGGCCATGCCCACAACGCCGCGATCAAAGGGCACGTCAGAAAATTCCTGCGCCAAATTGCCCAGATCCGAGCCCCCCATGCCCGCCATACGCATGTTGAACCCATCAGCGGTGCTATTGCCAAACTTCACATCGCCCGTCTGTGCCATGAACCCATCGATCACTCGGTGAAACACCACGCCATCATAGGCGCCCTCGGCGGCCAGCTTGGCCAGGCGCTGGGCATGTTTTGGCGCCACATCATCCAAAAGATCGATGGTGATGGTGCCATTGGCCCCCTCGCCCGCAACCTCGATTTGCAGGCCTGTGGCCAGCGCCGGGCTGGCCGCCATCAGCACCACAGCTGCCAGCCAGTTACGCATCGGCCGCCACCTTTACGCTGATCATCCGGTCGGGTGCCGCTGGCGGCTCGCCCCGGGTGATGGTATCGACATGCTCCATCCCGGAAATCACCCGGCCATAGACGGTGTATTGACGGTTCAGGAAATGGTTGTCGCTGAAATTGATGAAGAACTGGCTATTGGCGCTGTTGGGGTTCATCGAACGCGCCGCGCCCAGCGTGCCGCGGTCATGCGGGATGCCGGAAAATTCGGCGGGCAAATCGGGCAGATCGCTGCTGCCGGTGCCGGCGCGTGCGGGGTTCCAGCCGTTTTCCATATTGGCATGCTGCACATCGCCGGTTTGGGCCATGAACCCATCGATCACGCGGTGGAAGGCCACGTTGTCATACTGGCCTGCGCGCGCCAGCTCTTTCATGCGCTCGCAATGTTTTGGGGCGATGTCGGGCAACAATTCGATGGCCACGGTGCCATCTTTCAGCTCGATCAGAATCGTGTTTTCGGGGTCTTTGATCTCGGCCATCTGGCCCTCCTTTGCAGATGTTTGCGCAAACCTAGGCCGCGAAGAGGCGAAAGCCAAGCGCCGAGGTTGACGCGCCCCTTTCCACAGGCCAAGAGAACGCGCAACCGCCTTTCGACAGGAGCCGCCCAATGCCTTGGAAAACCCTCGACGACATGGATCTGACCGGCAAGCGCGTGCTGGTGCGCGTGGATATCAACGTGCCCGTCGAAAACGGGCTGGTCAGCGACGATACCCGCATTCGCAAAATCGCCCCCACGGTAATGGACATTCTGGCCAAGGGCGGGCGCCCGATTCTGGTGGCGCATTTTGGCCGCCCAAAAGGTAAGGTTGTGCTGGACATGACCTTGCGCATTTGTGTGCCTGCGCTCGAGGCGGCACTGGGGCGCAAGGTTCGGTTTATCGAAACGCTAGAGGCGGCAGAAAACCTGACCGAAGAGGCGCGCGCAGCCGATGTGTTGTTGCTGGAAAACATCCGCTTTCACCCCGGCGAAGAACAAAACGACCCAGAGTTTGCCGCGCGCCTTGCCGCTTTGGGCGATGTCTATTGCAACGATGCCTTTTCCGCCGCCCATCGCGCCCATGCCTCGACCGAGGCGCTGGCGCGCCTGCTGCCAGCCTGCGCAGGCCGCCTGATGCAAGCCGAGCTAGAGGCGCTAGAAGCCGCCCTAGGCCAGCCCCAGCGCCCGGTTGTGGCGGTGGTGGGCGGGGCCAAAGTTTCTACCAAACTGGCGCTTTTGGGCAATCTGGTGGAAAAGGTCGATCATCTGGTGATCGGCGGGGGCATGGCCAACACGTTTCTGGCCGCCCAGGGCCTGGGCGTTGGCACATCGCTGTGCGAACATGACATGGCCGAAACCGCGCGCCAGATCATGGCCAAGGCACAGGCCATGGGGTGCGAAATTTTGTTGCCCACCGATGTTGTGGTGGCGCGCGCCTTTGAAGCGCATGCCGAAAACAGCACCGTCGCGGCCACACATTGCCCCGAGGATACGATGATTTTGGATGCAGGCCCCGCCAGCGTGGCGCGGATTTTGGCCGCGTTCGACGGGGCGAAAACCCTGATCTGGAATGGCCCGCTGGGGGCGTTTGAAATTGCCCCCTTTGACGCCGCCACCAATGCCGCTGCCGCCCATGCCGCAAAGCTTAGCCAAACTGGCCAGCTGGTGTCTGTGGCCGGTGGTGGCGATACGGTGGCCGCGCTGAACAAGGCTGGCGCCGCAGATGGGTTTAGCTACATCTCAACAGCCGGTGGGGCGTTTTTGGAATGGATGGAAGGCAAGCTGCTGCCCGGTGTGGCGGCATTGGACCAAGCCGCCTGATCGCCCCCCGATGAATGCGTAATTTTGACAAAATGGATCGGATGAACAGATGAATACCCAACAGGCAGACAAGATCCGCGCAGGCCAAGGATTTATCGCAGCGCTCGACCAATCGGGCGGCTCCACCCCAAAGGCACTGCAGCTTTATGGCGTAGACAGCACCGCCTATAGCAACGAAGAAGACATGTTTGATCTGGTGCACGCCATGCGCACCCGGATTGCCCAAGCGCCCGCTTTCACAGGTGAACGGGTGATTGGCGCGATTTTGTTTGAAATGACCATGGACCGTCAGATGGCGGGCAAGCCCACCGCGCAATTCATGTGGGAAGAGCGCGGCGTGGTGCCGTTTTTGAAGGTCGACAAAGGCTTGGCCGATGCCGCCAATGGCGTAAAAATGATGAAACCCATGCCCGATCTGGATGCCCTGCTCAGCCGGGCCGTGGCGGCGGGTATTTTTGGCACCAAAATGCGCTCGGTGATCGATGCCGCCAATGCCCAAGGCATCAAGGATGTGGTGGCGCAGCAATTTGAAGTGGGAAAACAGATCTTGGCCCATGGGCTGGTGCCCATCATCGAACCCGAGGTAACGATTTCGATTGCCGACAAGGCCCATGTCGAAGACATGCTGCTGGCCGCGCTGACCGAGCAGCTGAACGCCTTGCCCGCAGGCACCGAAGTGATGCTGAAATTGACCCTGCCCGAGTTGGCAAACCACTATAAATCTTTGGTCGAGCATCCGGCCGTTATGCGTGTTGTGGCGCTGTCGGGGGGCTATAGCCGCGACGAGTCAAACAGCCGTTTGGCGCAAAACACTGGCGTGATCGCCAGCTTTAGCCGCGCCCTGACCGAGGGGCTTTCCGCGCAGCAAAGCGACGCCGACTTTAACGCCACAATCGCCGCCACGATCGACAGCATCTATCAAGCCTCGATCGCCGGCTAAGGCGCAACGGGCCAAAAGGGACGGTGCTGGCCAATGTGCCGGCCCACCCCTTTTTCGTTTGCTTACCCAATCAATTGCGCCGCATGCCCCTGCGCATCGTAATGCGCCTTAAGCCGCTGCAACGCGATACGCAGCACAATTTTGCCCGACCGGGCCGACCAACCCATGCGCTTTTCCGCGGTCTCCAGCCCCTCAAGATAGCAACAACAGCGCAGGGCCACATCGCCCAAACCCGGCCCCAAGGCCCGCAGCGCCGCCGCCACGCGGTCGCGTGCGGCCATGGGGCGCGGGTCGCCCGGCTGGCGGGCCGATTTGGTGGGCCCCGAGACACCGCCGGTCAGGAAACTATCCCAGTTCTGGGTCGTGCGCGGGCCAATTTGGGCCAGCTCGAAATCTTCGCGCAGCCGCTCGCCCGCGCTGACCAAATCAGGGGCCAAAAACATTTTGCCGTTCTTATCCTTGCGCCGGGACAGGGCCATCAATGGCGTTTCTGGCCCACCATACCGGTTGCGCCGCGCGGCGCTGGCGCTGTCATCGCCAGATGTCGCGTCGCTGTGCAACGCGCTGCGGGTCAAAACCGCCCGCCCCGCCGCAGTGATCTGGTAGCGCATCACGCGCCCGGGCGTATCGCAGGCGATCCAATCGTTTAGCGCCATCATTTGCGCCACATGGCGGGGCACAATATGGCGGCCCGTCTGGGGGCCCGCAAGCGTTACAACCACGGCATTTTCCATATCATGGGCCACGGCCAACACGCTGCCGGACGCGGCCAATCTGCGCAATACTGCAATAATTTCAGCCTGTTTGGGCTGTTCGTCAGGCGTTGCGCGGTTTGAAACACGGGCATTCATCACATAACCTTCCTTGTCACTATGGGGCTGGCCACCCGGGAAAAGCCGCCGCCCCAGATGCCGCAAGGCCTCGTCAACCAATGCGTCATCACGGCGGTTTTCTAACCGGCGAATTTGGCGCAAGACCGTGGATGCATGACAGCCTGCCTGGCGGGCCAGCGCCCGAATGGCGCATCCGCCCTCGGTGTGGGCCAAGTAATGTGCCGCATCGTTGGGCACCCACGCCGGAACTGACAAATCTTGCATCGTCTTTCTTGGCCTCCTTTGGCACGCAATCCATGCTCAAAACAGGGGCGCCCCGGTGGCCACCCAGCCACATGCACCACCCCAAGACCTAGCCCCGCGGCTGTTACCTGTCCGTTAAGGATTTGCGATTTGGCAAGTTTCGTTACGAAATGGTGAACATGGGCCAAACCCTGCGCACGCTGCCCCACCGCACCGCGCAACACCCCGAAAACTTGTGCTTTCTTCTGTGGCGGTTCCTTTCAGAAAGGCGATGCCATGAGCAATTTTACCCAGCGTTTAGGCCAGATGCGCCGCCCACGCCTGTTAACACAAGCCGCCCAACACGCGCTGCCCAGCTATCGCAGGGGGGTGCATCTGCGCACCATTTTAGCCGCAACAGAGCTGCCCTGCACCGCCCGCGCGCTAGAGCAATTGATCGATATCGAAGATGCACAAAACCGCGCCCGCATGTCTGCGGACGCGGCCTATTCTGTGGTCTTTCATGTGCATGTGCTGACCGCGATCATGGCGGAACTACATGCCTTGCAAGCGCCCGCATATGCAGGCGCCGCTGAGCTTACATAAAGCTATCGGGCTCGCTGGCTTTTTTCTGCGCCACATAGGCATTCAGCGCCTCGTTGATCGCGGGGTCCATGGCAGGCTGCTGGTATTCCGCCAGCAGCTTGTCGACCCGCGCCGAGGCCAGCGCCATGGTGTCGCGCGCGCCCTCTTCGGACCATGTCTCGAAGGGTTTATAATCAAGGATGTCGCTTTTCCAGAAAGCTTCCTTAAAGTTTGCCTGCGTATGCGCGCAGCCCAGATAATGCCCGCCCGGCCCCACCTCGCGGATGGCATCCATCGCTTGGGCGTTTGCATCGACCGACACGCCGCGCGCCAGATGATGCAAGGCGCCCAATTGGTCGGCATCCATCACGAATTTCTCAAAGCTGGACACCAAGCCACCTTCCAGCCACCCGCAGGCGTGCAGCATAAAGTTCACCCCCGACAAAAGCCCCATGTTCAGGCTGTTGGCAGTTTCATAAGCCGCCTGCGCATCGGGCAATTTCGAGCCACAAAACGACCCGGCCGAGCGGAAAGGCAGCCCCAAACGGCGCGCCAATTGACCCGCGCCATAGGTGATATGCGAGGCCTCGGGCGTGCCAAAGGTGGGCGCGCCGGAATTCATATCGATCGAGGTTACAAAGGCCCCAAAGATCACCGGCGCGCCCTTGCGCACCAGCTGGCTATAGGCGATGCCGGCCAGAACTTCGGCTAAGACCTGCGTCAAAGTGCCAGCCACAGATACCGGCGCCATCGCCCCGCCCACGATAAAGGGCGAAATAATAGCGGCTTGGTTGTTGGCGGCGTATACCTCTAGCGCGCCCATCATCACATCGTCAAATGTCAGCGGCGAGTTGATGTTGATGAGCGAGGTCATCACGGTGTTTTCTTGCACGAACTCTTTGCCGAACAAAATACCGCACATATCCACCGAATCTTGGGCCCGGCTGGCCTCGGTGACCGAGCCCATAAAGGGCTTGTCGCTAAGCTGCATATGGGCCAGCAGCATATCCAGATGGCGCTTGTTCACCGGCACGTCGGTGGGCTCGCACACGGTGCCGCCGGAATGGTGCAGCCATTTCGACATATAGCCCAGCTTTACGAATTTCTGGAAATCCGCCAGCGTGGCATAGCGGCGGCCACCCTTGGCATCATGCACGAAGGGCGGGCCGTAGACCGGGGCCAACACCAGATTGCGGCCGCCAATTTCCACGTTGCGCGCCGGGTTGCGGGCGTGCTGGGTAAACTGCGAAGGTGCCGTTTTGCACAAACTGCGGGCCAGACCACGGGGAATGCGCACGCGTTCACCCTGAACATCGGCACCCGCATCGCGCCAGCGGTGCAAGGCGCCGGGGTTGTTGACAAAGTTTACGCCGATCTCTTCCAGAATCGTTTCGGCATTATGTTCGATAATTTCCAGCGCCTCTTCGTTGAGCACCTCGAAATTGGGAATGTTGCGCTCGATATAGCGTGCCGTCTCAAAAGACACGGCGCCACGCTCGGCACGGCGCGCCGCACCACCACCACCACGGGCCCGTCTGCGGGTATCTGCCTCGGCCATCGCTTTACCTCCATCGAAAAAATGCAATACGCGTCGTTTGCGCATCTTCTACAGCGCCGCCCCCAGCCACCACGTTGGTTTTGCGGCCATTCAGGTGCGAAAGCGACATCCGTTGCGCGGCCCAAGCCATCAAGCCGCTTGCACAGGGCGCGCGCGCGTCATAAAGCCAAATCATGGAACAACACGCCCACGACCGCCTTTTGATCATCGACTTTGGCTCGCAGGTGACGCAGCTTATTGCCCGCCGTCTGCGCGAGTTGAACGTCTATTGCGAAATCCACCCCTATCAATCGGTCAGCGCCGATGCCATCCGCGCCATGGCGCCACGCGCTGTGATATTGTCGGGTGGCCCAGACAGCGTAACGCGCGCGGGCAGCCCCCGCGCCCCGCAAGAGCTGTTCGAGATGGGCTTGCCGATATTTGGCATCTGCTATGGCCAACAGGTCATGATGACCCAGCTGGGTGGGCAGGTAGAGGCCGGCCATCACGCCGAATATGGCCGGGCCTATATCAGCCCCGCCGAAGGCCACAAAAGCGATGGTATGTTCGCAGGCCTGTTCGAAACCGAAGGCCGCGAGCAAGTTTGGATGAGCCATGGCGACCGCGTGACCGCGCTGGCGCCCGGGTTCGAAGTGATTGCCACATCGCCCAATGCGCCCTTTGCCATTGTCGCCGATCCCGCCCGCCATTTTTACGCCGTGCAATTCCACCCCGAGGTGCACCACACCCCGAATGGGCGCACCATGCTGGAAAATTTCATCCGCATGGCCGGCTTTAGCGGCGATTGGACGATGGCGGCCTACCGCGAAGAGGCGATCAAGGCCATTCGCGCGCAGGTGGGCGATGCCCATGTAATTTGTGGCCTGTCGGGCGGTGTCGATAGTTCGGTCACGGCCATGCTGCTGCACGAGGCCATTGGCGAACAGCTGACCTGCGTTTTCGTCGACCATGGGTTGCTGCGCCAAGGCGAGGCCGAAGAAGTGGTGCGGATGTTCCGCGACAATTATAACATCAAACTGATTGCCGCTGATGAGTCCGAGCTGTTTTTGGGCGCGCTCGAAGGGGTTTCCGACCCCGAGGTGAAACGCAAAACCATTGGCAAGCTGTTCATCGATGTGTTCCAAAAATACGCCAACCAAATTGAAAATGCCGCGTTTTTGGCGCAGGGCACGCTATACCCCGATGTCATTGAATCTGTCAGCTTTTCGGGTGGCCCATCGGTCACCATCAAAAGCCACCACAACGTGGGCGGGCTGCCGGAAAAAATGGGCCTGAAACTGGTTGAGCCGCTGCGCGAATTGTTCAAAGACGAAGTGCGCGCATTGGGCCGTGAATTGGGCCTGCCCGACAGTTTCATTGGCCGCCACCCCTTCCCCGGGCCCGGCCTGGCCATTCGCTGCCCCGGCGAGATTACCCGCGAAAAGCTAGAAATTTTGCGCAAGGCTGATGCCGTCTACATCGACCAAATCCGCAAACACGGGCTGTATGATGACATTTGGCAGGCCTTTGTGGCCATTTTGCCCGTGCGTACCGTGGGCGTGATGGGCGATGGCCGCACCTATGATTACGCCTGCGCCCTGCGCGCGGTGACCAGCGTAGATGGCATGACCGCCGATTATTACCCGTTCAGCCACGACTTTTTGGGCGAAACCGCCACCCGCATCATCAACGAGGTGAAGGGCATCAACCGCGTAACCTATGATGTCACCTCAAAACCCCCCGGCACGATCGAGTGGGAATAGGCGTGAGGGTTTAACCCATTTCGATGCAGAAATTGTGCGCAAGTCCCTGCACCAAAAACTGGTTCAAAAACAAAAACAATATGCAACATATGAAATGGCCGATTTAATTGGAAAAGAAAATCGGGCAGAATATTTTGCAAACATTCCAAACTCCCGCTCGCAGATTTTTCAAGACCTTTTTGCACTCTCTGTTGCCAATTTTAAGAAAGATGGCTTTTTTGTTGAATTTGGCGCGACCAACGGTTGCCATCTAAGCAATACATGGCTTTTGGAGAAACATTTTGGCTGGGGCGGTATTTTGGCCGAACCTGCAAAGAAATGGCATTCGGATTTATGCGCAAACAGATCCGCCACAATCGAACTAGATTGCGTTTGGAGCGCGACGGGCGAAACCCTGCACTTTAACGAGGCCGACGAGGGTGAACTGTCGACCATAGACGTGTTTTCAAAAGGTGATCAACACAGCGCTGCACGCCAAAACGGGGCAATATATGATGTTCAAACAATTTCTTTGCTTGATTTGCTGCAAAAGCATAGCGCGCCAAAGTTAATAGACTATCTGTCTATCGATACCGAAGGAAGCGAGTTTGAAATTTTAAACGCATTTGATTTTAATAAGTACCAGTTCAAATGCATCACCGTAGAGCATAATTTCACTCCGATGCGCGAACGCATTTATGATCTTCTATCGCAAAACGGCTACAGCCGCGTCTTTTCTGAATTTTCGCGCTTTGACGATTGGTATACGCTCAAAAGCGAAACTGCAATCTAACCCAAACGCACAGAATTCTGCCATGCCCAATTCACAAGATCTGTCACATTACACCCCGCGCCCGCACCCCAAGGGTATTACGCTGGTGGGCCAAGATGTTATCTTGCGCCCGCTGTCTGTGGCCGATCATTGCGAAGATCTTTTTGCCGCCAATAGCAGCCGCGCCGGCACCGAGGCGATGGTGCTGATGATGCAATGGGCCTTTGAACAGGGCTATCGGCGCTATGAATGGAAATGCGACGCGCTGAACCAAAAAAGCCGCTATGCCGCACAGCGTTTGGGCCTGTCTTACGAAGGGGTCTTTCGGCAAATGTCTATTGTCAAAGGGCGCAACCGCGATACCGCATGGTTTGCCGCCATCGACAGTGAATGGCCCGCCCTGAAAGCCGCTTTTCAGCGCTACCTTGATCCAGCAAATTTTGACGCCCAAGGCCAGCCAATCTTGGCGCTGTCGGCGCTGACGCATCCGTTGCTTTTTAAACGCGACGATCTGGCGTTTTCCTAATCTGCCGTAACGGCTTGGCCTGTGGGGGGAAATTGGCGCTTGCATTTCCACCCCGCTGCGCCCGAATGTGAGCAGGCGGCGGGAAAACGCCCCCGCCGAAAGGATGGCACTGATGAGCACACCCACCCAAAACGCCACATTGCGTGCAGCCCTTTGGATGACCGGGGCGATCGCCTCGTTCTCTTCGATGGCCATTGCCGGGCGTGCGGTCAGCCTGCAGCTGGATACGTTTGAAATCATGATGTATCGCAGCTTGTTTGGCATTTGCATCGTGCTGGGGGTGGCTGGGTTTGCGGGCACTTTGGGCCAAGTGACCCGGCGCCACATGGGGGTGCATCTGCTGCGCAATATGGCGCATTTCACTGGCCAAAACCTGTGGTTTTACGCCGTCACCGTTATTCCGCTGGCACAGGTTTTTGCATTGGAATTCACCTCGCCGCTGTGGGTGTTGGTGCTGTCACCGCTGATCTTGGCCGAACGCCTGACAAGGGTGCGCGTGATTGCGGCCCTACTGGGGTTTGCGGGTATCTTGGTGGTCACCCGGCCCGGGGCAGAAAGCCTGAATATGGGCGTGTTCACCGCCGCGCTGTCTGCGGTGGGGTTTGCCTTATCTATCGTGTTCACAAAACGGCTGACGCGCAGCGAAACCATTACCTGCATTTTGTTTTACCTCACCATCATGCAGGCGGTATTCGGCATTATTTGCGCGGGCTGGGATGGCGATATTGCCCTGCCCGATGCCACCACCCTGCCCTGGCTCCTGCTGATCGGCTGTGCTGGGCTATTGGCGCATTTTTGCCTTACCACGGCGCTGTCTATCGCACCGGCCACGGTGGTGGTGCCCATCGATTTTGCGCGCCTGCCGCTGATCGCGGTTATCGGCATGGCCTTTTATAACGAGCCATTGGATATCTTCGTGTTCTTGGGCGCGGCGCTGATTTTTGCGGGCAATTATTACAATCTACTCACCGAAACCCGGCGCAAATAGGGCGGCCGCGCGAGGGCTGCGGAAATCTCGTTTGACCGGCCCGGTTTGGGCGGCTACCACACTGGCATTGCCAATTCAGGAACCCGGTAAAATGATTTACGAAAGCGCACAGGCCTGGCGCAATGCCACCCATAAAAACATTTTGTTTTTTGGCATGTCCGGCCTTGGAAAAACACATGTTTCCAATATGTTGCGCGCAAATGGGAATTGGTTTCACTACTCTATCGATTACCGCATCGGCACCCGGTATATGGGCGAACATATCGCCGACAATGCCAAAGCCGAGGCGATGAAAGTGCCATTCCTGCGCGATTTGCTGATGAGTGACAGCATCTATATCGGCTCGAATATCACCTTCCAAAACTTGGAACCTGTCTCGACCTATCTGGGCAAGCCCGGCAATCCGGCGCTGGGCGGGCTAAGCTACGCGGAATATACCCGCCGCCAAGCGCAGTTTCGCCAAGCCGAAATTCAAGCACTGTTAGACACCCCCTATTTTATCGATCGCGCCGCGCGGCTTTATGGCTATCCGCATTTCATCTGCGATACCGGCGGCTCGATCTGTGAATGGGTCGATCCCCACAACCCAAACGACCCGGTGTTGCAGGCGCTTAGCCAATCCACGCTGATGGTGTGGATCAAGGGCAGCGACGCCCACACCGCCGAGCTGATCCGCCGCTTTGACCGCGCGCCAAAACCCATGTCCTATCAGCCAGAATTTTTGGATCAGGTGTGGCACAGCTATTTGGCCCAGCAAAACATCACCGAAGACCAAGTGAACCCCGATGCCTTTATCCGCTGGACCTATGCCCAAGCCTTGGCACATCGCCAGCCGCGCTATCAGGCGATGGCGGAAAATTGGGGTATCACTGTCACCGCCGACGATATTGCCGCCGTGCAAACCCCCGCTGATTTTGAAACCCTTATTGCCGACACGCTTGCCACCGGCTGAACCCCGCCCTATCTATGCCGCTGTAAACCAAGGATTATTCAAGTAATGCCCATTACCCTGCCCGCAGATCTGCCCGCCTATAACGTGCTTCAGCGCGAAGGCGTTATGGTCATGGCAGATGATCGCGCCACCCGGCAGGATATTCGGCCGTTGCGCATTGGGTTGCTGAACCTGATGCCAAAGAAAATTCAAACCGAAAACCAATTCGCCCGCCTGATCGGCGCCACGCCGCTGCAGATCGAATTGTCGCTTATTCGCATGAGCGCCCATCAAACCAAAAACACAGCCGCCGAACATATGGAGGCATTTTACCGCCCCTTCGACGAGGTAAAAGCCAGTGGCGAAAAGTTTGACGGCCTCATCATCACCGGCGCCCCGATCGAGCATTTAGAATTCGAAGATGTCACCTACTGGGACGAGCTGACCCAAGTATTTGATTGGACACAAACCCACGTGCAAAGCACCTTTGGGGTCTGCTGGGGTGGCATGGCCATGATCTGGCATTTCCACAAGGTGAAAAAACACATTTTGCAGCACAAGGCCTTTGGCTGCATTCGCCACCGCAATTTGGCGCCCGCCTCGCCCTATTTGCGTGGGTTTTCGGATGATATGGTTATTCCAGTCTCGCGCTGGACCGAAATGCAACGCGCCGAGATCGAGGCGGCCGGCCTGCCCATTTTGATCGACAGCACCGAAACCGGCCCCTGTTTGGTAGAAGACCCGGCGCACCGGGCCCTGTATATCTTCAACCATCTCGAATATGACAGCGGAACCTTAAAAGAGGAATACGACCGCGACGTGGCCGCAGGCAAGCCCATCAACGTGCCCGCCAATTACTATCCGGGCGATGACCCCAGCCAAAAGCCACAAAACCGCTGGCGCAGCCATGCGCACCTGCTTTACGGCAATTGGATCAACGAAATTTACCAATCCACCCCCTATGACATGGCCGAGATCGGGCGCTAACCATGTTGGGTGCGGCATTGACAACCGCCGCCGTGGCAGGGGCTGGCCTGCTGATCAACCGCATCGCCGATTACCGCGAGGCCGAAGCCGAGGCGCGCTACCCCCCCGAGGGCCAGCTGCTAGATGTGGGCGGCTGCCATGTGCACGCCTATCTTGCCGGCGATGATGGCGCGCAAAAGCCCGATTTGGTGCTGCTGCATGGCGCCAGCGGCAGCCTGCGCGATTTTACATTTTCGCTGATACCAGCGCTTAGCCCCCGCTACCGCGTGCTGGCGCTGGACAGGCCCGGCCTTGGCTGGACGGCGCGCACGCAGCCGCGCTATGCCAGCCCATGGACCACCCGCGCCGAAAGCCCGGCAGAACAGGCCGCGGTTCTATCGGCGGCAGCGGCTGCATTGGGCATAACCCGCCCCATTGTGCTGGGCCACTCTTACGGCGGGGCGGTGGCGCTGGCATGGGGGTTGGCACAGCCCGAAACCGTGGCGGCGCTGGTGGTGCTGTCGGGTGTTTCAAACCCATGGCCAGGGGGGTTGGGCCCGCTTTACACCCTGCTGGGCACCCATCTGGGGGGCGCGCTTTTGCCCCCGCTGATTACCGCGGCCAAGCCATATAGCCGCCTTGATGCCACGCTGCACAGCATTTTCACGCCAGATCCGGTGCCACAGGGCTATGCCCGCCATATTGGCGCAGGGCTGACATTGCGCCGCGATAGTTTCCGCGCCAATGCCCGCCAACTGACCACCCTGCGCCCGCATATCGTAGAGATGAGCCGCCACTACGCCCGCCTGCCCATGCCGGTGGAAATTGTGCATGGCACGGCCGATACCGTGGTGCCCGCCCATATTCATGCCCAGGTTCTGGCGCGCCAAGTGCCGGGCGCCCGGCTGACACTATTGCCCGGGGTCGGCCATATGCCCCAGCACGCCTGCCCCGAGGCCGTGATCGACGCCATCGATCGGGCGCATACCCGCGCCCAAGGGGCGGGGCGTGTCGCGCCATGTTAACCAGTGACAGGAGTAATTTGCCATGACTTTGCCATTCAACGGGGCGATCAGCCAGTTTCTTGCAACCCAAGCCCCCGAAGATGTGCGCGCAGCGCTTCAGGTGGCAGATAAAGACACCATCCTAACGCCCGGGTATCCCTACAAAAAAAGGCTGGGGAAAAAGACCTACGAGCGCGATTATGCCGCGCTTCAAATCGAGTTGGTGAAGCTGCAATCATGGGCCCGCGCCAGCGGCGCACGCATCGCCTGCTTGTTCGAGGGGCGCGATGCCGCGGGCAAAGGCGGCACCATCAAACGCGTGTCAGAAAACCTAAACCCGCGCGCAGCCCGGGTGGTGGCCTTGTCAAAACCCACCGAAACCGAGGCCAGCCAATGGTATTTCCAACGCTACATCGCCCATATGCCCGCCGGGGGCGAAATTGTTTTGTTTGACCGCAGCTGGTATAATCGCGGGGTGGTGGAACATGTATTTGGCTTTTGCAGCGCCGACGAACGGGCGCATTTCTTTGCCCAAGTGCCCAAATTCGAAGAAATGCTGATCGACGAGGGCATTTACCTGTTCAAATTCTGGCTCAATATCGGCCGCGCCGAACAGCTGCAGCGCTTTTTGGCGCGCGAACGTGATCCGCTTAAACAGTGGAAACTCAGCCAGATCGATGTCGATGGGCTGGCCCGCTGGGACAGCTACAGCGCGGCAATTTCCGAAACCTTGGCCCGCAGCCACCAGCCGCAGGCCCCATGGCAGGTGGTGCGTGCCGATGACAAACGCCGCGCCCGGCTGGAAGTAATGCGTGCGGTTCTGCACGCCCTGCCCTATACACATAAAAACCCGGCCGCTATTGGCGCGCTGGATCCAAACATTTGCGGCGGACCGGACATTTGGGATGCGTAAACAAGGCTATCACCACGGCAATTTGCGCCAAGCGCTGGTAGATGCCGCGCTGAAACTGATCGAAGAAAAAGGCCCAACAGGCTTTACTTTGTCAGAGGCTGCAAAGCTGGCCGGGGTCACGCCTGCAGCGGTCTACCGCCATTTCGAGGGCCGCGAAGACCTGATCGCCGAGGCCTCGCGCCAAGGCTACGAGATTTTTGCCGATGTCATGCAATATGCCTATGACAAGGGCCAGCCCTCGGCCTTGGCGGCGTTTTCGGCCACTGGCCGGGCCTATTTGGCCTTTGCCCGCCGCTATCCCGGCCATTATATTGCGATGTTCGAAAGCGGCATCAGCGTCAACAAAACCCCCGAGCTGGCCGCCGTCTCTGCGCGCGCGCGTGGCGTTTTAGAACGCGCCGCCGAAGATCTTTCGCGCCACATCCCAGAAAACCGCCGCCCCCCTGCGGCCATGTTTTCGGCCCATGTTTGGGCGCTAAGCCACGGGGTGGTAGAGCTTTTTGCGCGCAACTCGCCCGGCACCGCCAGCCCCTTTCCACCCGAAGACCTGCTGGAAAGCGCCATTGGCGTTTACCTGCGCGGTTTGGGTCTGATCGCACCAGATTGCTAAGCATCCCGCAAAAGAAAAGGCCCGCAGAAACCTGCGGGCCTTTTTGGTTTCGCCCAAAAGGGGCAGAAAATTAACGCTTCGAGAACTGGAACGACCGGCGCGCTTTGGCCTTGCCGTATTTCTTACGTTCCACAACGCGCGAGTCGCGGGTCAGGAAGCCTGCGGCTTTCAGTGCACCGCGCAGCGCGGGTTCGTAAAGCTGCAGCGCTTTCGAAATACCATGTTTCACAGCGCCCGCTTGGCCCGACAGGCCGCCGCCTTTGACGGTGGCCATCACGTCGAACTGGTCGACAACCCCTGCCACCTGGAAAGGCTGGCGCAGGATCATCTGCAGCACGGGGCGTGCAAAATAGGCTTTCATTTCTTTGCCGTTCACCACGACCTTGCCGGAACCCGGCTTGATCCAAACGCGGGCAACAGCGTCTTTACGCTTGCCGGTGGCATAGGCACGGCCCAGGGCATCACGCACGGCTTCGCGCGGGGTTGCCACTACGGCCGCTTCGGTCACGCCTGCAGCGGCGCCCAGCTCTTCGAGCGAGTTGATTTGATCGGCCATTTATCAGCTCCGCGTGTTCTTGGAGTTCATGGATTTCACATCCAGCACTTCGGGCTGTTGTGCCTCGTGCGGATGGGCGGCGCCGGCATATACGCGCAGATTGGTCATCTGCTGGCGGCTCAGGCGGTTGCCCGGCAGCATGCGTTTTACAGCGGCGGTCACGACGCGCTCGGGGTAGGCGCCTTCCAGCAACTGCTGCGCGGTGCGGTGCTTGATGCCGCCCGGGTGGCCAGTGTGCCAGTAGTATTTTTTGTCGCGGCGTTTGTTGCCGGTCATCTGCACCTTGTCGGCGTTGATGACGATGACATTGTCACCCATGTCCATGTGGGGGGTGAAAGACGGCTTGTGCTTGCCACGCAGGCGCATGGCAACGATCGAGGCAAGGCGGCCCAGAACAACGCCCTCGGCGTCGATCACGATCCACTTCTTCTCGATATCTGCCGGGGTAGCAGAGAAGGTTTTCATAGCGGGGTTACCCTTGATTGGTTCGCGACAGCGCGTACGCGCCGTCGAATTGGATGGGCGGGTTATATCCGGTGCGCCAGCGCAGTCAAGCAAGGTGTTTCAGTAAAAACTCAACATAAACAATGACTTAAAAAATAGGTATTATAATACCCCATTTATTTTCACGCTTTCGCCCCCGCGCGCCGGTTTTCCCGCCTCATAATCACCGCCCCCGCCCCAACAATCAAGAAAACGCCGGGGAACAGCGTGTCTATGGGGGCTTCCCCAAAAAACAGCCACCCCACGCCAAAGGCCGTCAATATCCCAAAATACCCGAAAGGCGCCAACAACGAGGGCGGCCCCATCCGATAGGCCAGCATAATGAACAACACCCCCGTGCCCCCCACCAGCGACATGGTCAAAATCAGCCCCATATCGGCCCAGCTGGCCATCGGGGTGAATTGCGTCGTGAGGGCGGCAAACAAAAACGCCCCCGCGGCGGCGGCCACGCTGGAATAAAGGTAAAGCAGCCCGTTTGAAACCTCGGGGCCAAACATCCGCACCGTGACCATAGACACCGCATAGCACAGCGCCGCCCCCACCGGATAAAGCGCATAAAGGCTAAATGCATCGCTGCCCGGCTGGATGATCCAGATGGCACCGGCAAACCCCAAAAACAGCGCAAAAATGCGCCATGGCCCCACGCGCTCGCCCAGCAGCAGCACAGACAACAGCACCACAAACAGCGCATTTGTTTGGCCCAAGGCCGAAACCGTGGCCAATTCCAGATACCCAATGCCAGAGTAGAACAAAAACTGCGCCATCGCCACAATCCCGCCCCGCAACAGCGCCAAGCGCCAGCGCGTGATGCGCAAAACCGTGCCACGCAGGCGCAATTCGCGGGTATAGATCATCAGCGCAAGGCTGGGCAGCACCCCCACCACATTGCGATAGGCAGACAGTTCTTGAACCGAATAGCGCGGCAGCAGCAGCCGCACCAAAACGCTCATTGCATCAAAGCACAAAATCGCCAGCATCAAGAATAGCACCGCCTTCAAGGCAGTGCCGCCTTGCTGGCGCGCGCTCATTCTGGGGCCTTTTCGGGGGGAATGGCATAGGTCATGCTGGCGCGCGCCACGGGCGCCTCTTGGCCCACAGAATACAGCAGCGCATCGCCCACGGCCAAACTGCGCCCCAATTTCAACAGCCGGGTTTTGGCCACCAAATCGGTATTTGCCGCCGGTTTGCGCATGAAATCAAAGCTGGCATTCGTGGTCACCGCCAGCGCCCGTGGGCCGATCATGCCCAAAATCGCCAAATAGATGGCGCAATCTGCCAAGGTAAACATCGAGGGGCCAGACACCGTGCCGCCCGGGCGCAGATGGCGCTGATCGACCTTTAAGCGCAGCTCAATCTCCATCGGGGCCAAGCGATCTATGGCAAATTGATCGGCCACTTGCGGAAACTCACGGTCGATAAACTCGACCAGCTCGTCGATTGTCATGCGCAGTTGCATCTTGTCCTTCCTCCCGTCGTCCCCCTAGGGTTGGACTGAAACGGAACGGAGGACAAGATGGCACTGTTGGAACGTCACGACACAGGCGCTGTGGCCCATTTACATATGAACGCACCCGAAAAGCTGAATGCGCTCTCAGATGCCATGCTGGCAGCCCTGCAGGGGCAGTTTGACGCGTTGGCCGAAGATCGCAGCATTCGCGCGGTGGTGATTTCGGGGGCGGGCAAGGCATTTTGTGCCGGCCACGACCTGAAAGAAATGCAAGCCGGGCGGCAGGCCGAAGACGGCGGGCGCGCATATTTCGACGATTTGTTTCAGCGCTGCGCCCGCATGATGCTGTCGATCCGCCGCCTGCCCCAGCCCGTGATTGCCCAGGTGCATGGCATTGCCACCGCAGCCGGGTGCCAACTGGTGGCCAGCTGTGACATGGCCGTGGCCGCCGACGATACGCGCTTTGGCGTGAACGGGGTGAATATTGGCTTGTTTTGCTCTACGCCCATGGTGGCGCTGTCGCGCAATATTGCGGCAAAACACGCCTTTGAGATGCTGACCACCGGCACATTCATCACCGCGCAAAAGGCCCAATCGCTGGGGCTGATCAACCATGCGGTGCCTGCCGATCATCTGGCCCAAACAACGACCGATATGGCACAGCTGGTCGCCAGCAAACTGGGCGCTGCGGTGAAAATTGGCAAAGAGGCCTTTTACGCCCAAAGCGAAATGAGCATCGAGGCCGCCTATGACTATGCCGGTCAGGTGATGGTGGAAAACATGCTATATCGCGACACGGCCGAAGGGATGGAGGCCTTTATAGAAAAGCGCCCGCCAGATTGGCAGCAGCCCTAAGCCGGGCCATTGTTGCAGCTTTGGCACAAGAAAGTTTCCACGCGGCCCATTTTCTGCCACATTTAGCCATGATATAGCCACAAAAGCCCCATGGGCGGCGCGCCGCGCCGGTTGCAAAGGGGCTGCCACGCGGCGCCTTTACGTCCCTTCACGCCAGCCTCTCACTGGTGCGCGCGCCCCGGCAGCCCCAAGCGCCCACAGCTTAACGCCATTTTCTGATGGTGCGGGGGCTTTCCAAAACCCGGGCTTTGGCCTAGATCCCAGACATGGAAAAAACGCTTCATATCGTGGGTGGCGGCATGGCCGGCGCCGAGGCCGCTTGGCAGGCCGCAGAAATGGGAACGCATGTGGTTATTCACGAAATGCGCCCCAAGGTGGAAACCTTTGCCCATCAAACCGGCAATCTGGCGGAAATGGTGTGCTCGAACTCGTTTCGCTCGGATGACGACGAGCAAAACGCCGTCGGGCTGCTGCATTGGGAAATGCGCGCCGCAAAGGGGCTGATCATGGCCATGGCCGAACAGCACCGCCTGCCCGCAGGCGGCGCCTTGGCCGTGGATCGCGAAGCGTTTTCGCAGGCGGTCACCAAGCGCCTTTTGGAACATGAGAACATTTCTTTAAGCACCGAAGAAATAACAGAATTGCCACAAGACGGGCAGTGGATTATCGCCACCGGCCCGCTGACGTCGGGCGCCCTGGGCCAGGCAATTGCACGCGAAACCGGGGCCGAAAGATTGGCCTTTTTCGATGCCATCGCGCCCATCGTTTACGCCGAAAGCATCGATATGTCGGTGGCATGGATGCAATCGCGCTATGACAAGGGCGAAACCGAGGACGAGCGTAAAGCCTATATGAATTGCCCCATGGATAAGGCGCAATATAACGCCTTTATCGATGCGCTGCTGGCCGCCGAGAAAACCGAATTCCACGAAGGCGAGACCGCGGGATATTTCGATGGCTGCCTGCCCATCGAGGTGATGGCCGAGCGGGGCCGCGAAACGCTGCGCCATGGCCCGATGAAACCCGTAGGGCTGACCAATGCCCACCGCCCCGACGATAAACCCTATGCCGTGGTGCAGCTGCGGCGCGATAATGCCTTGGGCACGCTTTACAACATTGTGGGCTTTCAAACCAAGATGAAATATGGCGCCCAAACATCTGTTTTTAAGATGATTCCTGGGCTTGAAAATGCCAGCTTTGCACGCCTTGGCGGCATTCATCGCAACACGTTCATCAACTCGCCCACGCTGCTTGACAGCCAAATGCGGTTGAAATCGCGGCCCAATATCCGCTTTGCCGGTCAAATCACCGGCGTCGAGGGCTATGTGGAATCAGCCGCCATGGGCCTGCTGGCGGGCCGCATGGCGGCGGCTGAATTGGCCGGAACGCCCCTGCCCGATGTGCCCCAAGACACCGCAATGGGCGCCTTGGTGCATCACATCACGGGCGGGGCCGATGCAAAAACCTTTCAGCCGATGAACGTGAATTTCGGCCTGTTTCGTCCGCTCGACGGGTTGCGCAGCGGGCGCAAGGGCCGCAAAGACCGTTACAAAGCCTATACAGACCGCGCCAAACAGGCATGGGCCGCATGGCTGGCCAGCACAGCGGCCTAGGCCCACCCCAGATGCGCACCCGCTTTGCGCCCTCGCCCACGGGGCCGCTGCATCTGGGCCATGCGTTTTCCGCGCTTTGCGCCTATCGCATGGCCAAAACCAATGCTGGCACGTTTTTGCTGCGCATAGAAGACATTGACCAAAGCCGCGCACGCCCCGAATGGGAGGCGCAGATTTATGCTGATTTACAATGGCTTGGCCTAGATTGGCCGCATCCCGTTTTGCGCCAATCGTCGAATATGGGCGCCTATCAAGCCGCGCTAGACCATCTGTGGCAACGGGGGCTGGTATACCCCTGCCACTGCACAAGGCGCGATATTCAAGCCGCCCTAACCGCCCCGCAAGAGGGCGACGGCGCCCCACAGATGGGCCCCGATGGGCCTATATACCCCGGCACATGCCGATCTGCCCCGCGCCCGGCAACATGGCCCGCAGATGCCGCCCTTCGGCTGGATATGCGCGCCGCGATGGCGCTGTTGCCGCAGGGGGTGCAGTTTTGCGAAACCGGCAGCGGCGCCCCTGAATGGCACATGATGAATACCCACCAAGCCATTGAAAATATAGGCGACATTGTTTTGTCGCGGCGCGATATGGGCACCTCGTACCACCTGTCTGTGGTGGTCGATGACGCGGCCCAAGCCATCACCCATGTCACGCGTGGGCAAGATTTATTTGACGCCACTTTTGTGCATGTGATCTTGCAACACCTGCTGGGCCTAAGCCAACCTATTTACCACCATCACCGTCTTATCCGCGATGACGCGGGCAAACGGCTGGCCAAACGCGACGACGCCCGCGCCATCGCCCGCTACCGCGACGAGGGCCTGACCCCAGCCGATATTTGCGCGCTGGTTGGGCTGCAGCCCCGCCCCTAATCGGCGATTGGCGCGGCGGTAATCACCTCGGCACCGTCTTGAATTTCGGTGTAAAAGCAACTGCGGCGGTTGGTGTGGCAGGCTGGCCCAATTTGGCGCACCTGCATCAGCAGGCAATCGCGGTCGCAATCCAGCCGCATCGATACCAGCGTTTGGCGGTGCCCGCTGGTTTCGCCCTTGGCCCAAAACGCCTGCCGCGAGCGGCTCCAATAGGTGACTTGGCCGCTTTGCAGGGTTTTGGCCACCGCCTCGGCGTTCATCCACGCCATCATCAGCACCTCGCCGCTATCGCAATCTTGGGCGATGGCCGGGATCAGCCCATTGGCATCGAATTTCAGGCTATGGGGATCGAAGGACATGGTTTTTTCCTTTGGCATCGGGCGCATGGGGCCCTATTTATGCAAGCAAAGACAAAAGGAAAAGCCATGAGCGCCGAAACCGATCTGATCAAGCTCTATTCCGGCCGCATTTTGGCGCTGGCGGCGGATATTCCCCATCATCAGCGGCTGGCGGCCCCACAGGCCAGTGCGCGCAAAAGATCGCCGCTTTGCGGATCCACCGTGACGGTCGATGTGGCGTTGGCAAACGGGGTGATTTCCGAATTTGGCCAAGATGTGAAGGCCTGCGCCTTGGGGCAAGCGGCGGCCGCCATTGTGGGGGCTGGGGCCTTGGGGGCCAGCCTGCCCCAGATCGAGCGCGCCCGCGACCAGCTGCGCGAAATGCTGAAAAACGACGGCCCCACCCCGGATGCCCCGTTCGACGGGTTCGAGGTGCTGCGCCCCGCGCGCGAGTATAAAAATCGCCACGCCTCGATCTTGTTATCGGTCGAGGCCACAGCAGAGGCGATGGCACAAGCCCTGCAAAGCGCCTAAATCCCCGCAGATATACGCAAAGACCGGCACAAAAGAAACGCCGCCAACCCAATGGGTGGCGGCGCAGTTTTGGCGTTTTCAAACGCCCGCACAGGCGTGCCCCACATACGATTCAGGCGATGGTGGGGCCTTGCGGGCAGGGCTGCGGCCCATAGGCAAACCGCAGCAAAACGCAGGCAGGAATTCAGCCAATCGTTGGCAAATGCAAGCTGGCCACCAGCAAAACCATCAGCGCCGCCGCCCCAAAGGCATCGGCCAAAAGCGTATCATTGCTACGGCGAATAACGGTGATGATCTGTGTCAGCATCTGGGTGCCCCTTGCGAAATATCCATCTGTTGCCACTTTGTTCTCATATTGCGCCGCGCCTGTAAAGAACTTTTTAAGAACATTTGAGAACATTTCGGAACAAACGCGCTAACCCACTGAAATCAAACGTATCGCTTGATCTTGCTCCATCAACCATAGCAGCAGCCGCGCCGCCTGCCCCCGCGGCGAGGTTAGGGCCGGATCATCAGCCAACAGTTTGCGGGCATCGCTTTGGGCAATCGCCATCAGCCCTGCTTGGCGTTCCAGATCTGCCACGCGAAACCGTGGCAGGCCCGATTGCGCCGTGCCAATCAAATCGCCCGCCCCGCGCATTTCCAAATCAACCTCGGCAATGCGAAACCCGTCCTCGGTATCGCGCAAGGTGGTCAACCGTTTGCGCCCGCCTTCGCCCAAAGGCGCCTGATATAGCAACAAACACGTCGATTGCTGGCTGCCCCGCCCCACACGGCCGCGCAGCTGGTGCAGCTGGGCCAGCCCAAATATTTCGGCCCGCTCGATCACCATGATCGTGGCATTGGGCACGTTCACACCCACTTCGATTACGGTGGTGGCCACCAACACTTGGGTGTCACCACGCTGAAAGGCGGCCATGGCTGCATCTTTTTCAGCGGGTGGCATCTGCCCATGCACCAGCCCAACAACCCCCTCGCCCAAAGCCGCGCGCAGGCGTTGAAACCGATCTTCGGCTGCAATCAGATCCACCACCTCGGATTCTTCCACCAACGGGCACACCCAATAGGCCTGCCGCCCATCGGCCACGGCCCGCGCCAGATGCGCCACCACCTCGTCAAGGCGCTCGGTGGCCACCAAGGCGGTGGTGATAGGTTTGCGCCCGGGCGGTTTTTCATCCAAAACCGACACATCCATATCGCCATAATGTGCCAAGGCCAAACTGCGCGGTATCGGCGTGGCGGTCATGACCAGCACATCAACGGCCACGCCCTTTTGCCCCAATTCCAGCCTTTGGCGCACCCCAAAACGGTGCTGTTCGTCAATCACCGAAAGCCGCAGGTCGTGAAACACCACGTCTTTTTGAAACACCGCATGGGTGCCCACCAAAACATCGATCTCGCCTGCGGCCAAAGCGGCCAGTTTTTCGCGCCTCTCGGCCCCCTTATCGCGCCCCGTCAACAGCGCCAAACGAATGCCGGCATCGCGCGCCAAGGGGGCAAGCCCCTCGATATGTTGGCGGGCCAAAATCTCGGTTGGGGCCATCATCACGCCCTGCCCGCCTGCCTCGACCGCCACCAGCAGCGCCATAAAGGCCACCAGCGTTTTGCCAGCGCCCACATCACCTTGCAACAAGCGGTTCATGCGCAAAGGCGCGGCCATATCGGCAGAGATTTCTGCAATCGCGCGGGTTTGGGCCGCCGTTGGCTGATAAGGCAACGCCGCCAAAACCCGGGTTTGCAAGGCGCCCGTGCCCCGGCTGGGCACCCCCTGCGCCCGGCGCACCCGCGCCCGCGCCAGCGCCAAAGTCAGCTGATGCGCCATCAACTCGTCATAGGCCAAACGCGCCCGCGCCGGTGCATGCGCGGCCAATTCATCAAGGCCAGTTGGGGCATGGGCCATGGCCATAGCCCTGTGCCAATCTGGCCAGCCCGCTTGGGCCTTTTGCGTGGGGTCAATCCATTCGGGCAACTGCGGCACCCGCGCCAAGGCCCCGTGCACGGCGCGCGCCATCTGTTTTTGCGACACGCCAGCGGTAAGCGGGTAAACAGGCTCGAAGGTTGGAATGGCGGCAGCCTCGTCCATGGGCAGCACGTGATCGGGGTGCACCATTTGCGCCACGCCATCAAAAAGCTCGACCCGGCCCGACACAACGCGCGGCTGGCCAGTGGGTAACAGTTTTTGCAAATAATCGGTACGGGCGTGGAAAAACACCAGTTGAAAGCTGGTTTGGCTGTCTTCCACCTGCACCCGATATGCACCGCCACGGCTGCGGGGCGGGCGATGCTGACCCACCACAACCTTGACCGTCACCGTAGAGGGAAACTCGGCCCCCAAGACCGTGTCGCGCAACTGCCGGTCAATGCCCGAATGGGGCAGGTTTAGCAGCACATCGCGGGGGCGTGAAATGGCCAATTGGCCCATGTTTTGGGCGGTTTTCGGGCCAATGCCGGGCAAGGTTTCCAGCCCCGCAAACAGCGGGAATAACACCTCGGGTCGGCCTTGGCCCGCCGCGCTCATAGGCCCTGAACAAGACGCAGCCAGGCGTCTTCGTCGATGGTTTCAATGCCCAATTCCGCCGCTTTCTTAGCCTTCGAGCCGGCCCCGGGCCCGGCCACCAGCAAATCGGTTTTCGCGCTGACACTGCCTGCCACCTTGGCGCCCAAGCTTTCCGCGCGCGCCTTGGCCTCGGCCCGGGACATTTTTTCCAACGTGCCGGTGAACACCACGGTTTTACCCGCAACCGGGCTACCATCGGTTTTGGGGCGTGGCGCCTGTGCCACCTGCAAATGGGCCACAAGCCGCGCGATGCTGGCCCTTTCGGTGGGTTGCGCAAACGCCATCACCAAAGAGCGCGCCATCACCGCCCCCACCCCATCGATCGACAATAGATCTTGCCATGCGGGGCAGTCTTCGGGGGTATCCAGCGCCGCGGCGGCCTGATCCATGGCCGCGACAAACACATCCCATGTGCCGTAATGGCGCGCGATCAAAGCGCTGGCAGCCTCGCCGACATGGCGGATACCAAGCGAAAACAGCAGGCGATGAAATGGGATGTTTCTTTTTTCATCAATCGCTTGAAACAGGTTGCTGGCGCTTTTTTCGCCCCATCCCTCGCGGTTTTTCAGCTGTTGCAGCCCTTGGCCAAAACGCGCCTTCAGGGTGAAAATATCTGCAGGTTCGCCAAGCCAGCCATCGCGGTAAAACTGCTCGACCTGCTTGGCGCCCAGCCCCTCGATATCGAACGCCGCGCGGCTGACAAAATGCTTTAGCTTTTCAACTGCTTGCGCAGGGCAGATCATTCCACCGCTGCACCGGCGCACGGCGTCACCTTCTTCGCGCACCGCCGCCGAGCCACATTCTGGGCACTGGCGTGGAAAGGCATAGGCCTGCGCGCCTTCGGGGCGTTTGGACAAATCGACATCGGCGATTTTGGGAATCACATCCCCCGCGCGATAGACCTGCACCCAATCCCCGGGGCGAATATCTTTGCCATCGCGAATGGTTTCGCCCCGCGCATCGCGCCCGGCAATGTAATCTTCGTTGTGCAAGGTGGCATTGCTGACCACCACCCCGCCAACCGTCACCGGCACCAACCGCGCCACGGGCGACAGCGCCCCGGTGCGGCCAACTTGAATATCGATAGCCTCTAGGCGCGTCCACGCCAGTTCGGCGGGGAATTTATGCGCAATCGCCCACCGCGGCGTGCTAGAGCGAAACCCAAGCCGCGCCTGCAACGCCAGATCATCCACTTTGTAAACCACACCATCGATATCATAGCCCAAAGTGGCGCGGCGTTGTTCGATCTGCTGATAATGGGCAACCAGCGCGGCCGGGGTCAGGCAGCGCTGCGTCAAAGGGTTGATGGCAAAGCCCATCGCGCCCAACCGCTGCAAGGCCGCGCTTTGCGTATCGGCCAAGGGCGCCGAAAGGGCGCCCCAGCCATAGGCAAAAAATCGCAACGGTCGGGCGCGGGTGATTTCGGCATCTAATTGGCGCAACGACCCGGCGGCGGCATTGCGCGGGTTGGCAAAGGTTTTCCCACCCTGCTCTTCTTGGCGCGCGTTCAGCGCGGCAAAATCGGCATGGGCCATATAGACCTCGCCGCGCACCTCTAAAATTTCGGGGGCGTTTTGCAGCTGTTGGGGAATATCTGCAATGGTGCGGGCGTTTTCGGTTACATTTTCACCCACCTCTCCATCGCCACGGGTGGCGGCCTGCACCAGCAGCCCGTTTTCGTAGCGCAACGACAGGCTCAGCCCATCGATTTTGGGCTCGGCGGTGTAGGCCAAGGGCGTTGCCGCGTCAAAGCCCAGATATTTGCGAATAGAGGTGTCAAAATCCTCGACATCTTCGGTGCTAAACGCGTTTCCAAGGCTCAGCATACGCAGCGCATGGGTGATCTTGCCAAACCCATCCGCCACCGGCGCGCCCACCATGTCGCTGGGGCTATCGGCACGTTTTAGGGCAGGAAACCGTGCCTCGATTGCAGCATTGCGCAGCTTCAATGCGTCAAACGCCGCATCGGTGATCTGCGGGTTGTCTTGCCCATGATAATCGGCGTTTGCATTGGCTATGTCCCTTGCCAAACGCGCCAATTCTACGCGGGCTTCCCCTTCGGTTAATGCATCAACTGGAATCGTTTCGGTCATTTTTGCGCCCCTTAACCCCTGGCTTTCAGGTTTAGGGGCGCATGCCCGCCGCGTCCAGCCTGCCCGGTGGCTTAGGCGCCTATTGCCAATTTCTGGTTAGGCCGGTCATGCACCTCGGGGTCGCGCAGCACATATCCACGGCCCCAGACCGTTTCAATATGGCTTTCCCCGCCCGTGGCCTGCGCCAGTTTCTTGCGCAACTTGCAAATGAACACGTCGATAATTTTCAATTCTGGCTCGTCCATACCGCCATAGAGATGGTTCAAAAACATTTCCTTGGTCAGCGTGGTGCCTTTGCGCAGCGACAAAAGTTCAAGCATTTGATATTCTTTGCCGGTCAAATGCACCGCCTGCCCGCCCACATCTACGGTTTTGGCATCGAGATTAACGTTGATTTCGCCCGTGCGGATCACCGATTGCGCATGGCCCTTCGAGCGGCGGATGATGGCATGAATACGCGCCACCAATTCTTCGCGGTGGAAGGGTTTTGTAAGGTAATCATCGGCCCCAAATCCAAAGCCTTTGATCTTGCTATCGGTGTCCCCATCGCCGCTGAGGATCAAGATCGGCGTTTCAATCTTGGCAAGGCGCAATTGGCGCAGCACATCATGGCCCGTCATATCGGGCAGATCCAGATCCAACAAAATCAGGTCGTAGTCATAAAGCTTTGCCAAATCCACCCCTTCTTCGCCCAAGTCGGTGGCGTAGACGTTCAGGTTGGCATGGGTCAGCATCATTTCAATCGACTTCGAGGTGGTGGGGTCGTCCTCTATCAACAGCACGCGCATCAGCAGTCTCCGTTCTATGGCAGCTGGGCTATAACGTGAACAAAATTGGTTACCCGGCAGTTAATTCCTAACCAGCCTACGCTACTCTCCTTTGGGTTGTATTTTTTTCACATAGGTTGTTTTCAGCCCCTGCAGCCCCGCCACGGCGATGGCGGCCAGCCATTCATCGAATTCATCATCGCTTAGCCCATACCACTCGATCGCTTGGGCACGGGTGATCAACCCCCCCAGCACACCGCGCACAACGGCGGCTTTGCGGCTGGCCACCCAGCGGGTTGTGCCCATGGCGGGCAAATCGGCGCGTGTCATCACGCTGCCATCGGGCATGGTCACGGCCCGCGGGCCATCTTGTTTGCGCAAGAACATGGCGCAGCTCCTTTCTGATAAGGCAGCCTTGCGCCTTGGGGCTTAACGGGCCATGAAGGCAGGGGTTGAGAGTATTTCCAATTTTCTTATATTCTGCCGCATCTTCCGCCTTTGCAAAGGAGCCTTCCATGGCCCTCGACAGTGATACGCCGTTGAACTCGCTTGGCTTTGCCAAACCCGCCTCGGAAACGCGGGTGGTGGTGGCCATGTCGGGGGGGGTTGATTCCTCGGTTGTGGCGGCGCAACTGGCCGAAGAGGGCTATGATGTGGTGGGCGTCACGCTGCAGCTGTACGACCACGGTGCCGCCTTGGCCAAAAAAGGCGCCTGCTGCGCGGGGCTAGACATTCACGATGCCCGCCGCGTGGCCGAGGAAATGGGCTTTCCCCATTACGTGCTGGATTACGAGAACATCTTCAAAGACGCCGTGATTGACGAATTCGCAGACAGTTATCTGGCCGGTGCCACGCCCGTGCCCTGCATTCGCTGCAACGAGCGGGTAAAATTCAAAGACCTGCTGGAAACCGCCCGCGACCTAGAGGCCGATTGCATGGCGACGGGCCATTATATCCAGCGCAAAATGGGCGCCCATGGCCCAGAATTGCACTGCGCCACAGATGCCGCCCGCGACCAAAGCTATTTTTTGTTCTCCACCACGCCCGAACAACTGGCGTTCTTGCGCTTTCCTTTGGGGCATCTGGCCTCGAAGGCGGAAACCCGGGCCTTGGCCGCGCGCTATGGGCTGGCGGTGGCCGATAAGCCCGACAGCCAAGATATTTGCTTTGTGCCCAACGGCGATTATGCCAGCGTAATCGAAAAACTGCGCCCCGGCGCGGCCGAGCCGGGTGAAATTGTGCATGCCGATGGCCGGGTTTTGGGCCAACACAATGGGGTGATCCATTACACAATCGGCCAACGCCGCGGCCTTGGCATTGGCGGGCTGGCCGAGCCGCTTTATGTGGTAAAGCTGGATGTTGATGGCCGGCGCGTTGTGGTGGGGCCAAAAGAGATGCTGGCCACGCGCATCGTGCCGGTGAACCAGATCAACTGGCTGGGCGACGGCGGCTTTGCCGATATGGCCGAACGCCATGTCTCGGTCAAATTGCGCTCTACCCGCCCCCCGCGCGAGGCCATTTTGCGCCCGCTCTCCCCCACCGAAGCCGAGGTGGAATTGCTGACCCCGGAAGAGGGGGTAAGCCCAGGGCAGGCTTGCGTTTTTTATGAAACTGGCGGCACGCGCATCTTGGGCGGTGGGTGGATATGGCAGGGGCGCAGCCCGGCCTAAGCTGCGCGGCCAGCCCGCGCGCGGCGATTGATCAACACCAGCCCAATGGCCACCATCACCAGCGCCACCACCGTGGCCCAGCCCACCTGTTCGCCCAGAACCATCCAGCCCAAAAACACGCTTAAGACCGGCGACAAAAAGCTGAAACTGGCCACACCCGAGGCCGGATACCGCGCCATCAGGAAAAACCAAAACAAATAGCCCGCGCTGGCCACCACCACGATTTGATAGGCCAAAGCGGCGAAATGCACCAACTCGGGCGCGCGCAGGAACGGGCCAAAAAACGGCGCCGCGCAAAGCAACATGATGGTCGAGACGGATAATTGCCAAAACAGCTGCATTTCTGGTTTTTGCTCGGACACAGGCGTTAACCGCACCGTCAGCGCGATACCGGCCCAGCCTGCCGCTGCGGCCAAAGCCGCGATATCGCCCATCACGCTGGCCTCGCCCACTTGGCGGCGCGACAGCACCAACGCCACCCCGCACATTGCCATTCCCAAGCCCAACGCGCGGCGCAGCGTCAGCCGCTCGGCGGGCAGCACGAAATGCGCCACCGCCGCCAACATCATGGGCATGGTGTAAAACAAGATCGACGCGCGCGACACGGTCGTATGATCAAGCGCCCAGAAAAGGCACACGAATTCAAACCCAAACAGCGCCCCCAGCAACAGCCCCGAGGCCCGATAGCGGCGCGAAAAATCTAAGGAAATACCGCGAAAGCGCATCCATGCCAGCAGCACAAACAGCGCCCCGAACGAGCGGATACCGGCCATGAACACCGGCTGAAAGCCCGTATTGCCAACTTTAATCACAACCTGATTAAAGGCCAAAACCGTGGCAAACCCCACCAGCGAGACAACGCCAATGGCGTCAATATGATCCTTACGTTCCATGGCGCCAGCAATGCCAGAAAAATGGGCCGGGTCAATGGCGCAGTTTTACGGCCCTTGGCAAGCCACCCTGCTTGGGTCTATGGCTGCGCCATGGCACGCCTTGTTTTGTTCAACAAACCCTTCGACACGCTGTCGCAATTCACCGATCGGGGCACCGAGGGCGGGCCGCGGCGCACTTTGTCAGATTACATTTCTATCAAAGGTGTCTACCCCGCAGGCCGGCTGGACCGCGACAGCGAGGGGCTGTTGCTGCTGACCGATGATGGCCGCCTGCAGGCGCGCATCGCCGACCCGCGCCATAAGATGGCCAAAACCTACTGGGCGCAGGTCGAGGGCATTCCCGATCAGGCCTCTTTGGCACAATTGCGCCAAGGTGTGGCGTTAAACGATGGCCCAACCCGCCCTGCCGAGGTGGCGCTGATCGACGAGCCCGCGGGCCTGTGGCCCCGCACGCCCCCCATTCGGGTGCGCAAATCTGTGCCAGACAGCTGGATCGCGCTGACCATCCGCGAAGGGCGCAACCGGCAGGTGCGCCGCATGACCGCAGCGGTGGGTCACCCCACGCTGCGCCTGATCCGCGCCAGTATTGGCGCATGGGAATTGGGCGCGCTAAGGCCGGGCGAACATCACCTGATAACCCTATGAAAAAGGGCGGCTTTCGCCGCCCTGATTGGCTGTGCAGGGGGATGGCAATTTATGCGCAAGCCGCCACAACGATGATTTCAACACGGTATTTCGGCGCGGCCAGCTTGGCCTCGCCAGTGGCGCGCGCCGGGGCGTGGCCTGCCGGCACCCAAGCATCCCATACCGCGTTCATTTCGGCAAAATCAGCCATATCCGCCATCCAGATGGTGGTGGACAAAATCTGCTCTTTGCTGCTGCCATTGGCCGCCAGCAAGCGTTCAACGCTGGCAAGGCAATCTGCGGTTTGTGCAGCAACGGTTTCGCCCTCGCCCACCTGGCCTGCCAGATACAGCGTGCCGTTATATTTCACGGCTTGGCTCATGCGGGTGCCAGTTTCAAAACGTTCGATCATGAATGGTCCTTTCCCAAGCGGCCCATGCCGCGTTCCACGCCCCGGTTAGCGCGCAAATCGCACAGGTGCAAGACAGCACAAACATGGTGGGAAATGGTGGGTGATGAGAGACTCGAACTCCCGACATCTTCGGTGTAAACGAAGCGCTCTACCAACTGAGCTAATCACCCTATGGCGCACAAATAGCGGCGGCAAGCGGGATGCGCAAGACGCTTTTGCAGCCATTTTTACATCTTTGTAAAACTTTTCTCATCACCGCAGTACCCTGCCCCCAAATGCAAAACGCGCCCCCAAAAGATTGGGCGCGCGCAGCTATTCTGGTGGGTGATAAGAGATTCGAACTCCTGACATCTTCGATGTGAACGAAGCGCTCTACCACTGAGCTAATCACCCGGTAGCGGGGGTATTAACCTCAGTCTTCAACCTCTGCAAGGGGGGCAGCTTTAGGTTTTTCATCTATTGATGCAGGTTTTTTATCACCCTCATCGCCCGCCAGACGTATGCGGCAGGTCACAACCTGCGCCCCTTGGGTATCTTTGGCCCGGGTCAGTTTGACCTTGCCCAAAGGTGGCAGCGTCATATCGCGCCCATCCAGCAGCGCCAGCCGCAGCGCCGCAAGCACCGCATCCATTACGGGTTTGGCATGCTTTTTCTTAAAATCGCCCTGCTCCAATACCATCTCTAGCAGCTCTTTTTTCTTAAGCTCTGGCATTTTGGGTTCTGGCAAGGTGGGATCGCTCATATCGGGCGTCACGATGACATCAATAGGCGCTGGGACCGGTGAAAGTTTGGCCTTTGCAGCCACGGGTTTTGGCGCAGATTTGCGCGATGTGGTGGACATAACGTACCCCTTTACCACTGAACAACACAGCCCAGCCTAGCGCAGGCCCATCCGCCCCGCCAGCATTCTATACAAATTGGAAACAAAAAGGCGCCCGAAGGCGCCTTTTCTTTGGGTTTGGGTGGCTTAATGCGCAATTGCACCGCTGGCCCCATGGGCCATTTTTTCAGCAGCGGCCATGGCCGCCGCCTCTTCTGCGGCTTCATCCCAATCAATGGCTTCGGGCTGACGTACCAGCGCTTGTTCCAACACTTGGCTTACATGGGTGACAGGAATAATCGTCATCCCCTGTTTCACATTGTCGGGAATATCCACCAAATCCTTTTCGTTTTCTTGCGGGATCAACACGGTTTTCACCCCACCCCGCAAGGCGGCCAGCAGTTTTTCTTTCAGCCCGCCAATCGCCAGCGCATTCCCCCGCAGCGTCACCTCGCCCGTCATGGCAATGTCTTTGCGTACCGGGATTTGCGTTAACACCGAAACGATCGATGTCACCATCGCCAAGCCGGCGCTTGGGCCATCCTTTGGCGTGGCCCCTTCGGGCACGTGCACGTGAATGTCCCAATGGTCCAAACGCGGCGGCTTTACCCCGATTTGTGGCGCGATCGAACGCACATAGCTGGCTGCGGCATCGATGGATTCTTTCATCACATCCCCCAGCTTGCCGGTGGTTTTCATCCGCCCCTTCCCGGGCAGGCGCAGTGCCTCGATCGACAACAGATCGCCGCCAACACTGGTATAGGCAAGCCCCGTCACCACGCCCACCTGATCCTCTTTTTCGGCCAAACCATAGCGGAATTTCTTCACGCCAAGATAGTCGTCCAGCGTGTCGGCCGTGACATTCACCGCCTTGGTTTCGCCTTTGATAATCTTGGTCACCGCTTTGCGCGTCAGCTTGGCCAGTTCGCGTTCAAGGTTACGCACCCCCGCCTCGCGGGTGTAGTGGCGGATCATCTCGTCAAGCGCATCATCGCTGACGCTGAATTCGCCTTTGCGCAGGCCGTGGTTTTTGATCTGCTTTTGCACCAAATGCTGCTTTGCGATTTCGCGCTTTTCATCCTCGGTATAGCCCGCAAGGCTGATAATCTCCATGCGGTCCAGCAATGGGCCGGGCATGTTATAGCTGTTGGCCGTGGTCAAGAACATCACGTTCGAAAGGTCGTATTCCACCTCTAGATAGTGATCGACGAAGGTGTTGTTTTGTTCGGGGTCCAACACCTCGAGCATGGCACTGGCTGGATCGCCACGAAAATCTTGGCCCATCTTGTCGATTTCATCCAACAAAATCAGCGGGTTCGTGGTTTTCGCCTTTTTGAGCGCCTGAATGATTTTGCCCGGCATCGAGCCGATATAGGTGCGCCGGTGGCCACGAATTTCCGATTCGTCACGCACCCCACCCAAACTGATGCGAATAAATTCACGCCCCGTCGCCTTGGCGACAGATTTGCCCAAGCTGGTTTTGCCCACACCGGGGGGGCCCACAAGGCACAAGATGGGGCCTTTCAGCTTTTGGCTGCGGCTTTGCACCGCCAGATATTCAACGATGCGCTCTTTCACCTTTTCCAGACCATAGTGATCTGCATCCAAAATCTCTTGGGCTTTGTGCAGGTCTTTCTTGGTGCGGCTTTTCACGCCCCACGGAATGGACAACATCCAATCCAGATAGTTGCGCACCACCGTTGCCTCGGCGCTCATTGGGCTCATGGATTTCAGCTTTTTCAGCTCGGCGGTGGCTTTTTCCTGCGCTTCTTTCGACAGCTTTGTGCTGTTGATACGCTCTTCCAGTTCCGCAAGCTCGCTGGCGCCCTCTTCGCCCTCGCCCAGTTCTTTCTGAATGGCCTTCATCTGCTCGTTCAGATAATATTCGCGCTGGGTGCGCTCCATCTGGCTTTTGACGCGGGTTTTGATTTTCTTTTCGACCTGCAGCACAGACATTTCGCCCTGCATCAAGCCATAAATCTTTTCCAGCCGCTCGCTCAGGGTCAGGGTTTCCAACAGATCCTGCTTTTGGGCCACATCAATACCCAAATGACCGGCGATAAGATCGGCCAGCTTGGCGGGGTCGGTGGTTTCGGCCACCGTCGCCAAGGCCTCTTCGGGGATGTTTTTCTTCACCTTGGCATAGCGTTCGAATTCGTCGCCGCAGGTGCGCAACAGCGCTTCGACCACTTCTAGATCGCCCTGGGTTTCGGCAACGGCCGCAACGGTTGCCTCGAAAAACCGCTCGTTTTCAAGAAAACTATCGATGGCGACACGGGTTTGCCCCTCGACCAGCACCTTGACGGTGCCATCGGGCAATTTCAGCAATTGCAAAACATTGGCCAACACGCCCACGCGGTAGATGCCATCGGTTGCCGGGTCGTCAACCGAGGGGTCGATCTGGCTGGACAGCAGAATCTGCTTGTCGTCCTGCATCACCTCTTCCAGCGCGCGCACCGATTTTTCGCGCCCCACGAAAAGCGGCACGATCATATGCGGAAACACCACGATGTCGCGCAGCGGAAGTACAGGGTAGGAGGAATTAAACTCTTGCATGCTCGGTCCTTTTTTGCGGCAAGCGGTCTGGCCCCATCTATGGCAACCCCACCGCTTCCTTGGTCAAAGAGGGTGCCTGCCATACAGGATCTCCCCCTCGTTCAGTCTGGTTACTTGGGGGTTTTGCCCCGCAGTTTCAACCATATCTTTACCCGCACTCTGCCCGCAGGGCGCGCCCGGGGCAACCGCCAATTCACAGCAGGCTGAATGCCCGGTTAATGCGCCCTTCGGCTGCAAAAGCAATGCCATCGGCCTACAGCGGTTCGATATCGCCTTCGGCGCGCAGGGCATGAAAATCGCGCTCCCATTGTGCAAATTGGCCCTGTTCGATGGCGTCGCGCATGCCTTGCATGATGTGCTGGAAATAATGCAGGTTATGCCACGTCAGCAGCATGCCCGAGATCATTTCTTGGGCGCGGAACACATGATGCAGATAGGCCCGGCTGTAATTGCGGCAGGCGGGGCATGTGCAATCTGCGTCCAAGGGGCGCGGGTCATCGGCGTGGCGGGCGTTTTTGATGTTCACCTGCCCCCGCAGTGTCCAGGCCTGCCCCGTACGCCCCGAGCGCGAGGGCAAAACGCAATCCATCATATCAACGCCGCGCTTGACCGCGCCCACGATATCATCGGGTTTACCCACCCCCATCAGATAGCGCGGCTTGTCTTGCGGCAACATTCCGGGGGCGGTGTCGAGGCATCCAAACATGGCCTCTTGCCCCTCGCCCACCGCCAGCCCGCCAATCGCATAGCCCTCGAAGCCGATTTCTTGCAGCGCCTCGGCGCTTTCGCGGCGCAGGTCTTCTTCCAAGCCCCCTTGCTGGATGCCAAAAAGCGCATGCCCCGGCCGTGTGCCAAACGCCTCGCGCGACCGTTTGGCCCACCGCATGGACAGCTGCATGGAACTGGCAATGCGGTCGCGATCGGCGGGCAAGGCGGGGCATTCGTCGAAACACATCACGATATCCGAGCCGAGAAGGCGCTGAATTTCCATGCTGCGTTCGGGGCTTAGCATGTGCTTCGAGCCATCGATATGGCTGCGAAATGTCACGCCTTCTTCGGTCAGCTTGCGCAGGTCAGACAAGCTCATCACCTGAAACCCGCCGCTATCTGTCAAAATCGGCTTTTGCCAATTCATGAACTGGTGCAAGCCCCCCAGCCGCGCCACGCGTTCGGCGCCCGGGCGCAGCATCAAGTGATAGGTATTGCCCAGCAAAATATCGGCCCCCGTTGCCGCCACGCTTTCGGGCATCATGGCTTTTACCGTGGCAGCCGTGCCCACGGGCATGAAAGCGGGCGTGCGAATATCGCCGCGCGGCGTGTGGATCACCCCGCGACGGGCCTGCCCATCTTGGGCCAACAGCTGAAACGAGAAATCTGCACTCATTGGCGGCACCTTTTCTTGGGCCTGCATCGGCAGGCTGTGGCGCGCTCTTAACTGCAAATGGGGGCCCAAGCCAAGCCCCCGGCCCGATCATCGCTTGCCCCGGCGCCAATCAGCGGCCAAACTGGCAAAAACGAAAGGGCCAAGCATGACCACACAACACCCGCTCGTGGCAGCCGATCTTGACGATGGCGTGCTAACGCTGACCTTGGGGCGCGCACCCGCGCACCCGCTGTCTTTGGCACTGATCGAGGCGCTGCATGGCGCGCTAGACGCCGCCGCAGAAAACCCCCAAGCGCGGGTGGTGGTCTTGTCGGGGCCGGGCCACATTTTCTGTGCAGGCCACGACCTGAAAGAAATTGCCGCCCACCGCCAAGACCCAGATCAGGGCCACGCGTTTTTAACCCAGTTGTTTGATGCCTGCGCGCAGATGATGCAACGGCTGGCCAGCCTGCCCCAACCCACCATCGCCATGGTCGATGGCATCGCCACGGCAGCCGGGCTGCAAATGGCGGCATCGTGCGATTTGGTCTTTGCATCCGATCGGGCCAGCTTTTGCCTGCCGGGGGTGAATAATGGCGGGTTCTGCACCACGCCAATCGTGGGCGTATCGCGCGCCATTTCGCGCCGCCATGTGATGGAACTGGCCCTATCGGGCCAAGCGATGGATGCGCAATGGGCTTTGCAGGCTGGGTTGATCAACCGGATCTTCACCTCGAATGCCTTGGGCAAGGAAACGATAGAATTTGCCAAAACACTGGCCAGCCGCAACCCCGGCCCAATTGCTGCGGGCAAGGCCGCGCTGGATGCGCATTTGGGCCTGCCCTTGGATCAGGCCTATGCCATGGCCACCCCGGTCATGATTGGCCATTTCATGGACGAAGGCCGCCTTGCGGCCGAGCGTGACAGCAAATTTGGCTAGGTCTGCGCCTATGACACAGGGCGTTTTGAAGAATGATGCGCGCGCTATGGACCTTGGGCGCGCTATTCCCTATATCTTCACTCAGGAAATGCAGAACCCATAGGGATTGAAATGACCGATACCGCAGAACCGCTTGAAGGGGCGCCGCTGATCCAGCCCTCCAGCACCGATCACCCGCTTTATGACAGCGTGGTAGATGCCTGTCGCACGGTCTTTGACCCGGAAATTCCCGTCAATATCTATGACCTTGGCCTGATCTACACCATCGACATCGACGCCGAGAATGCCGTGCGCATCATCATGACGCTTACGGCACCGGGCTGCCCTGTGGCCGGCGATATGCCCGGCTGGGTGGCCGACGCGGTCGAGCCGGTGGATGGGGTGAAACAGGTCGATGTCGAACTGACATGGGAGCCGCAATGGGGCATGGATATGATGTCTGACGAGGCGCGGCTGGAACTGGGCTTTATGTAAAACCCAAGGCGACGCTGGGGCCTGAAAAATTTGGGGCGCAAGCAGGGTTTCGGTTGCCGTGAAACGGCGCTAACCTGCTGGCAAACCAACAGGAGCCACCATGCAAACCAGCCCAGTTTTGGCGCATATCGACGCCGATCTGCCAAATGCCATTTCCCGCCTGCAAGATCTGCTGCGCATCCGGTCCATCTCGACCGATCCGGCCTTTAAGGCCGAATGCCTGCACGCCGCCGAATGGCTGGCGCGTGATCTTGGCAGCTTTGGCATCACCGCCAGCGTGCGCCCCACCCCTGGCCACCCAATGGTGGTGGGCCATGTGGCAGGCCCAAAGGGCGCGCCGCATGTGTTGTTTTACGGCCATTACGATGTGCAGCCGGTGGATCCGCTGGATCTGTGGCAGAGCGACCCGTTCGATCCCGCCATCACCGAAGGCCCCCATGGCCCCACCATTCAGGCGCGCGGCGCATCCGACGACAAGGGCCAGCTGATGACCTTTGTCGAGGCCACCCGGGCCTGGCAGGCGGTGCATGGCGCCCTGCCCTGCAGCATTACCTTTTTGTTTGAAGGGGAAGAGGAATCCTCGTCCCCCTCGCTGGTGCCCTTCCTGCAAGACAACGCCGCCGAATTACAGGCCGATCTGGCGCTGATTTGCGACACGGGGCTGTTTCAGTCGAAAACCCCGGCCATTATGACCATGCTGCGCGGCATGATGCCGGAAGAGCTGACCATTCATGGCCCAAGCCGCGATTTGCATTCGGGCATGTATGGCGGCGTCGCGATGAACCCCATTCGCGTGCTGTCGAAAATTTTGGGCAATATGCACGATGATCAGGGGCGCATCACAATTCCACATTTCTACGATGGCGTGCCCGATCTGCCCGCCCAGATTGCCGCCGATTGGCAGGCGTTGAATTTTGACACCGCCACGTTTTTGGGCGATGTCGGCCTGTCGCAGCCCGCAGGCGAGGCGGACCGCACGGCGCTGGAAATGATCTGGTCGCGCCCCACCGCCGAAATCAACGGCATCTGGGGCGGGTATACCGGCGCAGGGTTCAAAACCGTGCTGCCCGCACAGGCCCATGCCAAGGTCAGTTTCCGCTTGGTCGGCCAACAAGACCCAGAGGCCATTCGCGCCCATTTCCGCGCTTGGGTGCAGGCGCAACTGCCCAAAGATTGCCGCGCTGAATTCCACCTAAAAGGCGGGGCCAGCGGCAGCCTTATGGCCACGGACCACCCGATTTTTGCCCATACACGCGATGCATTGGGCGAAGAATGGGGCGAACCTGCTGCCTTTGTGGGCTGCGGCGGCTCGATCCCGATTGCGGGCCATTTCAAAGAAATCTTAGGCATGGATGCCTTGCTGACTGGGTTTGCACGCGACGACGACAACATTCATTCCCCCAACGAAAAATACGACATCGAGTGCTTTCACAAAGGCATTCGCAGCTGGGCGCGGCTGTTGGGCAAATTGGCACAAGCACAGGCATAGGTGGGATAGAGATGTTCGAGGGCTTTGAAACCGGCCAAGCCAGCCTGCGTGGCACCTCTATCGCTTATGTGCGCGCCGGTCACGGCGCGCCCGTGCTGTTGTTGCACGGCTTTCCCCAAACCCACGCGATGTGGGCCGATATTGCCCCACAGCTGGTGGCGGCGGGGCGGCAGGTGATCTGCGCCGATCTGCGCGGCTATGGCGACAGCGGCAAACCGCAGGGCATGGCGGCCTATTCGTTTCGCGAGATGGGCGCCGATATGGCCGCGCTGATGCAGCATTTGGGCTTTGCGCGCTTTGATCTGGTGGGCCACGACCGTGGCGGGCGCACCGCACATCGCATGGCGCTGGACCATCCCGAGGCGGTGGCCAGCCTGACGGTGATGGATATTGTGCCCACGCAAACCATACTAGATGCGCTGACAACCCCAGTGGCGCGGGCCTATTACCACTGGCTGTTTTTGGCCCAGCCCGCCCCCTTCCCCGAAACCATGATCGGCCATGACCCCGACGCCTATTTTGAAAGCTGCTTATTGGGCTGGGGGGCTGCGCAATTGTCAGATTTTGGGCCAGCCCAGCTGCAGGCCTATCGCCACGCGTGGCGCAACCCGCAGGCGATTGCTGCCATGTGCAATGACTATCGCGCAGCCATCGATGTGGATCTGGCATTAGACCGCGCCGATTTAGACCGCCAGGTGCACTGCCCAGCCTTGGTGCTTTACGGCGCGCAAGGGGCTATGGCACAGGCCTATGACGTGGCTGCCACTTGGGCGCCGCGCTTGGCCGATATGCGCGCGGCGGGCATCACAGGCGGGCATTTCTTTCCCGATCAATCGCCCGGTGAAACCGCAACGGCGCTGTTGGAATTTTTTGCCAGCAACGACCGGCGCGCAGGCAGTTAGGCGCCGCGCGCCCCAAAACTGCGCCATGCCTTTAGCACCAGCAAAACAATCGGCGCAGCATGCATGGCCAGATCGAACATATCCAAAGGCCGCACCAATTGCCCCTGCACCAACATGCGCAGTTTTTCCACCAGATGGGGTTCAGGGGTGATCGGTGCCGCCCCCAAAAAAACAGCCAAAACCAACGCCACAGACCAGCTGATACGGTCCAAAAAGCGCATGGCAGACTGTCTCCGGTAGGGGCATTCAAAAGGGGAAAGTGGCGCGGTTGACGGGGCTCGAACCCGCGACCCCCGGCGTGACAGGCCGGTACTCTAACCAACTGAGCTACAACCGCGTTGAGGGGTGATTACGGCTTTGGCCGGGGGGCGTCAATACGCAAATCGCCTCTTTTACCCCCCGGCCCTGAATTTCTGCCCGCTATAGGCCCGGCAACCACAACGCCAGCTGCGGAAAGGCCACCAACAGCGCCACCAGCAGCAGCGAACATCCCATAAACGGAAAGGCCGACACATAGATATCGCGCATCGTGGTATCGGGCGGGGCCACCCCCTTCATGACAAACAACAACAGGCCAAACGGGGGCGTGGTAAAGCTGATTTCCAGCGCCAACAGCATGATCAGCGCAAACCACACCAAATCAAAGCCTAGGCTTTGCGCCAATGGAAAGAAGATGGGCACAGTCAGCAGCATCATCGAGATCTGCTCCATGAACATGCCCAGCAGCAACAGCACACCAAACATCACCATCAGCATCATCAGCGGGTCCAGCTCGTAGCTGGTGGCCCAAGTGATCAGCCCGCGCGACGCGCCCGAAAAGGCCAAAAGCTGGCTGAACGTGGCCGAGCCGAAGACGATCAGGTAGGCCATCAAGGTCACCCGCAATGCGCCCACAACCGATTTCTTCACCGCCTCCCACGTCAGGCAGCGGAAAACCACGGCCAGTAACAACACGCCCAAGGCCCCGAACGCGGCTGCCTCGGATGGGGTAACGATGCCCGCAACCATCATGAAAACGATCACCACCATCACCGAAAGCATCGGGATAACATCGCGGAAAAACAGCGATAATTTCTCGCCAAGGCGCATTTCCTCGACGTCATAGGCAGGCGCGGCGCTTGGGTCGATCCGGCATTGCAGCCAGATTGTGCCGATATAAAACATCGACAAAATCAGCCCCGGAATGATGCCCGCAATCAACAAAGCGCCCACATCAATACGCGCCAAGGTGGCCAGCAGCACCGCCAAGGCCGAGGGCGGGATGATAATGGCCAAACCACCCGTGCCCAAAATAGGGCCAATGGACATGTGCTTTTTATAGCCGCGCCGCGTCATCTCGGGCACCATCAAACTGCCCAGCAGCGCCGTGGCCCCCATGGACGAACCTGACAAGGTGGAAAACCCCGTGCCACCCAACACCGTGACATAGCTCAGCCGCCCCGGCAGCCGGCCCAGCAACCGGTCGATCGCGTTGAACATCCGTGCGCCAAGGCCGGTGTGGAAAAAGATCTCGCCCATCAGCAAAAACAGTGGAATGGGCACCAGCGCAAAGCTGGTCAGCGACCCAAGCCCGTTGTTCAGCAGCGCCGAAATGCCCCGTTCGCCCCCCATAAAGATCCACGCGCCCACAATATTGGCCGCCAAAAACGCCAGCGCCACGGGCATGCCCACGGCCATCAGCGCCAAGATCGAGCCCAGCAAAATTGCCAGCGCTTCGTACCATTCCATCATTCGTGAATCCCCGCTTCCCCGGAATGCATCAAATCGCGCCCGAAAACGAAGCGCGAGAATTCCACCGCCATCAGGCCAAAGCTGATTGGAAAGCTGATGGTCAGGATCCAGCGGGGAAAATAATACGCGCGCACATCGTAATCGTTGCGCGCGATATTGGTTAGAAACAGGTCCGCGCCTTTCCACGCCAGCACCAGGCTGACACCCACACAGGCGGCCGCCACAAGGCGGCTGATAATGCGGCGCAGATGCGGCGGCAGGGCGGCTGTGACCAATTCGATATGCACATGGCCCTTTTCACGCACCAACCAAGGCGCGCCCAGCATCGTCATGTAAAGTAGCGCATATTCGGACGAGGTGAAAAGCCACGCAAAAGGCTGCACCCCCGCATTGCGCATCAAAACCGACACCACGACCGAAATCATGATCCAGATCAGCATGGCGCCCGCGACGCCCGCCATCGCGTAAAGAAAGCCGGTATATAGGCGGATAAGTGGTTGCATGGCGTCCCCCGGGCCAAAAAGGGCCGCGCCCAATGGCGCGGCCCGTGTGTTTTATTGATCGCGCGCGGGATCGTAGAATTTGCCGATCAGCGCGTCATACTGACCATCGCCCATGGGGTGCTCGGCCATCAGGCCTTTCATGCGGGCCCAGGTTTTTTCGCGCGCAGCGGCCAGATAGTTGGCCTTGGCCGCCCCTTCCAGCGTGACCACTTTCATACCGGCGGCATCCAGTGCCGCAAAATCGGTATCGCGCTTTGCTTTCAGCGCAGCCACGCTTTCAGCCTCGTGTTCGATGGCTGCGTCTTGCAGCACTTTTTTCGCCGCGTCCGACAAGCCGTTCCAGCGGTCCAAGTTCACAATCACGCCCAGATCGGTCGAGAAGAAGCAAGGCTCGATCCGGTAGTTCAGGAACTCGTTCCATTTCAGGTCGATCAGGCCGATCTGTGTCCAGCCGGTGGCATCCACAACCCCACGCTCTAGCGCGGAATACACTTCGGTGGTGGGCAGGTCGATCACCTGTGCGCCAAGGTATTCGTTGAAGAAGGCGTTATACACGGCATTGCCGCGCAGCTTCAGCCCTTCGACTTTCAGGTTGCCATCGGCATCAAATTCCGGGGCATTGCGGGTCCACAGGTTGTAGCATACGCCGCTGTCGAACCAGCCCAGATATTTCACGCCCATTTTGGCCTGATGGATCTGGTCGATCATTTCGATCCCGCCGTTTTGGCGCGCTTCCACGGCGGTCAAATTCGAGGCCACCAGCGCGTCTTTCTCGGGCAAAGCACCGCCGTAGAACGAGCCGGGGGTGTAGACCATATCGACAATACCATCGCGCACGGCGTCGGGCTGCTGGAACATACCAATCGCTTCGGGGCCGCCGCGCACCTCGATTTGCACCACGCCCTCGCCTGCGGCATTCACCTTGTCCACGAATTTCAAAAAGGACTGGGTGTAGATCAGCGTTGCCGGAAAGGCATGCACTGCGGTGATGGTTTCGGTGGCTTGGGCCGCGCCCACCAGCATGGTGCTGGCAATGACGCCGCCAATAAGTGTGTGTTTCATCTTCGCTCTCCTTTGTCGGGGGTATCCCCCACCCTGTTGTGGGGGTTCCCCCCCGAATAAAGCCGCCCGGCACAGCTGCCGCGCGGACCCTTATTTTAGCTTGGCCAAACCCATGGGGTGCTGGCGCGGCGGGCCGTTTTATAGGCCGCAATCTGTGGTGCGCGTGCGGTGGTCAAATCGATATCATCCCACCCGTTCATCAATTTTTCGCGCCAAACCTGGGGCAGCTGAAACGCGTAATCCCGCCCGCAGATACGCAAATTTCCCGCCTGCAAATCAACGCGGGCCTCGGCCGGCTGCGCCACCAGCATGGCCAAGATCTGATCGACATCGGCCTCGGGCAGCGCCAAGGGCAGCAACCCGTTATTGACCGCATTGGCCGAGAAAATATCGCCAAAACTGGGCGCAACCACCACGCGCATGCCGAAATCAACCAGCGCATACACGGCCGCCTCGCGCGATGAGCCCGAGCCGAAATTGCGCCGCGCCACCAAGATGCTGGCCCCCTCATGCCGGTTCAGCACGAAATCGGGCAGCTTTTGCCCCGCCCCATCATAGCGCAAATCATGCAGCAGATACGGCCCATAGCCCTGCACCCGCGGCACCGACATAAAGCGCGCAGGGATCAGCTGATCGGTGTCAACGCTTTCCAAGTCCAAGGCCACCGCCGTGCCGCTGTGATGGGTCCAGCCCGCGCTCATACCCGCCCCTCCAACAAGGGGCGCACATCGCACAGCGTGCCGGTGATGGCGGCGGCGGCCACCATCGCCGGGCTCATCAAATGGGTACGCGCGCCGCGCCCTTGGCGGCCCTTGAAATTGCGGTTGGTCGACGAGGCGCAGCGTTTGCCCGGCGCCACCAGATCACCGTTCATGCCCACGCACATGGAACAGCCCGCCTCGACCCAGTCCAGACCCGCTTGGGTAAAAATGCGGTCCAGCCCCTCGGCCTCGGCTTGGGCCTTGACCAAGGCCGAACCGGGCGCCACCAGCCCCGGCACCTTGGCGCGCCGGCCCTGCAGCACCTTGGCCGCAAGGCGCAAATCTTCGATCCGCCCATTTGTGCACGAGCCGATAAACACCTGATCCACCGCCACGCCCTGCAGGGCTTGGCCCGCGCTTAGGCCCATATAGTCTAACGCTTCGCTGGCACGCGCCGCGCGCGCGGGCGGCAATTGCGCGGGGTTTGGCACATGGCCGGTGATCGGCAGCGCCTCTTCGGGCGAGGTGCCCCATGTCACGGTGGGGGCGATATCGCTTGCGTCAATTTCAACCTCGCGGTCGAATTGGGCGCCGTCATCGCTGGGCAGGCGGGCCCAAAGCGCAACCGCGCGCGCCCAGTCAGCGCCCGCAGGCGCAAAGGGGCGCCCCTTGAGATAGGCAAAAGTCGTGTCATCGGGCGCCACCATGCCCAGCCGCGCGCCCCCCTCGATCGAGAGATTGCACAAGGTCATGCGCCCCTCCATCGACAAGGCGCGCACCGCGGGGCCTGCATATTCAATGGCGTGGCCGCGCGCTCCATCGGCCCCCAGCCGCGCGATCCAGTGCAGCGCCAAATCCTTGGCCCCAACCGCCGGCCCCAATTGCCCCACAACCGTGATGCGCATGGTCTTGGGCCGCATTTGCCAAATCGTTTGCGTGGCCAGCACATGGGCCACCTCGGTGGCGCCAATGCCAAAGGCCAAGGCGCCAAACGCACCATGGGTAGAGGTATGGCTATCGCCGCAATTCACCGTGAACCCCGGCAGGGTCAGCCCCTGCTCTGGGCCGACGACATGCACAATGCCCTGATCAGGATCGCGCAGACCAAACAGGCGCAGGCCATGGCGGTGCGCGTTTTGGCCCAGCGTCTCGATCATACGCCGGATATCGCCTGCGGGAATGGCATCGCGCCCCCGGGTTGGGGCGTAATGATCGACCACCGCATAGGTCAGCTGCGGCTCGGCCACGGGGGCACCGCGCGCGGCCAGCTTGGCAAAGGCGTGGTGGCTGCCCTCGTGCACCAAATGGCGATCGACCCACAATAACGAGGCCCCATCCGCGCGGCGGGTTATTTCATGCGCCTGCCACAGCTTGTCAAACAGCGTGGCCGGTGCTGTGGCTGCGGGCGCCTGCGTCATTGCGCGCCCCCTGCCCCGGTGGCCGGGTCAATCACCGGCGCCCAATGGCGGCGGCCCTCGGCGCCCACCCGATCCAATGTCATCTCAAGGCGAAACAGATCTGGGCGGTAAAGCGCAGACAGATATTCCACGCCCTTTCCGTTGACATCGCGCACCACGCGGCGCAGCGACAAAAGCGCGGTGCCAACCGCCACCTCTAGCGCCTCGGCCACATCAGGCGCCGCCAGCGTGGCACTAACGGTCTGGCGCGCATCGGTGACTTTCACGCCCGAGCGTTCCAGCAGGCGAAAAAGCGGTGTCGTGGCCAAATCGGCCTCGGTGTAATTGGCGGCCACATCCTCGGGCACATAGGTGGTTAGGTGCGAAAACGGCTGGCCATCGATCAGGCGCACACGGGTGGCGGTTTGCACCCGCGCCGAGGGCGCCAACACCATCGCTTGGGCCACAACGGCAGGCGCCGGGCCATAAGAAAAAGACAGCAGCCGCGCGGTGGTGGCCTGCCCCATCTCGACCAGTTGCGGCATCAATGTGGCGATATCGGCAGCAACCTGCCCGGCGGGCTGGGCCATTGGCCGCACCACAGTGCCCGAACCGGCACGGCGCTGGATAAACCCATCGCTTTCCAACACCTCAAGGGCGCGGCGCACGGTAACGCGGCTGACACCGTAAATTTCGGCCAACTTCTGCTCGCCCGGCAGCGCCGAGCCGGGGACATAGCTGCCATTTGACATTTCATCGCGCAGCAACAGATACACCCTGCGCGCCTTGCCGCCTTCGGGCAGGCCCGCCTTGGTGCTTTTGTTCGCTGTAGCTGTTGTCACCCGGCACGCCCTCCTGTTGGCGGATTCGTCCAGAGCCTAGCACCGAGGCTGCGAAAATCAAGAAATCCATATCAAAATTCAGCAAATATTTGCACTTTTCAGAAACCAAAATCTGTATTACCAAAAATACATATTGCAGGGAGGACGGCACATGCCAATCATCGAGGCCCATCTTCTGGAAGGCTACAGCGCCAGCGACAAGCAGCGCCTTGCCCGCGGCTTGACAGATGCCGCCTGCATGGTCATCCCCGCCACCCCCGAGGCGGTGACCGTGATGATCCACGAAATGCCCGCGGCCAATTACATGCGCGGCGGGCAGGCCCGCAGCGGCGCCCCGGCCCGCCCCGACCCCTGCGACACCATCCGCGCCTATCTGGCAACAATGGAGGCACGCGACATCAACACCGCCCGGGCCATGCTGGCGCCGGGCTTTGTGATGAATTTCCCCGACGCGCCGGGCATGACCACGCTGGAACAGCTGATCGCTTGGGCCAAGCCGCGCTATGCATTTGTCAAAAAAACCTATGACCGGTTCGAGGCGCTGCAAAACGGGCCCACCACCGTGGTCTATTCCATGGGCACGCTTTACGGCGAATGGCTGGATGGCACTGCCTTCGCAGACATTCGTTTTATCGACCGCTTCGAAATGGAAGGCGGGCTGCTGACGCGCCAAGACGTATGGAACGATATGGCCGAAACAAAGGCGAACATGGCATGAGCATCGACCCAATCACACTGGCGGTTCTGGCAGGGCGCATGGAACAGATCGCCGATGAAATGGATGCCACGCTGTTTCGCGCCGCCTTTAACCCGATCATCGCCGAGGCGCATGACGCAAGCCACGGCCTATACCATGCCGACAGCGGCGATACGCTGGTGCAGGGTAAATCTGGCCTGCCCATTTTCGTGGGCGTGATGTCGTTTGCCGTGAAGGCGGTGATCGACAAATATGGCCACGACGGTGATTTGGCCGATGGCGATATCTTCATCTTCAACGACGCCCATATCGGCGGCACGCACCTGTCGGATATGCGCCTTGTGCGCCCCTATTTTCACCAAGGTC